>CAMOUV010000141.1 GCA_946626695.1 uncultured Blautia sp.
AATGCCGGCCGGAATCCACAAAGGATGAATGATAAGTCCCAGTTTGTATAAAAGAACAGAGGCTCCGAAAGTGACGATCACGGTTCCGGCACAGATGACTTCTCCGATCAGGACTTTCATGCGCAGGAAAAAAACCATGACGACAAAACAAAGAAGGAACAAAATGATCAGCTGAGGAAGATTCGCGGCTTCCGTCTTAAAGTTTCCTTCGATCAGACTTTGAATAACGTTCGCCTGGAATTCTACGCCGTACATAGGGACGCCTTTACTGATCGAAGTAAAATATGCATCCTGCAGCGCCGGTGCGTACGGGCCGATCAGCACGATCTTTCCGGCCCAGTAATCCGCCGGGACTTTTCCCTGCAGCAGCCAGGCGATGGATACACCATCATAATAGTCTCCTGGCTTTCCGGTAAATGGAACATAAAAATGCCCCATTGAATTAACCGGCGGGAGCTGCAGCTCCTCTCCTCTCTGTTCCATAAAAATCCGGGCAGTCTGACTTGCCATGGAATAGACTTTTTTCCCATCCGGTTTTACATAGAGAAGAGCATGCCGGAGAACGCCATCCTGATCCGTCATCGCATTGATATGTCCCTGGACGGATGCTTCCCGAAGGCTGTCAAAAGGTTTCTCATAACCGATCACAGCTGAAGTCCAACACCTGGAAAGCAATCTATGCGGAAAACGACGAGGAGTATGCATCCATCGTTGCCGATATGATCAGCCAGGCAAAGGATTACGGCTATGACGAGTGCATCGAATGGTGCCAGGGCGAAGCAGAGCTTCGTGCCGCAGCCGAAGATGCCGCCATGGCAGACGAATAAACCGTTTCAGGACAACAAAAAAAGGGGCTTCGGCCCCTTTTTTGTTTTTGGTATTTTATAACAGCAGACAGGCGTCTCCGAAGGAGAAGAAGCGGTATTTCAGGCGGATTGCTTCTTCATAGGCCCGGAAGATATTTTCCTTTCCGGCAAAGGCAGAGACCAGCATCATCAGCGTCGATTCGGGAAGATGAAAATTCGTGATCAGCCCATCGATCATCTTGAAGCGGTACCCCGGATAGATGAAAATATCGGTCCAGCCGCTTCCGGCGTGCAGTACACCGTCCTCCGTGGATGCGGACTCCAGTGTCCGGCAGCTGGTGGTTCCCACCGCGATGATCCGCCCGCCATCTTCACGGGTACGGTTGATCCGGTCCGCCTGTTCCTGTTCCACTATATAGTATTCCGAATGCATCTGATGGGTCTCCACATCCTCCACCTTTACGGGACGAAAGGTTCCGAGCCCCACATGAAGCGTCACGTGGGCGATCCGGACTCCCATCGCCTCCACCTGTTCCAGCAATTCCCTGGTAAAATGCAGACCCGCCGTGGGCGCCGCCGCAGATCCTTCTTCCCGGGCATAGACCGTCTGATACCGGTTCTTGTCCTGCAGCTTGTGCGTAATATAAGGCGGCAGAGGCATCTCGCCGAGGCGGTCCAGAATTTCTTCAAAAATCCCGTCGTATTCGAACCGGATCCTCCGGTTCCCGTCTTCCAGCACCTCCGTGATCTCCCCGGCCAGGCTTCCGTCTCCGAAAACGATCCTGGCACCGGTCCGGGCCTTTTTCCCCGGCTTTACAAGACATTCCCACACATCCCCCGCTTCCCGCTTCAGGAGCAGGATCTCCACCGCGCCTCCCGTCTCCTGACGGTGCCCGTATAACCGGGCCGGAATCACCTTGGTGTCATTGACCACCAGGCAGTCGCCGGGGTGCAGGTATTCCAGGATATCCCGGAAATGCCGGTGCTCGATGCTGCCGTCCTTCAGGGACAGATGCAGCATCCGGGAGGAGCTTCGGTCCTCCAGCGGATCCTGTGCGATCAGCTCTTTCGGAAGATCATAATAAAAATCAGACGTTTTCATTCTTCTTGGCCGCCTCTTCTTTCCACTGTTTTTTCAGCTGCCGCACAAAATTCCATTCCTTGTTGGACAGATCCGACTGCGGCAGCAGATCGGGTCTTGTCCTGAGGGTCCGGATGATGGACTGTTCTCGTCTCCATGCGTCCACATTTCCGTGATGCCCCGACATCAGCACCTCCGGAACTTCCTTCCCATGCCAGACCTGCGGTCGGGTATACTGGGGATATTCCAGCAGACCGGCAGAAAAAGATTCATTTTCTCCCGATTCTTCGTTTCCAAGGACCCCCGGCACCATCCGGGAGATCGCATCCATCATGACGAGGGCCGGAAGCTCTCCTCCGGTCAGCACATAGTCTCCGATAGAGACCGGATCCGTAACGATCTCTTCCAGGACTCTTTCATCGATCCCTTCGTAATGTCCGCACAGAAAGATCAGATCCCGGCTCTGTGCCAGATCTCTTGCCATCTCCTGGGTGAAGGTCTTTCCCTGCGGGGTCAGAAAAACGGTCCTGCAGGGAGCTTCCATCCGCTTCCGGACGGATTCCCACGCAAGATAGACCGGCTCCGCCTGCATCAGCATACCGGCTCCTCCCCCGTAGGGATAATCATCCACCTTCATATGTTTGTTAAAAGCAAAATCCCTGATATTGACCGCTTCCACGGTGATGGAACCGTTTTCGATGGCCCTGCCGGTGATACTGCTCTGCATCGCCTGGCAGATCATTTCCGGGAACAATGTCAGCACATGAAAATTCATCTCATTCCAGTCCCTTCATCAGATGCACGGTCATCCTGTTCTCCTCCGGAGTCACAGAAAGGATGCATTCGTGGATCGCCGGAAGCAGGATCTCGCCGCCGTCGTTTTTCTCTACGATATACACATCGTTTGCACCGGTCTCCAGCACATCCTTCAACGTACCGTACAGGGACCCGTCCTCCAGAAACACCTGCATCCCGATCAGATCCGCGATATAATACTCGTCCTCCAGCAGCTCGGCTCCTTCTTCCCGGGGAATCCACAGCTCCTTTCCCCGCCAGGGTATCAGATCATCCACATTCCCGAACTCGGCAAACTTAACGATAACCAGATTTTTGAAAAAGCGGACCTTCTCGATGGTCAGTTCCTTGTATCCCCTGCCTGTATCCAGAAGCACCTTTTCAAGCTCCAGAAAACGTTCGGGACTGTCGGTCGTGGGATAGACCTTTGCCTCTCCCCGTACTCCGTGGGTCGTCGTGATGACGCCGACCTTAAGATACTTTTCCAATAATGATCCCTCCGTCTGAAAACGGCTGCCGCATATCCATGCAGCAGCCGTGATGAAACCTTTTGTCGCAGCAAAAGATCACATGATATCTACGATCACTTTTTTGGGGCTCTTGGAAGAAGCCGCCTTTACGACCGTGCGGATCGCTTTCGCGATCCGGCCCTGCCGTCCGATCACCTTTCCCATATCCGACTGGCCGACCTTCAGTTCGATCACGATACAGTCTTCCTTTTCAGTCTCGGTGACAACAACTTCTTCCGGATTGTCTACAAGAGATTTTGCAATCACTTCTACGAGTTTTTTCATTACATACCTCCTGACCTGCCGCTGCGGACAGGAACAGAATTGCCGGAAGGCAATCCAGACTTATTTTTCGATTCCGGCAAGCTTGAAGATCTTTGCAACTGTCTCTGTAGGCTGAGCACCGTTTGCAAGCCACTTTTTAGCTGCTTCCTCGTTCACCTTGTAGGTGCTGGGATCGGTGTTGGGATCGTAGGTTCCGATCTCCTCGATGCATCTTCCGTCACGTTTGTTGCGGGAATCAGCAACAACGATACGATAGAAAGGTGCTTTCTTTTTTCCCAGTCTTGTAAGTCTGATTTTTACTGCCATGATTTAATTCCTCCATTATAAATGTATTAAAATAGTAGATTGTATTCAAAAAGGAAGCCTGAAGCCGCCTTTCATACCGGTTTTGCCGCCCATCAGTCCGGGCATCTGTTTCATCATCTTTTTGCTTTGTTCAAACTGTTTCACCAGCCGGTTCACTTCCTGCACATCGACGCCCGCGCCTCTCGCGATCCGGTTCTTTCGGGAAACGTTGATGATCTGAGGATTGCTGCGCTCCTGGGGCGTCATGCTCAGAATGATGGCCTTCGTACGGTCCAGGGCTTTCTCATCGATCATGCCCTCCAGCTCCTTCGCCTTATGGCCAACCCCGGGAAGCATGTTCAGGATCGATCCGATCCCGCCCATTTTATTCATCTGCTCCATGCTGGACAGATAATCGTTGAAGTCGAAATCCATCTTCTTCAGCTTTTTCTGCATTTCCTGGGCCTGTTCCTTATCGACGGAGGCTTCCACCTTTTCGATCAGGCTCATCACATCGCCCATTCCCAGTATACGGGAGGCCATCCGGTCCGGATAGAACGGCTCCAGGTCCGTCATTTTTTCGCCGGTGCTGGCGTAAAGGATCGGCTTGCCGGTCACCGCTTTGATGGAAAGGGCTGCACCGCCTCTTGTGTCACCATCCAGCTTGGTGATGATCACGCCGTCGATCCCGACCTTTTCAGCAAAGGATTCGGCTACGTTGACGGCATCCTGTCCTGTCATGGCATCCACCACCAGAACCGTGGCGTCCACCGGAACCGCCTGCTTGATATCCGCAAGCTCCTGCATCATGTCCTCATCAATGTGAAGACGGCCTGCCGTATCGATCAGAACCACATTCTGCTGGTTGTTTTTTGCATGCTCGTAGGCGGCGCTTGCGATATCCACGGGACTGTTTTTGTCTCCCATGGCAAATACCTCGACGCCGACTTTCTCTCCGTTCACCTGCAGCTGTTTGATGGCCGCGGGGCGGTAGACGTCGCAGGCCACGAGAAGAGGTCTGCGGCCTTTTGATTTCAGCTGCGCCGCAAGCTTGGCCGCTGTGGTCGTTTTGCCGGCGCCCTGAAGGCCCGCCATCATGACCACGGAGATCTCGTTGCCGTTCCGGAGCGGAAGCTCTGTCATATCGCTGCCCATCAGGTTCACAAGCTCTTCGTTAACGATCTTGATGACCATCTGCCCCGGATTCAGTCCGTTCATGACATCCTGGCCGACAGCCCGTTCCTGTACGGATTTTGTGAACTGTTTGACCACCTTGAAGTTAACGTCCGCTTCCAGAAGCGCCATTTTTACTTCCTTCAGCGCGGTCTTTACGTCATTCTCCGTCAGGCGGCCTTTGCTTCGTAGCTTTTTGAAAACATTCTGCAGCTTATCAGTCAGGCTTTCAAATGCCATAGTCTATAATTCCTCCAATATATGTTCGGAAAGTGAAACGATCTCCTGGATGCCTGCGCTTTCTGCTCTCTCCCGGATCTGCCTTACTTCTGACCGGATGTTTACGAAGCGTTCCACCAGGTGAAGCTTCTGTTCATAATCCTCCAGGGCTGCTGTACAGCGCCGGATCATATCATGCACTCCCTGCCGGCTGATCCCGAATTCTTCCGAGGCTTCCCGAAGGCTCTGATCCTCCAGCACCACGCTCTCGTAGATCTGTTTCTGCCGTTCGGTCAACAGTTCGCCGTAAAAATCATAGAGAAGAGTCTGTTTCACAAATGTCTCCATCACAATCACCTTGCCTATCATACAGGAAGAACGGCC
>CAMOUV010000142.1 GCA_946626695.1 uncultured Blautia sp.
CCCTCCGATGTGTGGCTCTTCATTTTTTCGTAATCCTCGTCGGTAAAGCGGCCCGGTTTCCGGAGCACGGCATCGTCAACAGCGATCTTCCCAAGGTCATGCATGGGAGCTGCCTTGATGACGTCTTTACAGAACTCCTGTGTCAGCGGCAAAACCCCTTCCTTCCGGATCTCATCGATCAGGATCCGGACTCCCTCGCTTGTCCGCTTGATATGCCCGCCGGTGGAATTGTCCCTGCTCTCCACCATCATCGCAAGGCTCATGATGAGATTGTCATGCATCTCCACGATGTGTCTGGTTTTTTCATCCACCTCTGTCTGGAGCTGTTCATTGTAGGTGTCCAGAAGCCGGATATATTTCCTGTTCGCGGTATCATCGATGAACGTGACGATATAGCCGCGCTGCTGATTTCCATCATAGAGATAATTGACGTTCACATTGTAAAATCTGTCCTGGTCGGCATTTCCTTCCGGATCATGCACGATATGGACAAAGGTATTGTTTTCCGGATTCTCTTTAAAATCGTCCAGGAAATGGCGGATCCTTCTCTGGGACGGCTTGTATCCGAACATCTCGTCCACCACCGTATCCGCAAGCTCCGGGACAAGCTCTTTTGCCACCTCGTTGCTCCCGAGATACCGGTACCGGAAATCGAAGGATACATAGCCCGTCTTCTGTTCCTGTACAAAAGAATCGATGACCGTATCACTCACATCATACAGATTGACCCTGTGGGCAATGAGAAGATAGACCACATCCGCGATGACATACCCCAGAGGAACCAGATCCACATCACTGCCCAGTCCTTTCAGGACAACAAAGTAGGTCAGCACACAGATCACGTCCGGAATCACCAGCAGAAGAAGGATGCGTCTCGGCACTTCCTTTTTTCGTACCCAGGAGTACAGGATCGTACCGATTCCGGCAAGAAAGAATACCCCTATCAGAAAGTAGAAAACCGTATGCATGAAGCCGTATTCCCTGAAAAGAACCGGCTCCCCGTTCACCATGTCAAAGGACACGTTCCGGTAAAACCAGTCCTCACGGCTTATCGTGAGAACAGAGGCATACACCAGGACGCAGACCCCGAACATCATCGTCCGCAGCCACTTTGGCACATGAACCTGACACAGATTAAAGATACTGAGAACGATAAACAGCTGCAGAAAAACTCCGCCGATATAGATAATCTGCTGGGCAATAACCGCACCCTCCAGCGTCCTGACAAGGGAAGACAGCAGATATCCGAGACAGGCCACAGGCACAAGCGTGAAGATCATCGTAAAGTTCACATCAAAATGCTTGTGCCACATACAGATATAGACCGTTGCACACAGCAGAGATGCCGCCAGCATACCGCCATAAAACATCGGTATCATGCCATGATACCTCCTTTTTCACCGGAGCTTCATCCATGCGGCGCAACGCTTCCTTCCGCATGGATGAGCTGTTCTCTTTACTGCACTTCGATCCGGATGTCGCCGGTATCCGTTGAAATCTCACATCTTCCGCCGTCGGTCGACTTCGGAACATCTACGCTTCCTGTATCCGTTTCCGTAATGAAAACTTTGTCCGTGAGGAGGGTTCCGGTCACATCTCCCGTATCCGTCTCCACATAGATCGTTTCCGCGTCACATCCGTGGAAATCAATATCCCCTGTGTTTCTTTCGAGATTAAACTCTCCGGAAGCCTTTACATTCGTCATGACAAGATCGCCTGTATCTCCATCCGAGATAAAGTTCCGGCACGTCACATTTTCCAGGATCACCTTACCGGTATGTTCCTGAATTTCCAGATCTCCGTTCAGTTTCACCTCCGACAGTTCCATTTTCCCTGTATCCGACGAAAGAAGCATTCCTGCCGCCGTCACATTCATCAGGGATATATGGCCTGTATTGGTCCCGATGCGTATATCACCCTCCGCCGATGCAAGACAGCTCATGTCCCCGGTATCAAGGTCTGCCGTTATACTTTCAAAAGAAAAATCCTTCGGAATATCCACATCTCCGGTGTCCGTTTCTATAGCAAGTTCTTTATATTCTTTTTCCGGAAGGTACACCGTAATGGAAGGACTTTCCGTGGAAACACCGATGTTCCATCGAAATCCTTTGCTCTTTTTTCTGTCTATTGTAAGTGTCTGGTCCACAACTCTCACATTGTGAGGTTCGTTTTCCTCTTCATAACAGACCACCCGGCAATTCCCGTCATCCGAAGAAAGGAACGTGATATCTTCCGCGTCTCCATTCATCGCAATATTCCGGAAATCCTCCGTCACATCATAGGTGTTTGTTACATACGTTACTGTATTCAGCTCTCCGAAATCAAAGCCCAGACTCCCGAAAGAAATCCCACAGATCAATACTCCCGCTGCAAGGAGGACAACTCCGGCAACGATCCATTTTCTGCTCTTTTCCATCCTTTTACCCTTCCTTTCCTACAAATGAAGTCTTTGTTTTTGTAAGCATCCTGCCTGTCAGCTTCGCAACCGCTTTCGTGATCGCGGCACAGGCAAAAAACAACAGTATCGCAAGTCCTGCGCACACGAGCCCTGCTCCGGAAGAAAACACGGCTCCGGCCGGATTCCCGGCTTTCAGGTATATGAATATGCCCGCCGCCCCGGCGAGGGCTCCTGCTGCCAATGAAAAATCCACCGCATATACACAGATCACAACCGCCCAGATCACGATAAATATGGCAAACACAACCGCTGCAGCCGCCACAAGAAGCGGGACCCACACAGGAGAGCCAAGAATAAGCAGCACGATTTCCCATACTTTCAGGCTTCTCTTCGGCTTCACTTTTTCCCTGACCAGCCTGGAGAGCGGGATTTCCGACATGATCTGCTCAACCACAGAATCCACCGTACCGACCCCTTCGACCGCTTCCTCTTCCGGGACTCCATCCTCCATACGGTCTTCGATCATCTCCCGGTAAAAGGCCACTCTCTCCTCTATATCCTCTTCCGGCAGGCCGGACAGTTTTTCCCGGAGTTCCTCCAGAAAAGCATTCTTATTCATGACTCTCCTCCCTTACGATAAAATGATAAATAGAAAGGATCTCCTTCCAGTCTTCCCTGAATTCCTCAATCCGTTCGATCCCCTTGCCCGTAATGTGATAATACTTCCGAAGCCGTCCCTCATGTTCCACGCTCCGGACGGTGAGCATCCCTGCCGTTTCAAGCCTTTTCAGGATGGTATACAGCGTGGACTCCGATAATTCCAGATACGGACTCATGTCCTTTATGATCTTATATCCATAGGAATCTTCATTTTTGATCGCTGCAAGAACACATACATCCAACAAGCCACGTTTCAATTGAATATCCATGCTTACCTCCTTTCATGGTATACATCATATTACGAAGTATATCATATGTCAAGGTATTTTTTTAAAAAAAGCGTGCGGTTCTTTTATACCTGATGTAAAAAGGCCCGGACCCATCCACTGTTTTTCCTTTCTCTTGCCGCTTCATCGGACAGGTGCTATACTTTTACCAGTTTATACTAAAAGGAGGGTATTCATGGGCAGAACAAAACGATATCTCTGTCATGCTGTTCTTGTCTTTTCACTAAGCACCCGGCTTCTCTCTTCCGTATCTTACGGAGAAGCACCTCCGGAGGAAATGATCCCGGAGGAGCCGGTGGTTTCCCGGAATGAAGCCATGTCCACCGGGCAGGAAACCATCTGGGACTGTGTCTGTTTCGGCTCCTATCCTTCCGCGGAGGTGGTACAGTCCGGTTGGAACGCCGTGGATGACTATGCGGTTCTGGATGGGGATGTGATACGGGACGATCAGCTGTACGACGCTCTTGCCGAAGCAGACTGGAAAGAGGACCGGCTTACTCTGGACGGACAGGACTATGTCCGCATAAGCGGCAAGGATGCAGTTACCGCATCCCAGGACCGGGAACAGCATTATCGCTGGGAGAATCCGGCGGACTGGCATTACTTTGTAAAGGAGCCTGTACGGTGGCGGGTTCTTTCAGTCGAAGGGGACGAAGCGCTGCTTCTGGCGGACCGGCTGATTGACTGCAGGCCCTTTAATGAGACGGATGAAGCCGTAAACTGGGAGGATTCCACCCTCCGCAGCTGGCTGAACGGATATGATCAGACAGAAAATGCAGCCAGAATGGATTTTTCCGGGAACGGCTTTCTGGATCAGGCATTTGATCCTGCCGAAAAACAGGCTGTCCTTCCGACGCACTGCGTAACCCCGGACAATCTTGACTATGGGACAGACAGCGGTCCGGATACCGAGGATCTGGTCTTCCTCCTCTCCAACGAGGAGGTCTATGCGGATCCGGTCGCCAGAGAATATGGCTTTTACGCCGGTCGGGGATACGACGATCCCTCCAAGCGTTTTACCTCCACCATGTACGCCAAATGCAGAGGCGCCTGGTGGTCGCCCGTGGATGCCTATAAGGGAAACAGCTTCTGGTTCATGCGGACCAGCGGATATACTCCCCGCAATGTCACCTACATCTGTGATTTCGGTTTTGTCTACAGCCGCGGCACCAGTGTAACCTGTGATGATGCGGGGATCCTCCCCGCGATCCGGGTGGATCTCTCCCAGGCAGACCTTATCCCTGCCGGAGAAGAATCCTCCGCCGAGATCATCAAGGACATCCAAAGCGAAGAAACAGCTGCTGTTCCGGATCTGCATGCCCCGGTCATCACCGACGATGCTTCCCTTCCCGGCGGCAAGTCCGTCGTCTGGGATGCGGTAACCTTCGGTACCTACCCTCAGACGGAAATTGTGGAAAGCGGTGCCGATGCAGAAGGAGAGGAAGCCGATGCAGAGCTGTGGGGCCGCCTGCAGGTAGCCGAATGGGAAAATGACAGAACCGTTCTCGACGGTATCTCTTATCAGCGCCTGGAGGAAAGGTACTTCCGCTGCGATCCCATCCGCTGGCGCGTATTGGATACCGACGGTGACTCTGCTCTTCTCCTGGCCGACCGCGGTCTTGACTGTCTGGCCTACCATCCGGACCTGACGGATGTAACCTGGAAAGATTCGGTGCTTCGAAGCTGGCTGAACGGCCTGGAAGCCTCTGAAAATCTGGCCGGGCTGGATTATTCCGAAGAAGGAAACAGTTTCTTTGCCACCGCTTTTACAGAAGAAGAACGCGCTTGTATCCTGAGAACCACTGTCGCGAACAAGGACAATTATTATTTCGGAACCGACTGCGGAGAAGATACGGAAGATCCCGTATTTCTGCTCTCCGAGGACGAAGCCTTCTCTTCTCCCGAAGCAGAACACTTTGGTTTCCGGCCGACGGATGCCGTCGCCGACCCTGCAAAGCGCTTTGTCCCCACATCGTATGCCCGGGCAAGAGGAGCCTGGAGCTCCGATCTCCCCGAAAGTGAAGGGAACGGCTTCTGGTTCTTCCGTTCCAACGGATATACCGCCTCCAACGTTGTCTATTCCGGAGAGCTCGGATATATCTACAACCGAGGCATCCCCGTAACCTGCAGAGATGCCTGTATCATACCTGCGATCCGGATCGATCTGCACACGGCATCTTT
>CAMOUV010000143.1 GCA_946626695.1 uncultured Blautia sp.
GCAGACAGATTTCCGTTCTGATCCTTGATCAGCACATAGATGGTCACCGGCTTTTCGGTATTGATATCCGTAAAGCTTACGGTAAAGGGAACATCGGCCTGCACCGGTGTTCCGGGATTCGCCACATCAAAGACCGGAACAGCCTGATCCGTCTCCGCTGCGGCGGCATAATACCAGCCGTCCACATTCGACAGACAGGTGATCTCCGCCGTGGTATGGCTGGTCCAGGCAGGACCGCTCACCCGGCTGAGCTCCGGTGATACATGGGGAAGAGCAAGGCAGCCGTTCTCATCGATATAATAGCCGCCTTCTTCTGCATTATCCAGAGAGATGGCAGTAAGCGCGTCCGCAACCGTAACCGTGCCGGAAGCGTTGGCCGTCACGGCGACCATCGGGCGGCCTTCATAGGCTTCTGTGGCATGAATACCCGCTTTTCCGGTTGTCAGTGCATTGTCAACGGCAATCATGGCAAGCTCGCCGTCCAAAGCAATGTTGTTTTCTGTGGAATCCGTGCGGCATGTATTGCCGGTCACGTTGGCGGTTGCTTCCATTGTGATCAGGTTGGAGGTATAGATTGCCCCGCCTTCGTCCGCCTGATTGCCGGTAATGCTTCCGCCCATCAGGATGACCATGCCCTCTGCATTGATGGCACCGCCGTTTCCTTCCGTCTTGTTTCCGGTCAGTGTCAGGCTGTCGTCCATCGCAAAAACCGCATCCGAAGCAGCCACATTGATGATGGAGCCGCTGGCAGCGCTGCCGTCCGGCAGAGCACCGTTGATCCGGATCTTTCCGGTGCTGGCTTCCGCGCTCAAAAGCTCCGCTTCCTGGAAGGTAAGAACGCCTTCCACCTTGAACATATCGTCTTTGAAACCGTCTGCACGGCTGATTTCGGCTTCACTGGCGCTGGTGACGATACAGATCTTTTTGTGAGCCGGGATCTGTACCGTGGCCGTAAGCTCGATATCATTGGCGATGATGATCGTCGTATAGGAATCTCCCGCCTCGGCGGCAGCGATCTTATTCAGAAGATCCGCTTCCGTTGTAACCACATCTGCCGTGGTTTCCTCCGCTTCCTCCTGTTTTTCCTCTTCTTTTTCTTCCTCTGCCGGTTCCGCTTCCTGCTTCTCTTCCTGCGGTTTTTCCTCCGGTACGGTCTCTTCCTGCGGAATTTCCTCCGCTCCCGGTTCTGCCGGAGCCGGTACTTCCGGGACAGGCTCAGCCGGTACCGTCTCTTCCGGAATAACCTCCGGCTCAACGGTTTCCGGTTCAGCAGGAACCTCTTCCTGGACGACCGGTTCAACGGGCTGCTCTTCTATGGCTTCGGCCGGCTCTTCGACAGGCAGTTCTTCCGATGCCTGCACCTCCAGCACGGTTCCTTCTTCCGCAAGGACGCCCGCAGGTGCCATGGAAACCGAAAGGACTCCCGCCATAGCCAATGCGAATAACTGTTGTCTTCTCATTTTCGATTCTCCTTCCAAAAAGGGTAGTTAATATTATTTTAACACACTTTTCAAGATTTGCAATTGTTTCAGGTCATTCTGTGTCCATTTCATCGCTGTAAATGCCGGTTTCCGTGATCAGAGCCTCCGGTACGGCATCCCTGTCCGTCCACGGAACCTCCGGCAGCACCTGCAGTTCATACGCCACGGCAGCCGTCCTGCATCGGGGATGTTCCGCCAGAAACCGGTCATAGTACCCGCCGCCGTATCCGATGCGGTGCCTCTCATGGTCAAAAGCCAGGCCCGGCAGGATCACAAGCCCGTCCCGGATCTCCTCCGGTTCGAGTCCCACAGGTTCGGGAATCCCCATCATCCCGGGGCTCAGCTCCTCAAAGCTACTGAGGGGGCACCATACCATGTTGTTCTTCCGGCAAAGAGGAACAAAGACTCTCCGCTCCTCCTTCCATGCCTTCTCTATAAGATACCGCGTGATCACTTCACTTCTGTAATTTACATATACCAGAATCTGATCCGCATTCCGGTAAACCGGCAGGCTGGTGAGCTGATCCAGGATCACCCTGCTTTTCCGCTCCCTTTCTTCCGGAGGGATCGCATCCCGGAGCCGCTGCATCCGTTTTCTAATGAGCGGTTTTGTCTCCATATTTCTCACCCAGGTTCACGATGCTTCCGTCTTCCTGCTCGATATCGATATTGTCCAGCTGACTGCGGACATTCATCCGGATCGCCGCGATAAACTCTCTTCGAAGCAAGGTCTGTTCATTCTTCTCCTCCGGAGTCAGGCCGACGGTTTTCGATTTTCTCGCAAGCTCATTGATCCGGTTGATTCTGCTTTCATCCATGTACTGTACTGTTCTCCCTTATTCCGTTTCAATTTCCAGGAAGGAATTCTCTCTTGCCGCGTCCTCCATGACCTCCGTCATGCGCAGCAGATAATCCCTTATCTCTTCGTTTTCGGTGTCCGACAGATCCACGATGATCCGGGTTTCGGTACAAAGGTCCGTCAGCATATCATACAACGCATCCAGATTTCTTCCATAATAAGACGGAAACATAAGCTCTTCCGCGATATACTCATGTATTTCATCCGTCGACTCAAAATCGATTCCTCTGATGAGCACTTCCTGCATCGTTCTTTCCTTTCTCAATAGAGCTGTTCAAAGGTATTGTAATGGTCTTCCGTATAGTAGACATCTCCCTCATCGGAATAGATGATCCGTTTGCTTCCGCGATAACCGCCGGTGTAATCAATATCACATTCATGATACTCTTTGCCGGAGGGAAGCTTTCCCTCGTAATTGCCGAACCGGTCTCCTCCGATGCTTTTTCCCGGAGCAACGATGTCCAGATTTCCTTCCGAGCTCTGCCAGCCAAGCTTCTGTGCTTCTTTCTTGGTGATATAGTTGGAAGGAAGACGGCCGAACTGATGAATATACGCTGCAACCTCTTCCTTTGAGGTGTACTCGCCATCCTCCGTGACTTCGACGTCTTTGTTTTTGTCGGCATCAGAGGATGCCTGCTCCGATTTTGTATTTTCTGCCGTTTTGTTCTTATTCTTGTTTTTCTTTTTCTTCTCGACTACCGGTTTTTCGCTTGCAACGACCTTCCCGCCCGACACCGCAGGCAGAAGAGAGACTCCGGAAGCTTCCAGTCCCAGAAAACCAGCGATCAGTACAAGCAGGACAGCCAGCCACGTTCTTAAAATCTTTTTCACAGTAACCTCCTTGTTCGAATCCATGATCTGCCGCCGGAGAGCGGCCGTTATCAAAAAGCTACCCTTCATTATAGCAGAGTCCGACCGCTCTGACAAGCATTGCAGAAGGTTCTTCTGAAACCCTCGGCACAGTAACGGTTGACGAACCGGGAAAAACTTTTTATACTGATACAGGTAAAATGAAAAGATTGAGGGAGACAATGCAATCATGCCCACATCATCAAACAAAGATCCAAGACAACAAAAATCCGCCTCTCCTTCCCGTACAGGGGCGCCTCGTCAGTCCACGGCGCGTTCCGCCGCGGCGCGGAGAAGGGAACTGGAAAGAAGAAAACGGGAACGCGCCCGCAGGAAACGGAACCGCCTGCTTTTCCGCGTTCTCTGTATCGCCGGCCTCGTTCTGCTCATTCTTCTGATCGCGGCCGGAGTATCAAAGCTGGCAGGAAAAGGCGGCACGAAAGAATCGCAGGTCGAAAGTGCCCCGACGGCCCAGTCTTCCGGTTCCGATACGGACAGTGCGGAACCCGCTGAAACAGAAAAAGAACAGACCGCCGCCGTTCCGACGCCTGTACCGGAGACCAAGCGGATCACGGTCAGCGTGGTGGGAGACATCACGATCGGAAAGGATATCAATTTCCCCTACGAAAGCTCCACCAACGCATATTACGACATGTACGGAAGCGGATATTTCATGCAGAATGTCCGGGAAGTCTTTGAGAATGACGATGTGACCATCGGAAACTTTGAAGGTACCCTGACCGAATCCGAAAACCGGCGGACGGACAGACAGTTCTGTTTCAAGGCCCCGGCGGAATATGCCAATATCCTGAAGGACGGCTATATCGAAGCGGTCACCACTGCCAACAACCACAGCCACGATTACGGCGAAGACGGTTATACCGATACGGTTGCAAACCTGGATGCCGCAGGAATCACCAACGTCGGTTATGAAAAGTATGCCGTGTACGAAACCAACGGAAAAAAGATCGGCATTGTAGGGACCTATGTGCTGATCGAATTTCTGGACTGTGCTCCACAGATGATCGAAAACATCAAGGCCTGCCGTGAGGAAGGAGCCGATATCGTGGTGGTTGTCTTCCACTGGGGAGACGAACTGGCGACCGTACCGGATTATTATCAGACGACCCTGGGCCGGATGGCCATCGACAAAGGGGCGGACCTGGTCTGCGGTCACCATTCCCACATTATCCAGGGGATTGAAAAATACAAGGGGCGTTATATCTGCTACAGCCTGGCTAACTTCTGCTTTGGAGGCAACACCCATCCCACCGATCCGGATACCTTCATTTTCCAGCAGACGTTCACGGTAACAGGCGACGAGGTAGCCTATGATGACAGCATCAACATCATTCCCTGCCTGGTTTCTTCCAGTACGGCCATCAACAACTATCAGCCCACTCCTCTGACCGGAGCTGATGCCGACCGTGTCCGCCAGAAAATCGTCGACCGGACTGCTCTGGTGACGGATATGCCGGATTCCCAGGAGGATTCCTATATAACGACCCATCTTAAGAACAACGACAGCATATGACGCAAAAAAGACCTGCCTGAGTGTCTCGCTTCTGACACTTCAGGCAGGCTTTTTACTCTTTATTCATTCCTTTGTACTCCAGACATAACATTGTCAGATCGTCAAACTGAGGAGCTTTTCCTACAAACTCATCTACGTTTCTTCGAACCTTTTCCAGGATCTTTTCTGGTGGTTCGTCCTGCGCACTTCGCAGCGCTTCCAGCATCCGATCTGTTCCGAAAAGGACTTCATTGCTGTCTGTAGCCTCCGCAACACCATCGGTGTAGACAAAAATCTTTGTACCTGGTTCCAGCTGAACTTCGTATTCTCTGTAACGTACCCCTTCCATACCTCCGATCACGAATCCGTGCTTGTCTTTTAAGAGTTCAAAGTCTTCGTCTGGCTTTTTCAATGCCGGATATTCATGTCCCGCATTCGCCGCGATAAGCTTACCGGTAGATATTTCCAGTATTCCAAGCCATACGGTGACGAACATTTCTTCCGGATTCCGCTGACAGATTTCTTCATTGACAAGAGTCAGTATTTTTCCGGGACTGTCTTCACGCATGGCAACATGATGGATCAG
>CAMOUV010000144.1 GCA_946626695.1 uncultured Blautia sp.
GACTCATCCCCGCTCAACTCAGATTACTTCCCGATATCTGCGGATATCCTCCGTCAGCATCTCGACCCGGTCGCCGACGGAATACTCCCGCTCCACGATATAGGCCTGGCAGCCATTCGCGTCCGCGGCTTCTTTCAGTTTCTTCCAGTCTACAAGGCCCTCGCAGGCCGGACAGTTGATCTCTTTCGCGTGATCCAGCATCGCCTGTACATCCGGCGGAAAGACCGGTCTTCCATCCTTCCACTCCACATTGTCCAGATCCACCGGCGGCATCGGCCCGAGCACCTCGCTGCTCTCCTTCACATGGATCAGTTTGATCCGTCCGGAATACCGCTGTACATGCTCCACGGGATCATATCCGGCCGCCGCGCACCAGCCGGCGTCCAGCTCAAATCCTACCAGTTCCGGATCCGTTTCCTTCAAAAGGATGTCGATGATCCGCTCCTCCCCGCAGGGAGCAAATTCCTGGGTATGATTGTGGTAAATCATCATGCAGCCCGCTTCTTTACAGGCCTTTCCCAGCTCATTCAGTTCCTTCGCCCAGCGATGCACATCCGCCTCATCCCGCATCACTTCCATGCTGAGACCGATAAACGAGCATCCCACCGTGTTTGCGTACGGAAGAAGCGAAACGATCTGATGCTTATCCGGTGCATGCATGGACACCACGCGGATTCCCAGCTTTTCGGTCAGCTCCTTCATCTCCTCCGCAGGGATCTGAAAATCCGGCCCGAACAGCTCCACGCCGTCATAGCCCATCCGGGCGGCTGTTTTCAGATTTTCGCGGCTGTCATTGTGTTTCCCATCCATAAAGGAATACATCTGAATGTTGATTTTTCCCATTTTGTTCTCCTTATTGTACGATCTCGTCCTTTTCGGCTTCTTTTTTCAGCATACCATGTCCTGACCGCTTTGTGAATACGCCAGAGTAAAAAGGTATGAACTGCGGATCCGGCGTTCTGCGTTTCTTTGCAGCTGTCATTCCACCCATCAAGGGCGTTCGGACATCTCTACGCTTTCAGAAACTCCGCCAGCTCCTTCACCTGCTTGAAATAAAGCTCGCAGTTCTTCCGCATGAACTGTTCGATCTTCGGCACATCGTTGGCCCAGCCGGCCGCCGCAAAGGGAACCCCCGCCGCACAGGCCATGTCATAGCCCGGCTTCAGATCATCCACCACCAGCAGCTCCTCCGGTTTCAGTTCATATTTCTTCATAATCTCATACAGCGCATAGGGGGCGGGCTTGCGAAGCGGTGCCTCCAGCTCCCAGCCGTAGACCATGTCCGGCTCCGGCAGGCCATTCGCTTTATAATCCCGCAGGATATAATGGCTGAACGAGTGGGAAACCACACAGATCAGGCCGCCCTTCTGTTTGTGATCCTGCAGGATTTCCCTCATTCCCCTGTATGCCTCAGGAATATGATCCTTCACATATTCGACCCAGAAGGCTTCCTCCTCTTCCATCTCCTGCTCGCTGAGGCCGCAGATATCCCGGAACATGGGAATCACGCCCGGGTCAAAATTATATGAAAAGTATTCCTCCAGCGTAAGCAGAGGTCCCGGTTTATGCTGATTGATATAAGCAACATAGGCGGGATAATGAATGGTGGCGGTGCTGTTCACCACCGTATCGTCATGATCCAGCACCAGACAACGATATTTCATAGACATCTCCTTCACCAGACCGATGCATATTTCTCGTTCAGGATCTCCTGAACCTGGTCATAATAAAGCTTTTTGGAAAATTCATAGCTGCCGTCCCAGGAATACTCTTCAGGGAAAAACAACGTCAGGGCATCGTACTCGGGGGATAAGCCGATGCCGCCCGCGCATTCCGGAACAGAAAGACCTTTTTCAAGCTTCTGCTGATATTCCTCCGAGGTATAAACAGCCGTTATCTCCGAGCCATTATAATAATCAGCGCAAAGAACTTCCGTCACTGCCTCCCGCAGTGCCTCTTCGTCTGTAAAGAAATCCTGTACGCTCAGTTCTTCCCCGGTCTCCGTATCCCAGGCACATCTCCAGTAGGGATAATACCCGTACTCATACTCTCCAAGCCCGAAGGTACTGGCGTGTCCTTCCGTGATCCAGAAGTGGAGAAATGATTTTTCCTCCCGGATCCTCATGACAGAATAAAAGCTGTACATAAAGCGCCGGTCTTTTTCTTTCCAGACACTCTCCGGAACGGCCGCCATCAAGGCATCATTTTCCTGCACATCCTTCTCTGCCCGCTCATGATACTCCTCTGACAGCTTCTCCAATGCCTGCCGCAGCGGCTTCGGAACATCGGTAAAGGAAAAAACCGGATAATCGGCATGGACACTGTATTCATACGCCGTTCCCTCCCGCTCGATCCGAATCTCCTCGCTGTCAACCTGCCAGGACGAAGAGCTGTCATCTCCGCTTCCGATCCGAAGCATCGCCTCTGTACTGTGGAATTCTCCTGTAACCGGGTTGTATCCGGCTTCCATAAACGCCTCAAACAAAAGCTCATGCAGGCCGCGTCCGCCAACAGACCAGAGTAAGGGAATATCCTTCCCATTGGCCCGCGAAAACAGCCTTGATCCATCCGCAAACGTGATGGTCAGCTCATATCGCTGCGTCCATTCCGGCATCTCCTCCGTCCATATGTCGATCCCGTTCAGTTGTCCCATGTCCTGGTCCTTCAGATACTCCTGGAGTCTCTGCAGTCCTTCGGCCCCCAGGGAAACCTCCTGACAGAAATCCGACCGGATCCATGCCTCTCCGTTTTCATCCACAGACAGCTCATAGGAATAGGCACCCTCCCTCGGCTCCGGCTCTGCCATATCTCCGGACTCCACTCCCGGTTCATACAGATCCAATGTCAGAGCCCGGATCTGATAATCGTCAAAATCCTTCTTCGCGTCCGGATCCGAACGGTCCACCCGTTCTCCATAGACCGGTTCCGGCGGTTCTTCATATTCCGTACGAAGAAATGTGATCAGATGATACCCTCCGTCCCCGTCCATATGGGGAAGATCATGCATGGTCAGGATATCGGTTCCTTCGTCATAAAAGATGTCACAGAAATACCAGAATTCATCCTCCGGGACCAGCTCTGTCCTTCCGCTTCCGGAAACCGCAGAATATCCGGTGGTGTCGGAAAAGCCGCTGCCGCAATACGTTATGGAAGTCTCATCGATCTCCACAGCCGCCCCGTCGGAAGCCTGTTCATACCAGATCCCCTCCCAGCTGCGCCTTTCCTTCTTCAGGAAATCTTCCCGTGGACCCATCCCTGTATAAAAGCCGGACAGACTATAAAACCCCATCATCAACAACAATAGAATGATCCGATTCATAAGCCCTCCCTTCGTACTTATCCCCGTCCCTTTTAGTATGATGTCAGGATCAAAGGCTCTATACGAATTTCTTCGTGCTTCGCACTCCCGCCCCTGGTATCCTTTATTATAAAGCATCTCCGGGAATGTACACAAGATGGATCTGCGGCAATTATCCTGTCAGCAGCCGAAAACCGGAGCTGGCCCCCTTGCCGGAGACCTCTCCGCTTTCAGGTGCCATCCCGGGATTACGGCAGCAAAAAAGGCAGAGAATCGTCCTCTGCCTTTTCCTTGATATACTCTTATTTCACCGTCACAATCACTCTCTGATAGGCGATCGGATTCGTTCCGCCTCCATCCACGCATTCCAGGATCACGTGGATCGTATCGCCGGCCGCCGCATTTTCCGGAATCGTAAATGCGGCTTCCTCTCCAAACTCGCCGGAGATCTCCACCTCCATTGCCACCGGATTCTTGTCCTCGTCCTTCTCTTCCTCATAGGTATCCCCGAGAGGATAATGATACCAGCGGCAGGTCACGGCGTCGCCATCTGGATCCTCCGCAGAGGCATGAAGGGTAAGCGTCTCCCCGGCTGCCGCAGTCAGATCGATTCCCTCCTCCACGGTCACCTCCGGCAGGTGGTTGGCAGCTTCAAAGCTTTCCGCCACGCACCAGTCCGCTCTCATGGCAAAGTCACTCTGGATCCCGGCGATCCAGGCTGCGATTCCCTTCTCGTTTCCTTTGGCTGCCTGATACAGACGTGCCTCCGGAATATCCTTGCTTCCCTTCAGAGCGTATCTTCCGGCCCATCCGCCGTAGGCCAGATCCTCCATACTGCGAAGTCCGTTCGGTATGGTAAGGAACCAGGCCGGAGAGTCTCCCTCCGAAAGGAAATCGTATCTTTCATAGGCATGTCCGACCCAAAGTGTCTCATCCCCCAGGAGGGCTTCGTTCGATCCATACTGATCCGGATCCTCTTCTCCCTCCAGATAGGTCCCATCGCCCCAGGTCACATATTTATCCATCAGTGCACCGTGGTTCTTTTCCAGATGCTCCTCCATCCAGGCGCTGGAAAGCTTTTCTCTGGATTCGTCGGAAAGCTCTTCCAATGTCGCCCAGCGATAGCCGTAGGCAACGGTGGATCCGGAAACGTCGATCATCCGCATCTCCGGCCAGTTGGGCTGAATGTAATCCATGTAACAGCTGTCCTGCATGCCCCAGGCTGTAAGGATCACGTTCTCGCAAAGGCGGGAATACAGAGCATCCCATTCCTCCGTGTCCTTATACTCTTCTTCGATGGACATCAGAGCTCTGGCCACCGTGTTGGCGCCGCCGCCCACTTCAATATACAAAGGTCTGGGATCGTCTGCCAGCATCCGTTCCTTGATCAGCTCCGAGCCTTCCGTAACCTCCGAGGTGTCCGCCTCCGCCTTGATATTCCCGACTACGGTGATCTTTCTCAGATTCTCCGGAGACGGATAATCCGGGTCATGCACGATGAGGTTCGGGTACACCTCCGCATAGGCATCCAGAAATTCATACATCCAGTCCGTACCCATCCAGCGAAGGCTTTCCGTATTTTCATCCCCGCTGTAGTGCAGTTTGGAGCTGGACTGCACGATTCCCTCCAGATCAAACTCATTCGAATACAAAAGAGTGTGGATCAGGGAATTCATATCGTCCACCTCCCCGTCCTGCGTCACCAGAAGACGGGGCTTGCCCTCTGTTACACGCAATGCTGTATCGGTTGCGTACGCTCCAGTTGATAAAAAGAAAGCCGAAGCCACAGCCATGGCTGCATATACAGATGCTTTTATCCTCATCATACCTTCCTCCTCTTTCAGAATAACATTTATCAAATACTGACAACACTATACCAGATCCAATTCCCCGGAAAAACGATTCACGCAATCTGTATGCTTTTCTGCGTAAACCGCGAACGTATGGGACACGTGAAAGGTTCCGCA
>CAMOUV010000145.1 GCA_946626695.1 uncultured Blautia sp.
AGCCAGGACTGGAACAGCCACAACATCGAACATGAGCTGTCCGCCCTGTACGACTGCGCCCATGGCGCCGGTCTTGCCGTGACCATGCCGGCCGTATTCACCTATGTGATGAAGCACGATGTCATGCGTTTCGCCCAGGCTGCCGTCCGGATCTGGGGCTGCCAGATGGATTTCGCACATCCCGAAGTCACGGCCCAGGCCGGCATCGAAGCCCTGCGCAGTTTCCTCATTTCCATCGGCATGCCGAAGAACTTTGAGGAGCTGGGAGCCAAAGAGGAGGACATCCCCAGGCTGGTCGAGATCCTCTGCCGCGGCGACGGAAGAGACGGAACGATTTCCGGATTTGTCACATTAAATGAAGAGGATTGTACAAAGATTTATCAGATGATGATCTGAAAAACAGGGGACTGAGTCACGGGGACAGGTTCCTTGTCTCACCGCAAGCGGCGAGTCAAGGAACCTGTCCCCGGTGATTCAGTCCCCTGTCTTTTTACTCAAATACCATCTCCGTATTCAACTGCTGGGCGGCTTTCATCATGGCGGGAATCAGCTGCTTCTTCCGCGATACCACACCGGGCAGACAGAACGAACCCTTTCCCGGCGCCTTGTGGAAGGCCGCTCTTACCAGGTCTTCACTTCCTTCGCCATAATACAGAAGTTCCGTGGATTCCTCCAGGATGTTGGTCAGCATAAAGTAGACCTTCTCCACATTGTGCTTCTGGCTTTCCACCTTCAGGAAGGGGATCAGCTGCTCCTTGATCATTGCCAGATCATCATTGTCCATGGAACTGATCTGCCCCACTCCGAATACCAGATCTCCTTCGGCGATGAATTTCTTGTAATCCTGGTAGAAGATCTGATCCGGCGTCTTTCCGGCCAGATCGCTGCCGGCCCGGAACATCTCCTTGGCATGGGTCGGGATATCGATCCCGGCGATCAGGGCCAGCGCACCGGCTGCCATCTTGTCCTTCAGTGTACAGGTGGGAGACCGGAACATCAGGGTATCCGAAATGATCGCGGAGCAAAGAAGACCTGCCATCTTCGGCGATATCTCCAGCTTCTGGTCATTGTAAAAATCATACATGATGGTGGCTGTGGAACCGACCGGTTTATTCCGGAAATAGATGGGCGTCATGGTTTCCAGAGAGCCAAGCTTGTGATGATCGATGATCTCAAGGATCTCTGCCGCCTCAATGCTGTCTGCCGCCTGTCCCTTCTCGTTGTGATCCACCAGGATCACTTTTTTCTTGTGCATATCCAGGAAATTCCGCCTGGAAATGGTTCCGACGCAGCGGCCCTTGGGATCGATGACCGGGAAAGCCTGATGGCGTTTTTTCACCATGATCTCCTGGATATCATCCGTGAAATCTTCGGTTGAAAACGATACCAGATCATCCGTTTTCATGATATAGCTGATCGGAATACTCTGATTGATCATCCGGGCGATCGTAAAGGTATCCATCGGGGAAGAGATCACCACCGTGTTCTTCTCTTTTGCAAGCTTTAACACCTTGTCCGACACAGGCATATTAAGACCGACAATAATACAGCTGGCTCCCTGCCGGAGTGCTTCCAGATGGTCCTCCTCCCGGTCTCCCATGATGACCATGTCCTTTTCATTTTGATAAGACCCCAGAAGCTGTGGATTCACCGCCGAGACCAGGACACGTCCTTCCGTAAAATAACTCTCTTCATCCCCGGCAAGGATGCTCCCCTGCAGCGTTTCCACGATCCGCTTATACTGGGTATTGGCATTGGAAAGCAGAAAGCTGTCCGCCGTATCCATATAAGCCTGTGCAATATCGCTGATACTGACCAATCCCTCCAGATGCCTTTCCGGGTCTGTCACGGGCAGCGTCACGATATTGTTTTCCTTCATGAAATCAAAGGCGCTTTTCAATGACATGGTCTTGTCAAAGGGCGGGATCTCATGAATGTCCATGTCCTGCACCTGCGTGCCCACATTCGGCATATAGCCGGGTGCATGAACGCCGAAACGCTTCAGAACAAACTCCGTCTCTTCGTTGATCTGCCCGGCCCGCCTTGCAATGTACCGGACGCCCTGGGTTGTGCGGTTTTTGATATCCGCGTAGGCAATCGCGGAACAGATGGAATCCGTATCCGGGTTTTTATGACCGATAATAAATACTTTTTCTGTTTTTTTCATGTCTGTTCTCCATTCGAAAGAGAAGCTCTGTATTTCATATGGGATTCTTTGGTTCTCGCAGAGTCTTATTAACCAAACTGCTGTTCAGCATGTGGATTTCCCTCTGTAAGTCATGCCAAGTTTAGCAATTATTTCAACTCTTGTCAATGAGAGAAAAGGGAGTGTCCCGGCAGAATCCATCCGGAATATCCATAAACTCATTGTTGAAGGAGAGTGTTTCCTGTTTATCCTCCATAGATGGATTTGTAATGATTTTATTTTGGGTTTTTTTTGACATTTCGGTTTCAATGTGGTATATTTTTGTTATCATCAGATAAAGGAGGTCTTCGTATGACATTATCGGAAATCCGCCGGCGTAAGCAGGAGCTGGGTTACAGCAACGAAACGCTTTCCAGGCTTTCCGGTGTCCCTCTGGGCACCGTTCAGAAGGTTCTTTCCGGAAGCACCAGAACCCCGCGGCAGAAGACTCTGGAAGCGCTTTCCGCCGCATTGCAGAGAACAGGCAGCCCACTCGTATCGTCTGTACGTTATCCGGAAGCTGATGCCGCCCCTTCAAAAGTGAAGGAAGCATCCGCAACCTATGCAGCCACAGAACGGGTCTATACCATCGAAGATATCTATGCTCTTCCGGACGAAGTCCGGGCAGAACTCATCGACGGAAAACTCTATTACATGGCTTCCCCAACCAGAACCCACCAGAAGCTGGCTGGAGGTATGCATCTTGCCGTGGCAAACTACATTCGTTCCAAGGGAGGAAGCTGTGAGGTCTATATCCCTCCATTCGCCGTTTATCTGTTTGCAGATGAATCCACCTATCTGGAACCGGATCTCACGGTAGTGTGCGATCTGGCCAAGCTGGATGAAAGGGGCTGCTGGGGTGCTCCGGACTGGGTCGTGGAGGTTCTCTCTCCCTCCACTGGCAGCAAGGACATGAGCATCAAGCTCTTTAAATACCGAACTGCAGGCGTGCGGGAATACTGGATCCTCGATCCCCAAAGACAGATGGTCATCGTCTACGATTTCACCGGAAAAGAAGAGAAAGCATCCCTGTATTCATTTCAGGATACAATTCCCAGCGTCATATACCCTGATCTTCTTGTCACCCCCGCTGATATGTTATGATGTTATTAAGGACAAAAGGTCATAAAATTCTGAAACCACTACACATGAAAAGGAGCCATTTTTCGAAGAAAAAAATGAGCGGCTTCCGAATGTTTTAGAATTTCGAGAGCGCAAAAAAGACTGTGAAATCTGAGATTATGCTCACAATTCACAGTCTTTTTTATCACTGTAAGTCAAATACCTCACGGCAGTCGCATATGAACAGGCAAGCTCGTCCGTACAGCTCGTTACCTGCGGAAATCAATGCTCTTCCATCAGGCTCCGTCACCGCAAAGACCATTCCCCGTTCAATTCACTACATTCACAGGTTTTCCTTCCAGAAATCCCTTCAGGTTACCCGCCGCGATATCCACCAGCCGGATCCTCGCCTCTCTTGTGGCCCAGGCGATGTGGGGCGTTAGATAGCAGTTCGGGGCAGTGCGAAGGGGATTGCTCTCCTTCATGGGTTCTTCCGAGATCACATCCCCGCCGAAGGCTGCGATCTTGCCGGAACGCAGGGCTTCGGCCACATCCGCTTCATCGATGACCGGGCCTCTGGAAAGATTGACCAGGATCACTCCGTCCTTCATGACATCGATATTTTTCTTGTTCACGATCCCTTTGGTTTCCGGGGTAAGGGGACAATGGAAGGTAAGCACATCGGAGCCGGCAAAGAGCTCCTCCTCCGACACGAACCGCAGATGCTCCCCGGCATAATCAGCGTATTTTTCCGGATGCTTCGTATGGACCAGCACATCCATGCCGAAGGCCGGCGCTGCGGCCGCCACCTTCCGGCCGATACTCCCAAAGCCGAAGATGCCCAGGGTTTTCCCGGTCAGCTCCACCGGAGACTCCTTCCAGAAGCAGAACATGTCGCTCTTTACCCAGTCCCCGTTCCGGACACATTCATTGTGCAGACCGATCCTGGAAGCCAGATTCAGAATATACGCCCAGGTGAACTGGCAGACAGAATCCGTGCTGTAGGCCGGGATATTGGTAACCACCACGCCATGCTCCTTTGCCGCTTCGGTGTCCACCACATTGTAACCGGTGGCGCAGACACCCACATATCTGACTTCCGGAAAACGCTCAAAAACCTCCCGGGTCATGGGAACCTTGTTGATCAGTACGATCTCATGCCCACCGATCCTGTCCCATTTTTCCGATTCCAATGTATTTCCGTAAATCGTCACATCACACAGACTTGTCACCGGTTCCCAGCTGATATCTCCGGGGTTGACCGAATTGCCTTCCAGTATTACTGCCTTCATCCGTTTTCTCCTTATCTTTCATCGTATGATCCTTTTCCGGGTGGCTGTGATCGCCTTCTGCGGGCACACCAGCGCACACAGATGACATCCCACACATTTCTTCCCGTCCAGAACCGGTTTTCTTTTCTCATTCATACGGATCGCCTGATGGCCTCCGTCCGCACAGGAGATCATACAGCGGCCGCAGCCGATGCAGCGGTCCCTGAGGAACCGGGGAAAAAGCACGGTATCCCGTTCCAGCACATCCGTTGTCTCACTGACGGAATCCAGTCCCAGTCCGACAGCCTGCGACAGACTGTCAAAGCCCTTCTCGGCCAGATAGTAATTCAGTCCGGCTTTCAGATCGTCAATGATCCGATACCCGTACTGCATGACTGCCGTACATACCTGGACGCTCTTCGCGCCCAGCATAATGAATTCCAGAGCATCCCGCCAGGTTTCCACTCCTCCGATCCCGCTGATATGCATCCCGGACAGCACGGGATCCTTGCCCAGCTCCGCCACAAAACGCAGGGCAATGGGTTTTACGGCATTGCCGCTGTATCCTCCCACAGCCGACATCCCGTGGATGGAGGGCGAAGAAGTATAGGTGTGGGGATTTACATTGACGATGCTCTTGATCGTAT
>CAMOUV010000146.1 GCA_946626695.1 uncultured Blautia sp.
GGCAGTTTTTCATGTCCCGCGGCAGTTTTTCCCCGTCAGCGGTTGTTTAGCCTGGTGCAGTTCATATACCCTGGCGTAAGTTTGTGTATCCTGGCAGCAGTAATAGCCTGGCAGAGGGCTTTTAGTTTTCTTTTACCCGTTTTCCTGTCATGTGTTCGATGGTCATCTCCAGCATATAGGCCCGGGGGCCGTTTTTGCGGATATCCTCCAGGATTTCTTCCTCCGTGGGCATATATTTGCGGCCGAGACGGAGAAACTGCTGATAGATGGCTTCGGGGTCATCGAGGACCGCGATCTTTCCGAAGGCGATCACGCTGGAGAAGTGATACCACCAGGAATCGGGCTCCGGGATTCCTTCGGAGAGAACACAGAAGGAGCATTTGGGTTCCCTGCGGATGGCATCCAGCTTGTGGCCTTCCTTGGCGCAGTGAAAATAGATCTTTCCGTCCTCGTACACAAAATCCATGGGAACCGTATAAGGATATCCCTCATCACCCAGGACGGCCAGGACCCCTCTTTTGGCGGTTTTCAGTATTTCAAGACATTCTTCATCGGAGAGCTGTTGTTTAAAGCGGCGCATTTTTCTGAACATAATTCTTCCTCCGTGTTTAGAAATGGTTACAAAATAACGTAATCACAGGACCTGATCAGACATTCATCCGCGCTTCGTCAGATGCGCAGGTTATGGATGAACAGACTATTATGATGTCTGATTATACGCTGATCCCTTGGCGGCGGCAACTGTTTTTGCCGTGAGCAGATGCGGCAGCCCTGAAAGTCTGCTTTACGAAAAGGAGTTTTTAGCGTATCATAAAAAAGAAATATATACAGAAAGAAGGATATCTATGAAGGTCTGGGATCTGCACTGCGATACACTGTATCAGCTTCGGAAGGCAGAAAACGAGGGTACGCCGTATCTTTTTGAGAAAAATGACAGGCATATCAGTCTCGAAGGGCTGAAGAAGGGAGACTATCTCCTGCAGTGTTTTGCCTGTTTTGTGGATAAGAAAGAGGATGAAGGCAATCTGCTGGCGGCCTGCATGGAGGAAGCGGATGTCTTTTATCAGCTTCTGGAAGCGCACCCGGAGGAGCTGATGCAGATCCGGACGCCGGAGGATATCCGGCGGCTGGAAACCTCCGGCCGGATCGGCGCCATGCTGACGGTGGAGGAGGGAGGCGTCTGTCTGGATCAGGCGGGGATCCTGCGGGATCTGTACCGGCTGGGGGTGCGGATGATGACGCTCACCTGGAATTATGAGAATGGTCTGGCAAGTCCGAACCTGGTTCCGGAGAACGATGACGAGCCTTGTTATCCCGCAGAGGGCAAAGGCCTGAAGGAGAAGGGCCTGGAATTTCTTGCGGAGATGGAGAGGCTTCACATGATCGCAGATGTTTCCCATCTGAGCGACGGCGGGATCCGGGATATGCTGAAATTTGCAGAACGACCCTTTGCCGCCAGCCACAGCAACGCCCGGTCTGTCTGCGGTCATGTGCGCAACCTGACCGACGAATTCCTTCGCGGCATGGGGGAAAAAGGCTGCATCGCAGGCCTTAACTACTGTCCGATGTTCGTGGATCCGGACTATGGTAAAAAGAAGACCTCGGATCTGAGATCCACCGTCCATGGGCTGGCTCTTCACGCCCGTCATATGATGAATGTGGGCGGGGAGGATCTGGTGGCTCTGGGAAGCGATTTCGACGGGATCGACGGGGATCTGGAGATTCCGGATGCTTCGCAGATGGAGCGGATGGCGGTAGGATTTCTGGACGAAGGGTTCACTTCCAGGGAGGTCGAAAAGATCTTCTGGAAAAATGCGAAGCGGTTTTTTGAGGAAAATCTGTAAGGAACGGTTCATCTGCAGCTTGAACAGCGGAGGAATATGAAAAGCATATTCTGCTGTCAGAATGACCGTGAGCAGGAACATGACATGGTCAAATGTTCAGGTTGTTTTGTGACGGTTCCTTGGGAAGACGAAGAATATGAATGAAAAGAAGAAAGAGACGAAGCTGTATCACTCCTTGATCACGGTCGGTTTTATGATCGCTGTCATGTTTACAGCCATCGTCGTGTATGATGCCAGTCCGCACATTCCTCTGGTGTTTGCCTGCATGGGAGCCGGACTGGTGGCTTTGTGGATCGGATATTCCTGGGAGGAGATCCTGGACGGGATGATCACGGGGATCGTGGATTCCCTGGAAGCAATCCTGATCCTGCTGCTGATCGGCATGCTGGTGGGAAGCTGGATCGCCTCCGGGACCGTTCCCTCCCTGATCTGTTACGGGCTGGCCGTGGTTACCCCGGAGATCTTTCTGCCGGCTTCCATGCTGATCTGCCTGCTGGTGGCTTTTGCCATCGGTTCCTGGGGTACGGTAGGGACCATGGGGATCGCCCTCATGGGGATCGGAGCCGCCCTTCAGATTCCGGCGCCTCTGGTGGCCGGATCCGTTGTTTCCGGCGCCTACATGGGAGAGGTCATCTCGCCTCTTTCGGATGCCACCAATCTGACCGCGGCGGTGTCCGGAGAGAATGTTTTCTCTGTGGTAAAGAAGATCCTGCCCAAAGCGGTGCTGGCAGGGATCCTGGCTCTGGTTCTGTTTTTCGTTTTCGGCAAAGGCTATGCCTCCGGAAATGCAGCAGCGATCCGGGAAAACATAGATCCTTTGACCAGAAACCTGAGAGAGCAGTTTTCCATCACGCCTCTGGCTCTTCTGCCCATGATCCTTATGGTCGTCTGTATTCTTGTGAAGCTTCCGGCTCTTCCTTCCATGCTGATCGGAAGCATCGCCGGGATGATCGAGGCGGTCTGCATACAGGGAAAAGGGGTCGGTGACATTCTGGAGTATGCCTACTCCGGCTATGTGAGCACCTCCGGGAATGAACTGATCGATACGCTCCTGACAGCCGGCGGGATGGCCGGAATGCTGGAAGCGATTTCTGTGATCATCATCGCCATGGCGTTCGGGGGAATCATGCGGAAGACCGGCCAGATGGAGGCTCTGGTAAAGCCGGTGGCCGGAAGAATCGGATCCCGGGGAGGGATGGGCCTTCTGACGGTCCTTACCTGCATTTTCATGAATACCGTGCTTCCCGATCAGTATCTGGGGATCTCGATGCCGGCGCAGATGTACGCGGATGAGTATGACCGGAGAGGGATCAGCCGCGCGGATCTGGGGGCCACGCTTCTGGGAGGCGGAGCGGTCACGTCGCCGCTGGTTCCCTGGAATACCTGCGGGATTTATTGCATGACGATCCTGGGAGTGAGCCCGGTATTGTATGCGGGATATGCTTTTTATGGCATGCTCCTGCCGGTGGTGATGATCCTGTGGGGATTTTTCGACAGGTCCTAAAGGTGCAAGGTTCAGGATGATGAGGATGAAAGGCCGCAGATTGAAAAGAAGAAAGCCGTGTACGGACGGATCCGCTGTGATTTACGGGTCCGGGCGGAGAAGGGGTATGGAAGCCTGCAGCATCCGGTGGTTGCTGCTTTATGGGATCATGCTATTTTTGACCTGTAAAACCGTGCAGGCTGCTGCAGCACAGATGTACCGGTATGATTTTTACGGACTGCAGCTTCCGGTTCCGGTGCAGATCGAGGACTACTGCTTTGAAGTGTATGCGGATCTGACGACACTTCTGCAGGAGCAGGACTATGTACTCTGGGAAACAGAGACCGCGCTGACTTCCCCGGGAGGATCCGGGAGACAGGAAAGCTGTTACACAGCCTTCGAATATCTGGCGGCAGATCGTACGGTACGCGGAGAGATCGGGAATGATACGACCCGGGATGTGGCTTCGGGAATTTACAGCGGAGGATGGTCGGTTACCCTGCAGACAGCATACCGCACAGTCACTTTTTCCGTGGAAAATACCGATCCGGAAGCCAGCAGCCTGATGATTTTTCCTCCGGATCCGATGTCCGATATTCTCCCGGAACGGATCAGCCGGGAACAGCTGGTGCTTTTCATCTGGGGTCTGGAGAGCCTGCGGGCGGATCCGAAGGAGGATCCGCTGGAAGGCCTGAAGATGGTGCCGGACCGAAGCTGGACGGATGAAGAAGGGAACCGCCATACGTCTTATACATATGATTATGAAGAACTCCTTTCGGGGATCCTGACCTCGGAGAAAAACCCTGCGGCTCTGTCTCCGCAGGAAGAGATCCTGTCGAAGATTGCCTACATCGGGGACCGGTCTCTCTGCCAGATGAGCCCGGAAATGGCGAAAGCCTATGCAGAAAAGCTTGTTGAAACAGCGAGCGGACCGGATCCGGATAGAAAATCCGGGGGGCGGAACAGACTTCCTGATTCACAGGAAAGCGAAGATGCTGCGGATGCAGCCGGCAGCTGGAGGGCGATTCTTGTGGATGCCGGAGGAGACGGACAGCCGCTTCTGATGATGACGGAAAATTTGTCGGCTCAGAAGCCCTCAGCAGAAGAAAATGGAGTTATATCGGATCAGGAACCCTTGGCAGAAGAAAATGAAGCCATATCGTGCCAGGAAGCTTCTGCTTCTGACAGAAAAGAATGTGCCGAGGTTCACCTCTTTCTGTTTGATACCGGGCAGGTGAAAGAGATATCGCTTTCCGGAGAATACAGTGCTTATTTTTCGGAAGAAGTCCCAACATATCGTGTATCTGTCTCATCGACTCCATATCTGACGGTTCAGTATACCGGAACCCTCAACGACGGAAGCGGCAGGTCCGTGATCCAGGAAAACTATTACCAGGTCTCCTCCGGAAATCTTCGGATCTCTCATACAGGACTGGTTATCGGGACTTCCGGTGCAGCGGAGCAGGAAGCCTACTTTGACGGAAAGAAAGTCCCCTCTCTGGAAAAAGCCAGGATCACAGCCGGCATCGGCCCAGAAAACAGCCGGATATTTCTCTTTGAAGCCGGAGAAAACGGCCTGAAAGCCATAACCGGTACAGAATACGATGAACTAGTAGAATATCTCTACGTCTATGCAGGTGAGTCACGGGCACAGGTTCCGTGACTCGCCCTTACTTTCAGAGTATTCTGATTTTTCTACGTCCTGAATGATAATTCCTAAAAGGTATATCGCGTTGTTATATTACTATTTAATGTACTATCCGTCACGCTGTACAGTACTGCAGTGAAAAGATTGCAGGC
>CAMOUV010000147.1 GCA_946626695.1 uncultured Blautia sp.
GTATTACCTATATATCTTTATATGATGCGTTTTAGGCATTTTCTGATGCGGCTATTCATTACACATGAAGTAAGTCCGGGGCTCTCCGTAGTATTGATTCTAAAGGCTCGCTTTTTAGAAGAGACTTTTCAATGATTCACCGTTGGCGGGCCGTGCTTTTTCATCAACAACTGCTTCCCTACCGTCAGGAATTCGATCGCGGAGAAAGGAACACCCGCCAGCGTAGTAAATTTCGAGCCAGGAAAAGACAGCGGAGGGAGAAGACCATGCGGGGTATGCCGTCCCGACCGCCGACAGGCTGTGCGCTTCTGTTCGGGCCGTTTTTAACGGGCGGTTTTTGCCTCGATAAGATCCTGTGTTTACGGAGACTTGCCCGCAAAGGCTCTTCCTGAGCGGGCTTAGTCGGAGTTAACACATAGCTTGGCGAGGCATTGCCCGTACGGCCCGAACAGAACGCACAGCCTGTCGGCGGTCAGGACGACATACCCCATACAGTCTTCTCCCTCAGCGTCACTTCCCCCCAAATATACGGAGCGTCTCTCTTTGTAGAGGCAGGAATATCCTCCCGGAGTAAGGAGCAGTTACTGCCTCAAGTAGTAATATAACAATGCAAATGAGTTGCCAGTGTTATCATTGATGAAATAGAAAAATCAGAATATTCCGAAAGTAATGACGAGCCACGGAACCTGTCCCTGTGACTCACCCTTGCGGTATTTTCAAATAGATGTTAAAATTGGGAGTACATATGTCATTATCTGTAGATTCCCACGACAGGAGGAGAAGCTTTGGAGCAGCCTATAGTATCTGTAATCATGCCGGTGTATAACGGACATGACCATCTTCGGCAGTGTCTGGACAGTGTGATCCGGCAGACCCTGAAAGACATCGAGATCATCTGCGTGGACGACGGGTCCACGGACGATTCGGCAGAGATCCTTAAGGAGTATGCCGCAAAGGATCCCAGAGTACGGGTGATCCTGCAGGAAAACGGCGGTGCCGGCGCGGCCCGGAACAATGGCCTTCGCCACGCAAAAGGCCGCTATCTTTCCTTCCTGGATTCGGACGATTTCTTCGAAAAAACCATGCTGAAGAAGGCGGTAGACAAAATTCAGGAGGATCAGGCGGAGTTTGTCGTCTTCAGGTGCGATCAGTACCTGAACGATACGGGAGAGTACAAGAAGATCCATTACAGCCTGAAAAATGAGTGCCTGCCTCCCTACAAGCCCTTCCCGGTCTGGGCCATCGTGGACAATGTTTTCCGGGTCTTCGTGGGCTGGGCCTGGGACAAGCTGTACGACGCAGAATTCGTACGGAAATATGGATTCACCTTCCAGGAGCAGCGGACCAGCAACGACCTGCTGTTCGTATTCAGCGCGCTGGTAAAGGCACAGCGGATCACCTACCTGGATGAGATTCTGGCCCATCAAAGGCGGAACAACAACGAGTCCCTTTCCAACACAAGAGAGAAATCCTGGTTCTGTTTTTACGACGCCCTCTGTGCGCTGCGGGATTACCTGAAGAGCCAGAATATCTATGAAGACCTGGAGCAGGATTTCATCAACTATGCCCTGCATTTCAGTCTCTGGAATCTCAATACCATCACGGGCGACGGCTTCACCCGTCTGTACAATAAGCTCAAGACGGAATGGTTTGCTGATCTGGGGATCACCGCCCACGACAGGAGCTACTTCCGGGATGAAAAGGAGTACCTCCAGTACGCGGAGATCATGGACCGCGAATGCGAGGATTATCCCATCAAGATTTCTACCGTGATCCCGGTTCACAATGCGGAAAAATACATCGGACAATGTCTGGACAGTATCCTTCTGGATCAGAAGATCGGAACCGAAGTGATCTGTGTGGACGACTGTTCCACAGACAGCACCCCGCAGATCCTGAAGGAATATGCGGAAAAATATGACAACGTCCATGTGCTGACCAACGAGACGAACCTGTACGCCGGCCTGTCGAGAAACCGGGGCCTTGCGGCGGCCAGAGGCTATTATGTGCATTTCCTGGATTCGGATGACTATGTGGTCAAAGGAGCTTACGAAAAGCTGTACGCAAAGGCCGTGAGCAGCAATCTGGACTGGATCAAGACCACGGCGGAGGCCTTCGATGATTCCACGGGAGAAACCGTGCCGAACCACCGCTATGTGATGCGGGATCTGGATCCGGGGTATTTTGACACTCTCCTGGATTTTCATCATTCACCGCGTAAGTTCCTGGCCTACATCAGTCTGGTGCCCTGGAACGCGATCTACAAGAGAAGCTTCCTGCTGGAGAAAAAGCTGCAGTTCAATGATCTGTTCTGTGTGAACGACCGTTCCTTCTATGTGGATTCCTGTGTGAAGGGAAGCCGGATGATGGCCACGAAGGAAAAGCTTGTCATGCACCGAGCCAATGTATCCGGCTCGCTGGTGGCCAAGAGAGTGGAGCATTTTGACTGTCAGTTCAATTCCTTCCGGATCATGAAAAAAATCTGCGACGACAATGCCGTGTCGGATATGGTCCGCTTCCGGATCCTGGACGCAGAGCTGCGGGATATCATGATCTGGTACCGGAGCGCCATCGAAAAAAGTGTGCTTACCGAGAAGCTGAAGCAGGATATGCAGGATTTCCTGAAGGAGGAGGTCAACATTCCCTGGTTTGAGCGGCGCGGAAAGGATTGCGAATGGCTGAACTACCGTCACCTGCTGGATGAACCGGCCTCCGGGACGGGTGAAGCGGCCAGCGAACAGTAAAGGAGAAGAAGATGCCAAAGGTTTCTATTATCATACCGACATATAATGTACAGCAGTATCTGGTGCAGTGCATGGACAGCATTGTGAAGCAGACGCTTAAGGATATCGAGATCGTGTGTGTCAACGACGGTTCCACGGATGATTCGCTGTCCATCCTGAGAAAATATGAAAAAGCTGACAAGAGAGTGGTGATCGTGGACCAGCCCAACGGCGGCTATGGAAAAGCCATGAACGCCGGTCTGGACCGGGCGACCGGAGAGTACATCGGCATTCTGGAGCCGGACGATTATGTCCCGCTGGATATGTACGAGGATCTGTACAAAAAGGCTTCGGATTACGATCTGGACATGATCAAGGCGGATTTCTTCCGCTTTACCACCAACGAGAAGGGAGATGAGAATTTTGTCTATTTCCATCTCTCCAACAATCCGGATGACTATAACAAGGTGTTTAATCCCAGTGAAACGCCGAAGGCCCTGAATTATGTGATGAACACCTGGAGCGGGATCTACCGCCGCAGCTTCCTGCTGGAGAACGGGATCCGTCATCACGAGACGCCGGGAGCCTCCTTCCAGGACAACGGCTTTTTCTTCCAGACCTTCGTCTATGCAAAAAGGGCGATGATCCTGGACAAGGCCTATTACCGGAACCGCCGGGACAACCCCAATTCGTCGGTGCATAATCCGGAGAAGGTGTACTGCGTCAATCAGGAGTACGACTATATCCGGGAGCTTCTGATGGAGAAGCCGGAGATCTGGAACCGTTTTAAGAACATGTACTGGAAAAAACGGTTTACCAACTATCTTGCCACCATCAAGCGGATCGGACCGGAATACAAACGGGAGTACGTTCATTTTATTTCGAAGGAGCTGAACCGGGCCAACGAAGCCGGCATGATCAAAAAGTCGGATTACGAGGAAGTCCTCTGGACCCGGATGCAGCTGCTGCTGCGGGATCCGGACGGTTTTCTCGGAGACGGAAAAACCGACGGAAACGGAAACGCGGAGATGCTGCGCGTGCAGGAGATTATGGATTCCAATTCCTATAAGCTTGGCTTTGCCCTGACGGCCATCCCGCGTAAGCTGAAAAACAAATACAAGGCCTACAAAAAGAAAAAGAAGAAATGATGACAACGCCGAAAACGGAGCAGGTTTTCCGTGATTTGCGAAAGGAATCAGAGAATGAGAAATTCGATCACGCTGACCCACACCAAGGTGCAGGGAAAGCGAGTGGAATATATCTATGAAGTCCGGGGAGAATGGGCGAAGTATTTTCATACGGAAGAGAACTATTTCGTGGAGTATTCGTTCCCGGTTGAAAGGATCAAGGCGGCGATCCTGGTGATCCCTTTTCTGGGGAATATCCTGCCGGCTGCCTGGTTGTGCGACGCGGACGTGACGGTGCCGATCTGTGACGAGGATTTTTATTACAGTCTGCCGAAGATCCGGGAGGGCTTTGAGCAGATGTATCCCGGCCTTCGATGGAACGGTACCTTTACGGCGGAAAAGATCCAGAAGAACCGGAAAAAGAACACCGCAGGATCCCTTCTTCTGTTCTCCGGCGGGGTGGATGCCTATGCATCCCTCATCCGCCACAAAGAGGAGCTTCCCGATCTGTGCATGATCTGGGGAAGCGACGTTCCTTTGACCGAGCATAAGGGATGGACTCTTCTGAACCGGAAGGCGCAGAAGACGGCAGCCGAGTTCGACTGTTCTCTGACAACGGTTCGTTCCAGCTTCCGGAATGTGCTGAACACAGGCCGTCTGCGGGAGCCGATCCGTGAGACCGGAGAAAGCTGGTGGCACGGTTTCCAGCACGGGCTGGCGCTTCTTTGCCTTGCGGCTCCGGCGGCCTGGCAGAAGGGACGAAGGACGGTATATATCGCCTCTTCCTTCACGGAAGAGGATCAGGTCCTCTGCGGATCCGATCCGCGGATCGACAATCAGGTCCGGTTTTTTGATGCCCGCTGCGTTCACGACGCACGGGATCTGTCCCGCAAGGATAAAATCAGCCTTATCAGCTCCTTCAGCAGCCGGACGCATACGAAGATCCTGCCTCACGTCTGCTGGCAGACCACATCCGGCATCAACTGCGGGCACTGTGAGAAATGCTGGAGAACGATGCTGGGCTTTCTGTCGGAGAAGAAGAATCCAAAGGAATTCGGATTCCCTTCGTACCGGGATATGGGAACCCTGGGAGAGGAGATCGCCCGGAATGCAGAGCTCCTGAAAACGAACATCGTGCCTCATTTTGGTCCGGTTCAGGAAGCGTTCCGGAAGAATTATACGGAAGAAGAGCTGCCCCGTTCTTTACAGTGGCTGTTGAAGGAGGATCTCTCTGCGGAGGATATCGCAGAGCGGATCGCAGGATACGCACTCC
>CAMOUV010000148.1 GCA_946626695.1 uncultured Blautia sp.
GGTAACTCAAAGTTTTTTGAAAATCCCGTTTTCTATTGCAGAAAGATATGCTATAATACATTTTGTCGCATTATGTAAACAAAGCAGGAAAGAATAAGAAGATGACAGTGACAGATTCGATCATCGCGGGGATCCTCCAGGGGCTTCTGGAGTTTCTGCCCGTGAGCAGCTTTGGGCATATCACCGTGTGGGAGCAGAGAATGAACATGGGTACCGGGGGAGATGCGCTTTTTGAAGTGCTTCTTCATTTTGGGACCCTTGCCGCACTTTTTTTCATATTCCGGAAGGACATCCGCAGGCTTTTCATCGAATTCATCGGGATCCTGCTGGATGTGATCGCAAACATTCATATTTATTTTCATAACAGACGTTCAAAGACCGATGACATTCCCTACAACAAGGTGATCAGCAGTCTGTACCGGAAGCTGACCGTCATGATTCTTGTGACGATGCTGCCGACGGCTCTGCTGGGCTTTATCATACGGAATCTGATGGAGCTTTCCAGGACCTCGGAGATTGCGCCCGGCGTCTTTTTTCTGCTGACGGGGATCTTTCTGCTGGTGACGGATTTCAGCAAAGCCGGGGGACGGGTGATGCCCCACAGCATGCGGGTCGATCATGCACTCTGGATCGGGATCTTTCAGGGAATTTCCGCGTTTCCGGGGCTGTCCCGCTGCGGACTTACGGTGGGAACCGGTTTGTTCTGCGGATTCAACCGGAAGTTCGCCGTCAAGTATTCGTATCTGGCCAGTATTCCGGCTGTGATCGGGGCCTTTTTCGTGGAGATCCCGAAGGCGGCCGGCGCAGGGCTGACCTTTTCCGGGTTCATGCTTTATGTACCGGGTATTCTTGCGGCGGGGATCATCGGATATCTGGTTATCCGCATCATGCTGAAGCTCACCACGAAGCTCCGGCTCAGTGTTTTTGCCGTTTACTGTTTTCTGGCCGGCGCGTGTACGCTGGCTTTGAAATGATTCAGGAGGGGAGAAGCCATTTATGGCAGCAAATAAGGGGAGAAACAAGTCAACCGGAAAGACATCCGGCTCTGTCCGGAAGAATACAGGGCGATCAACACAGAAAAAAGGAAAGAATGTCCGCCGGGAAGCGGTCAGTGATCATAACGGAGGGATCCTTTTTGACATCATTCTGCTGCTTGCGCTGGCGGCTGCGGTGTTGCTGCTGATCAGCATCCTCGGGTTCGGAGGTCTTGTGGGCGGCGCCGTGCGGAATGCTTTGTTCGGAACGGTGGGCGTGATGGCCTATGTCCTTCCGGTGGTTGTATTTGTCGGAATCGCATTTCTGATCTCCAACCGGAGAAGCGCGCAGCTGTTCCGTAAGATCCTGGCAGGGCTTCTGCTCCTGGCCTCCCTCTGCGGTCTGATCCAGGCTGTGACGGACGGCTATATGCCGAGCAATACCTTTGCGGATTATTTTGACCGGAGTGCGCTGTATCATTCCGGCGGCGGCGTCGTGGGCGGCACGATCTGCCACTTTGTGACGTCTGCTTTTGGGATGATCGGAGGGATCGTGATCCTCTCCGTCATTTTTCTGATCTCGTTGGTCCTTCTGACGCACAGATCCTTTTCGTCCTTTCTGCGCCGGATCGGTCATAAGATCGGGGCCTGGATCTCGGACGGAAAAGAACGGTACGAGGAAGGACAGCCGGAAAGAGAGCTCCGCAGAGAACTGCGGGTACAGCAGTCGAAGAGAAGAAGAGATGAGAGGCGTGCCGAGCGCATGCGGGAGCTGGAGGAAGCCCTGGCGGAGGAAGAGGATCTGGAGGATGCGTATCCGGATTCTTCCGGAAAGGAATCCGGGAAAAAGAAACTGCCGGGCTTTCTGGACGGAACCTGGCTGAAGGAAGATGCCGATTCCTCCGGACAGCTTTCGTTTGTACCGGTTACGGAAGAACCCATAAAAGAAACGAAAAAACGGAAAACCGCGGAGAAGAAAAAAGCGGAACGGGATCCGGAACCGGTTCCGGACCCGCAGTTCGTGATCCATCGGGCCGAACCGGAGGAGACCGTCTGGGAGGACCCGGAGCCGGAGGAGAACGCAGAGCCGGAGACGGCTGTCCCGGAAGAACCGAAAGCCCGGCGCAGTCCGCAGAAAAAGCCCAGATCGACCCAGGAAGAGATCGCCGACGGAATTTCCGATGTACAGAAAGAGATTCAGGCCCAGGAGCCTGTCCCGGCGAAGGTCTATCATTATCCTCCGCTGAAGCTCCTGAAACGAGGGGACGGCCGGTCCCAGGGAGACTCGGACGCCCATCTGAAGGCGACCGCCCAGAAGCTGCAGGATACCCTTTATAATTTCGGTGTGAACGCCACGGTTACGAATGTGAGCTGCGGGCCGACCGTGACCCGGTATGAGCTGCAGCCGGAGATGGGGGTCAAGGTCAGCCGGATCGTAGGCCTGGCCGATGATATCAAGCTGAATCTGGCCACGCCGGATATCCGTATCGAGGCGCCCATTCCCGGAAAAGCGGCGGTGGGGATCGAGGTCCCGAATAAGGAGAACAGTCCTGTCATGCTGCGGGATCTTCTGGAGTCCCAGGAATTTCAGAATGCAAAATCAAAGATCGCCTTTGCAGCCGGAAAGGATATCGGGGGAAAGCCCGTTGTGGCGGATATCGCCAAGATGCCCCATGTGCTGATCGCCGGTGCTACCGGATCGGGTAAATCCGTGTGCATCAACACGTTGATCATCAGTATTCTGTACAAGGCCTCTCCGGAGGAGGTGCGGCTGATCATGATCGACCCGAAGGTGGTGGAGCTCTCCGTGTACAACGGGATTCCGCACCTTTTCATCCCGGTGGTCACGGATCCCAAGAAAGCCGCCGGTGCCCTGAACTGGGCCGTCGCGGAGATGAGCACCCGTTACAACACCTTCGCGGAGTATCACGTCCGGAATCTGGAGGAGTATAACCGCAAGGTGGAGAACATGCGGATTCCGGAAGGCGAAGAGAGACCGAAGAAAATGCCGCAGATCGTCATCATCGTGGACGAGCTGGCGGATCTGATGATGGTGGCTCCCGGTGAGGTGGAGGATGCCATCTGCCGTCTTGCCCAGCTGGCAAGAGCGGCGGGGATCCATCTGGTTATCGCGACCCAGAGACCTTCCGTGAACGTCATCACAGGCCTGATCAAAGCAAACATGCCCTCGAGGATCGCCTTTGCCGTGACCTCAGGCGTGGATTCCCGTACCATTCTGGACATGAACGGGGCAGAAAAGCTTCTGGGCAAGGGAGATATGCTGTTTTATCCCCAGGGCTACCAGAAGCCGGCCCGGCTGCAGGGATCCTTTGTGTCGGATGAAGAGGTCAGTGAGGTTGTCCGGTATCTGACGGACAAAAATCCCGCAGCTTCCTATGACACTGCGATCGAAGAACAGGTCAACACCGCCGGAAGTCCCGGAGGCATGGGAAGAGACGAAGAACGGGATGTTTATTTTGAAGAAGCAGGCAAGTTTATCATCGAAAAAGAAAAAGCATCCATCGGAAGCCTGCAGCGGCTGTTCAAGATCGGCTTCAACCGGGCTGCCCGTATTATGGATCAGCTGTGTGACGCAGGGGTGGTAGGACCTGAGGAAGGGACGAAGCCGCGCAAGGTACTGATGACAATGGAGGAATTCCAGACGCTTCTGGATGAATGACAGGAAATCATTATGAAATGTCCAAAATGTGATAAAGATGTACCGGAAGGATTTCTGTTCTGTCCCCATTGTCTGGCAGAAATTCCGTGGGTGAAAGAATACGATACCGTGGAGACACGGCTGCAGAAAAAGCAGCTGGAGGAGCAGGATCTGCCTTCCGAAGAGCCGGCGGCGGTCCAGCCGGAAAGGTCTGTCCATGCGGAAAAGGAAACCACCGGTTTTTTCCGCTGGCTGTTTTCCGGAACCCGGCTGATCATGCTGTGGCTCCTGGCGGCAGCCGCAGTGTATTTTCTGCTGTATTCCAGGTCCCATACCTACGAAGCATTTTATCAGAAGGCCGTCTCTTCGGCGGAGAGCGGAGACTATAAGGCGGCCATTGAAAATATAGAGCTTGCACTGGAAAAAGAACCGGACAATCTGCAGGGAAACCGCAAGCTGGCGGAGATCCTGGAGCTGGACGGGAGACCGGATGAGGCTGTGCTGGTGCTGCGTCCTCTGCTGACGCTGTATCCGGATAATGTGGATAATTATCTGGATATGTGCAGGCTTCTTGGCCTGCAGCAGCGGTACGAAGAGATACGCACGCTTCTGAATGACTGTTCCGACGAGAATGTGCTGAAAGCCTGCGCTGCCTATATCTGCGAAGAACCGGATTCAACGCTGCCGGAGGGTACCTATGCCGGCTGGGAATCCGTGGAGTTAAAGAGCAGCGAAGGAAAGATCTATTATACGCTGAACGGAGAAGAGCCTTCTTCCGCAAGCATTCCCTATGAAAGTCCCATCATCCTGAAGGAGGGGACCACGGTCCTGAAGGCGCTCTGCGTGAACGGGATGAATGTTCCCAGCGATGTGGTCTCCTGGACCTATGTGGTTACGGCGGATGTTCCCTCTCCGCCGGAGATCAGTCCGGAATCGGGAATCTTCCATGAACCGACCCGGATCGAGATCACGGTGCCGGACGGGTGCAAAGCGTGCTACGCCTTTGACGAGATGCCGACGGAGAACAGTACGGAGTATACGGCTCCCATCGTCATGCCGACAGGAGCCCATGTTTTCTATGCGGTCCTGATCAGTGCCAACGGGAATGTGAGTGAATATTCCTTCAGGGACTATTATCTGGAGTATTGAAGCCTATGGAGATACGGATCCTTTCTGTCGGAAAAATCAAAGAAAAATATCTGAATGACACGATCGATGAATATGCCAAACGGCTTTCCCGGTATGCAAAGGTTTCGTTCCTTCGGGTCGCGGACGAGAAAACCCCCGACAGCTGCCCGGAAGGAGAAAACCGGCGGATCCGGAAAACAGAAGGCGAACGCCTTCTCCGGCAGATCCGGGAACAGGATTATGTGATCGCCCTGGCCATTGACGGGGAGATGACGGATTCCCCCGGACTCGCAGAGCGGCTGGAACGGCTGACCGTCGAAGGTAAGAGCAGCCTTGTATTTCTGATCGGAGGCTCTCTGGG
>CAMOUV010000149.1 GCA_946626695.1 uncultured Blautia sp.
AAATATGTGCTTGCACATATTTTAATGACTTTGGGACCCGCAAAACATGAGGAAGCAGCCATTTTTCGAAAAAAAATGAGCGGAATCCGAATGTTTTAGAATTTCGTAAGTGCGAAGCACACAGAAATATACACTTGAAATGACATGCGAGTCAATAATAAGAATGGCAGGAGGAAAAAGAATGAAGTGTTTACGGGATCTGATCATCGAATCGGCGGCAGTCTGGCCGGACCAGTGTGCCGTTGAGTCGCCGTATGGCCGGATGACCTACAGGGAACTGATTGAATTTGCCCTCCGTGCGGCCGGAAAGCTGGAACGGCTTCAGGTCGGAAAGGGAGATTTCCTGACGATTGAACTTCCGAGGTCCGCGGAATATGTGGGTATGATGCTGGCAGCATGGATGCGCGGGGCGGTGTTTGCCGCGCTGGATGCGGCTTATCCCGCAGAAAGACTGGCTTACATTGCCATGGACTGTGGTGCAAAGGTCCGGATAAACGCAGGATTTCTTGAGGGACTGCAGGAAGAAGAGCCTGTCTGTGATATGGCAGATGTAAATCCCTTTGATCCGGCGCTTTTGATCTACACCTCCGGTTCCACAGGAAGGCCGAAAGGTGTGCTGCTCAGTCACCAGAGCATACTGGATTCGTGCACACGCGGCATTGCAGCTTTGAAAGCACAGGAACATACAGGCGAACGCTTTGGCGCAGCTGCACCGTTCAGTTTTGTCGTGGGGATCCAGGTGGTCCTCGCTGCACTTGTGACAGGAGTAACGGTCTGTGTCGTTCCCTATGATGTGGTGCGTGATCCGGCCCGCTTTGCCGCTTTTATTGCGGAGAACAATGTGAATATCGCTTTCATGCCGCCGAAGCTTCTGAAGGTTTTCCGGGCGAAGGGGAATTGTCTGCATACGGTCATCACCGGAAGCGAGAAGGTATCGGATGTCTATCGCACGGATTTACGGGTAGTAGTTTCTTACGGCTCCTCGGAATCTGCCGGCGGCGTGCTTTTCTTTGATATCGACCGGGCTTATGAAAATACGCCGATCGGACAGCCTGTCCGTATCGATGGCGGATATCAGGAATCTGCTTATATCCTGGATGAAGAAGGAAAACTGTCTGAAGAGGGCGAACTGTGCCTGAGCGGACATTTTGCTCTGGAATACCTGAACCAGCCGGAAGCGACGGCGGAGATCCTTGTCCCGAATCCATTCAGGGATCAGGACGGGAATGACACTCTGCTACGGACAGGTGACATCGTCCGAAGACTCCCGGATGGAAATATTCTGTACCTGAACCGCAAGGACTGGATGATCAAAATCAGCGGGCAGCGGGTCGAACCGGGAGAGATCGAGCAGGCACTGCGTACGGTTCCGGGCGTCCGGGATGTGACTGTCCGGGATTTTGAAAACGCTGCCGGACAGACCTATATCTGCGCCTTTTATGTGCGGGATCCGGAGAGAGAAGTGACAGAGGATGACCTGCGCGGGGCAGTGCGTTCCCGTCTTCCCGAATACATGATGCCGGCATTTTTTGTCGGGCTGGAAGCACTTCCCTTGAATGCGAACGGGAAGCTGGACCGCTCTGCGCTCAAGGCTCCGGACGTTGCGGCCTGGTCCGCGGAATATACCGCGCCGCGAAATGAGACCGAACAGAAGCTCTGCGATGCCTTCGCAGCTGTGCTGGATGTCCCTCGGGTCGGTATCGACGATGACTTTTTCCGCATGGGCGGCGACAGCATCCGGGTGATGATGCTGCAGAATGAATGTACGGATCTGAAGCTTTCCACCCGGATGATCTATGACTGCCGGACGCCCAGGAATCTGGCCGGAGAGCTTTCGAAAGCAGAACCGGAGACGGACGTCCTGCAGCCGGGGGAGATCCCGACGGAAGCGGTACCGCTGACCCAGACACAGCTGGGCATCTGCCTGGAGAGTGAAAAGAGAGAAGGCGAGGCGGCCTACAATAATCCCATGCTGTACCGTCTGCCGGCGGATATCGACGCCGTACGCCTTTCCGAAGCTGTCTCGACCGCCTTCAGAGCGCATCCTGCCTTGTTTGTCCGGATCGTGACAGGCGGGGACGGAATGCCGGCCATGCAGTATGAGCCGGAGTTCCTGGAGGAAGAACTCTGCGGGATCGTGTCTCTTACAGAAAAGGAACTGGCTGAACAGAAGAAGTCGCTTGTACAGCCGTTCCTGATCCGGAAGGATCGTCTGTTCCGCTGCCGGCTTTACAAAACGGAAGAAGCCCTGCATCTTTTTATGGATTTCCATCATATTATTTTTGACGGTACATCCATGCACATTCTTTTCGCCGATATTGAGAAGGCATTCCGGGGGGAAGCCGTACAGACGGAAAAATACACGGCATTCCACGCGGCGCTGGACGAGCAGAGAGAGCGCGGTACGGAGGCGTATCAGAAGGCAGCCGAATGGTATCGGAAAACGTTTGAGGATTTCGAAGAGGTGGCCCTTCCATCCGGTGACAGGGCAGAGGATGAGATTCGTTTTGCAGCATTCCGGTATCCTCTTTCTGCCGGGGCGGAAGAGCTTCGCAGCTTCTGCGAGGCGAACCGGATCACGGAGAACGTGTTTACGACCGCTGCATTCGGTTATCTGTTGTCCTCGTACACGATGAATAAAAACGCTGTTTTTGCGGCATATTATAATGGCCGGCATGACCTTCGGACAAGCTGCACGGTTTCCATGTTCGTCAAGACGCTTCCCGTACTCTGCCGGATCAAAGATGGAATTTCCGTAAAAGAATATCTGCAGGAAATCAAACAGCAGATGCTGGGTTCCATGGCCAATGACATCTATTCCTTTGCGGATGCGGCTTCGCAGATCGGTCTGACCAGTGACGTACTCTTTACGTATCAGGGAGATATGTTTGATGTGCCGGAGCTGGACGGGATCCGGATCGAGAAGGAAGAACTGTCCTTCAACGCGACAGGAGAACCCTTAAGCGTGCAGCTTCTTCCCGGGAATGGGTCCCTGACGCTGGATATCCAGTATCATGACAATCGCTACAGCGAAGATTATATCAGGCAGTTTGCTCTCTGCTATGATCAGGTGCTCAGCCGGATGCTGACGCAGGATTGTCTTACCGATATTCCGCTGCTTGATGACGAGGAAACGAAGGACATCCTTGCCCTTTCGAAGGGAGAGGATATGGCCTACGAAGGGGAGACCTGGGTGGACCTGTTCCTCGCGCAGGCGAAAAAGCATCCGGACAAGACGGCCGTCATCGACAGCCGGAGCAGCATGACCTACGCGGAGCTGGACAGCCAGTCCAACTCCGTGGCAGCGTACCTGATCGGGAAGGGCGTTGTAAAGAACAGCTTCGTCCCGGTCAAAATGGGCCGTGTAAAGGAGTTTATCGTCGCGGCTCTGGGCATCCACAAGGCCGGCGCCTGCTATGTGCCCGTGGACCTGGAGTATCCTGAAGAACGTATCCAATATATCCTTGAGGACAGCGAGGCGAAGCTGATCCTGACGGAGGAGCTTGTGCTGGAGGCAGTCAGGGAATACCAGGGAGCCCCGGCCGTCAATCTTGCGGACAGGGACTGCATGATCTACATGATCTACACCTCCGGTTCCACAGGAAAGCCCAAAGGCGCCATCAACAGCCAGGGCGGTTTCCGGGCCTTTGCGGAGTGGATCAACAAAGAGTTCGGGCACGGCGAGGATACGATGAACCTGGTGCATTCCAGCTTTTCCTTCGACGGCTCGACCATCGACAGCTTCTGTGCCCTGGCGGCCGGTGCCACGACGCACATCCTGCCTGAGGAGCTGCGGAAGGATCCGGACGGGATCGCGGCCTATATCCGTGACCACCATATCACCCATACCTTCATGACCACCCAGGTGGGGAGCACCCTGATCAACTACTACGATCTTCCGCTCACGTGCATGTCGGTAGGCGGGGAGAAGCTGCTGCCCACCCGGAAGGCACCGTATCATGTTTACAATATCTACGGTCCAACGGAGTGCGCTCCCTTCATCACTTTGTATGAAGTACAGGGAGACGAGACGGACGTGCCCATCGGGAGGCCGGTCCAGAATTCGTACGCCTTTATCTGCGATCCTTACGGGCATCTGCTGCCGCAGGGGATCCCGGGAGAGCTCTGCCTGGGAGGCGTGCAGGTCGGCCTTGGCTACTGGAAGAGGGAGGAACTGACGGCGGAGAAATTCTGTGCGTGCAGCTTCCTGCCCGGGGAGAAGATGTACAGGACCGGAGACCTGGCGCGGTATGACGAAAACGGCCAGATCCAGTATATCGGGCGGATCGATTTCCAGGTGAAGCTGCGCGGGTACCGGATCGAGCTCGGCGAGATCGAAAACAAGGCCAGCCAGTATCCGGGGATGCATATGGTGGCGGCGGAAGTGAAGAAGGACCAGCTGGTCCTGTATTATACCTCGGAGGCACCCGTTGATGAGGAGGCGCTCCGTGCTCTTCTGGCGAAGAGCCTGGCGGAATACATGGTACCGACGGTCTATGTCCGCCTGGAGAACATGCCCATGACCCCGAGCGGGAAGATCAGCCGGAAGCAGCTTCCGGAGCCGGACCTGAACTCTGCTGCGGAGATCGTGGCGCCGGAGACGGAGACCGAGAAGAAGCTGGCGGGCTTCGTGCAGGAGCTGCTCAGGAGAGAGGGCTTCGGCGTGACGGAGAACCTGGTCAGCCTCGGGCTGTCCTCGTTAAGCGCGATGGGACTGTCAGCGAAGATCAGCAGCGCCTTCGGGCAGCATGTTCGCGTCGCCGACATCATGAAATATCCGACGATCCGGGAACTGGCCTCGAAGATCGATGCGGGGGAAGAGTCCGGCGGGACCGGGCTCCGGGCATATGAGAAACGGGAGCTGTATCCCCTCACGGAGAACCAGAGGGGCGTGTTCATCGACTGGGAGATGAACCGGGAGACGACCCAGTACAATATCCCGCTGGCGGCAGAATTTGAAAATATAAGCGGCGAAGCGCTCAGGGACGCAGCCGTAAAGACGATCGAAGCGCATCCCTACCTGAAGACGGGATTCGTGTATTCCGACGGGGATGTCATGCAGAA
>CAMOUV010000150.1 GCA_946626695.1 uncultured Blautia sp.
CGAAGCCGAGGAAATGATCCAGGAGGACATCATCGACTATAATGATTACGTGCAGACCGTTTTCAGCAGCAACAACGGACTTCCCTGCGGCGAGGCCAACGATATCGCCCAGACCAATGACGGTGTGCTCTGGATCGGCACCTACGCCGGATTATACCGCTACAACGGAAAGGAATTCCGATGGATGGACGGCTATGATTCCGTCCGGAATGTCAACTGTCTGTACGTGGACGAGGAAGGCCGGCTCTGGATCGGCACCAACGATAACGGCCTGTCCATATCCATCAACGAAAAGATCGTCAACGTCATCGATGAAGCCCACGGTCTTCCCTCCAACTCCGTCCGTTCCATCATTCAGGGCTCGGACGGGTACTACTATGTAGGGACCACCGGAAGCATGCAGATCCTGGCGCTGAACGACGGATTAAAAAAGGTCACCACCTTCCGCGAGATCTACTATGCCGATCAGGCGACGGCCGATACCAAAGGACACGTCGCTGCCGTGACCGCCGACGGCCGTCTGTTTCTCATGAAAGGCGGGCAGATCCAAAGCTCCCTGATGCTTTCGGACGAAGAAATATTCAACAGCTGCAGCTTCCGGCCGGACGGGATTCTTCTGGCCGGTACCTCCGCCAACCATATCCTCAGCTACGATATCTCCAGCGGCAGCTTTGTCCAGCTTGGCTCCGTAAACTGCGGCACTCTGAATTCCATCAACGATCTGTATCATCTGAAAAACGGAGAATTGTTTGTCTCCGCAGACAACGGTGTCGCCTATTTTGACAAGGGGAACCGCTTTCACCGGGTCAACGTGAATGAATTCAACAATTCCATCGACAATACTCTTCTGGACTATCAGGGAAATCTCTGGTTCACCTCCTCCCGTCTGGGCCTTCTGCGGCTGGCACAGTCCGCCTTTAAGGATATCTACACGACCATCGGCATGCAGAGCCGCGTCGTGAATACCATTGCCAGATGGAAGGATCAGTACTATATCGGCACGGACAACGGGCTTGATGTCATCGATACCTCCTGCCGTGTTCAGATCAAAAATGAGCTTACCGCCCAGCTGGACGGTATACGGATCCGCTGCATTCTCGCGGATACCTTCGACAGCCTGTGGATCTGCACCTACGGAAAGGGTCTGCTGGAGATCACGGACGACGGCACCCAGTATCTGTATGACCAGAACAACGGAGGATTCGGCAACCGGGCCCGCGTCGTGAGCCAGCTTTCCGACGGCACCATCATCGCCGCCGGAGACACCGGCATCAGCTTTATCCGGGACCATGCGATCCTGAAGACCATCCGCTACACGGACGGACTGATCAACTCCATGATCCTGACCCTCACGGAAATGGATGACGGTACGATCCTGGCCGGCACTGACGGCGACGGGATCGCCGTGATCCGTGACGGCAGCGTATCTCACATGCTCACACGGGATGACGGACTGAGCTCCGGCGTGATCCTTCGTTCCGTCCGGGATTCAAAATCAGACGGCGTTTTTCTGGTGACCAGCAACGGGCTCTGCTATATGGAGGAAGACTATTCCATCCGGCCCCTTAACAACTTCCCGTACTTTAACAACTATGATATCTGGTTCAAGGATCCGAACACGGTTTTTGTCATGAGCAGCGCCGGGATCTACGTGGTGGACCGTGCGGATCTGCTGAATGACGACAAAGATATTTCCTATGATCTGCTGGACAGCAAGCGCGGCCTCAACAGCGCTCTCACCGCGAACTCCTGGAACTACTGTGACAGCCAGGGCGACCTGTTCCTGTCCTGCGATAAGGGTGTTTTCATCATTGACACCAACCGGTATGCCATCTCGACCCGCTCCTACCGGATTAATCTGACGGGAGCCCGTCTCGATGGAACCATGTATTCCCTGAAAAGAAACAATTCTCTCCGGGTGGGCCGCGGCATCGCCAAGCTGGAGTTTTTCCCGGAGATCATCAACTATACCATTCAGGATCCCTCGGCAGGATACTATCTGGAAGGACTGGACAATGACTGGACGATCATGCCCCAGAGCAATCTGTCCTCCATCACCTATACGAACCTTCCCGCCGGCAGCTACACCCTGCATCTGGCCGTCTTCGACAGCAACAAGACCTCGATCCTGGAAGAGCGTATGTATTCGATCATCAAGGAAAAGGAGATCTATGACGAAGACTGGTTCATCGCCTACATTCTGGGCGTTGCCATGCTCTTCGTAGCCTGGATCCCCTGGTACTTCATGCACCGGGCTCTGGTCCGGGCCCAGCAGAGGATCCAGATGGGCAACGAGACTATCATGGCCATCGCCAACACCGTTGACGCCAAGGATCCCAGCACCAGCCAGCATTCCATGCGGGTCGCGGAATATTCGGTCATGATCGGCGAACGCATGGGCTTCAGCAAGAAGGAATGTGAAAACCTGCGGCAGGCAGCCCGGATGCACGATATCGGAAAGATCGGCATCCCCGACAGCGTGCTGAACAAGCCGGCTCGTCTGACGGATGAGGAATACGCCGTCATGAAGTCCCATGTCACCCGCGGCAGCGAGATCCTGAAGGGCTTCACCCTGATCGATCATGTAGTGGAAGGCGCCCGGTATCATCATGAACGGTATGACGGAAGGGGCTATCCGGAAGGACTGAAGGGAGAAGAAATTCCCTTGTACGGACGGATCATCGGCGTTGCAGATGCCTTCGACGCCATGACCGCAAACCGGGTCTACCGCAAAAAGCTGGATATGGATTATGTCCTTGGAGAGATGGAGCGGGGCCGGGGAACCCAGTTCGACCCGCAATGCGTCGACATCTTCCTCAGCCTGATCGCGGAAGGTAAAATCAATGTAGAAAAAATGTACTCGGATATCGCAGAAGCCAGCGCTGCCAGAAAACAGACCGGCGGACAGGAGGAGGCAAAATGAAAAGAGTCTATCTGACCACAATACTGACCTCCCTGGCGATGCTTCTGCTCTTCGGTTTTCTCTTTTCCTTCGGAAAAAACGCCGTCGTGTCAAACCATCTGAAGGTCGGTTTTATCTATGAAAGCGATGCCAGCGCCCCCTATACCTACAATTTTTCGCTGGCCGAGGATATGCTGCAGGAAGAATTCGGGAACAAGGTCCAGCTCGTGATCCGGAACAATGTCCGGGACGAAGAGATCGAAGCGCCGATACAGGAACTGGTACAGAAGGGCTGCGGGATCATCTTTACCGACAGCTATGCCGAAAAGTTCCGCAAGCTGGCTGCCGATTATCCGGATGTCCAGTTCTGCCAGGCTTCCTTCCCCATAAGCGACGAAACCCTTCCGGACAACTATCATACCTTTAAGGGCAAGGCCTATCAGGGAAGGTACGTAAGCGGGATCGCCGCCGGAATGAAGCTGAACGAGATGATCGAAAACCGGGTGATTGAAAAAAGCGAAGCCCTGGTAGGCTATGTAGCCGCCTTCCCCAGCCCCGAGGTTATTTCCGGCTATACCGCATTCCTGCTGGGAATCCGTTCCGTCTGCCCTGATGCGGTGATGCGCGTCCGCTACACCAATACCTGGGGCAGCTACAGCATCGAAAAGGAAGCCGCCTCTCTCCTGATCGAAGAAGGCTGCCGCATCCTGAGCCAGCACTCCGACACCATCGGACCCGCCCTTGCCTGCGAAGAAGCCTTCATCGAAAAACCTGTTTATTTTGTCGGCTACAACATGAGCATGCTGAATGTAGCTCCGTCCTCCGCACTGGTAAGCACCTGCATCAACTGGACGCCCTACATCGTAAGCGCGGTCGAAGCGGTCATGAACCATACCCCCATCGAAAAATATGTGAACGGCGAAGTTCACGGAAACGACATGTGCGCAGGCTTCGACCTGAACTGGGTCGAGATTCTGGAGCTGAACACCCAGATTGCCGCTCACGGCACCCAGGAGAAGCTCAACAGCGCGATCGACGCCCTCCGCAAGGGAAACCTGGATGTCTTCCACGGGGACTATATCGGCGTCAACCCGGACGATCCGGACGATACCATCGACCTGCGGAAGCCCTACGAGGAGAACAAAAACTTCTCCTCCCCCTCCTTCTATTATATTCTGGAAGACATAATAACCATAGAATAAGAAAACACAAAAAGGCCTCTTTCCAGTGTGAAATCACACGGAAAGAGGCTTCTCTTTACTCGTTGAATATGTAAAAATCCCTGATCAGCGCCCCGACGCTCCGATCCGTACCAGAGCCCTCTGCAGCTTCGCCTGTGCCATCCGGTACTCCTTGTCCGTCAGGCCGCCCTGCGCAAGTCTGTGCTCTGCCTTTCTCTTTGCCTCCTCCGCTCTGTCGTGGTCGATCTCCTCCGCCCACTCCCAGGTGGTCGCCAGCACGCTGCATTCCCCGTTCATCACAGAAAGCATTCCGCCGATGCAGGCCGCTTCCCTGCGGGTTCCGTCCGGAAGGACCACAGTTGCCTTTCCCATCCCCAGGGCCGTCACATAATTGATATGCCCGGCAAGAATCGCCAGATCCCCTGTGATGGACCGTACCTTGATGCGCTCCGCCTGTCCGTCAAACAGAAGGCCGTCCGGCGTTCCGATCTGCAGCGAAAAAGTATTCATAGGCATCCTCCTTTACTGGTTCTTTGCCTTTTCAAACACTTCGTCGATGGTTCCTGCAAACAGGAAGCAGCTCTCCGGAATCTCATCACATTCGCCGTCCAGGATCATGCGGAAGCCGCGCAGCGTCTCCTTCAGCGGCACATACTGGCCCGGCATGCCCGTGAACTGTTCCGCAACGGAAAAGCTCTGGGACAGGAATCTCTGCACCTTACGTGCCCGGCTGACCGTCATCTTATCCTCTTCGGACAATTCGTCCATACCCATGATGGCAATGATATCCTGCAGCTCTTTGTATCTCTGCAGAACTCTCTGCACGGAACGGGCGATCTCGTAATGCTCGCGTCCCAGGATCTCCGGTGAAAGGATACGGCTGGTGGAATCCAGCGGATCCACGGCCGGATAGATACCCTGGCTGGCGATATCACGGGAAAGAACCGTGGTCGCGTCCAGATG
>CAMOUV010000151.1 GCA_946626695.1 uncultured Blautia sp.
TCCGGCGTCGGCGTGTTCGTTGCGGTCAGCTCCGGCGTCGGCGTGTTCGTCGCGGTCAGCTCCGGCGTAACTGTCACAACCACCGTCGAATTCGAGCCGTAGTCCGGACCCACAATGTCCGTGGAATTTGTCCCATAGTCCGGAACCACAATGTCCGTGGAATTTGTCCCATAGTCCGGAACCACAGTATAATTACCGGTGTCAGTATTGATGAAAGTTGTCTCGTTGCCTCCCACAAAAGGAACCGCCTCCGACCCGATCGCGGATGTACCGATCATCGCAGATATTCCAAGCAATGCCGCTACAGCTGCCGCTGCAAATGATTTCTTTTTCATTCTGAATCCCTCCTGTTGCGGTAAAAGCGCTTTTGCTTTATGAAAATGATATCATCCCCAAAATATAAATTCAATATACCTGTGCGAAAACGGATTGACTAAACCGGGAACTCCATACAGTCCGCCGTTGTCTCTCACTGCCCCACCGTGTAACGAAAGTATTCCGCAGTGGTTCCGGTCGAAAGATCCTTTGCAAGAAGAGCGCCGTTTTCCAGATCATAACGTGTCCGCCAGTTCTGCTGTACATCCTGCTCTTTTCCAAGCTGAAAATGCACAAAAACCATATTTCCCAGGGTATCCACGGAAACCACATCCAGATGTTCCGGATTGTCGGCTTCCGCTGCCTCCGCCTTCAGCGGACTGTAAAACGCATACTCCTCTTTCGACATCAGAAGGATTCCCTGCCCGTCCGTTTCGGAGACCGCATAGATGTCCCCGTCCTGCACATAATACCAGTTCAGGCCGTCATTGAAAAGTTCAAGGAAACGGTCGTCAAAGGATTCCACGTCATTGGTTTTGACCGTTCCGTCCTCATTGACCAGGAAATCCGACATCACATCCTCATCCAGTCCGGCAAGCACCTCGCTGCCGGTTCCGTCCGGATGCACCCGGGCCACTTTGCCTCCCTGGTAGGAGAGACCTTCTCCCCCGATATCCCCGTAGGAAAAATAAACATATTCCGTTCCCTTGATCACGGGGAACCGGATCTGGGCGACGACGGGATAGGTCATGGGCCAGTTGTTCGTAGATCCGCTGAAAAGTTCGATGTCCTTCGCCCCATCCGGATCCGCGCTGTGCAGCGTGATCCTGTGCTGCTCCGTATCCCGCAGATAATAATAAAGCCTGTCATTGTGAACCGCGGTATAATACGCACCGGTACCGATGACCGCGGAATGGCCGTCGGAGGCGCGGATGGAAAACAGCTTGGCCTCCGCCGTCTCATCATGTCCGATCACATAGGACCGGTCCGATGTGATCCCACGGATCCGCCCGGACTGACATTCCCAGGTTTTTCCGTCCGTCAGAGAAAAACACCAGATCTTCTTCCCCGATGCAGAGGAGGAATCCATCTTTTCATAATAGATTTTTCCCTTCACCAGGGCCAGATTTCCGTTTCCCGTATCCTCCAGAAGAACCTCCTCCGTACCGTCCGTCCACCGGACAAGCTGATTGACGGTTTCCGGCAGCGGTGCATAAAAGCCCAGGGATCCGGTGCCATTATAGCTGGCCGAGTTGTATTTCCAGAAATATACAGAGGTCCCGTCTCCCACCACCGTTCCGTATCCGGTATCGGCAAACATACCCGTGAAGCTTCCTGCGGAATTTCCGGTATTTCCGCTACCGGCCGTACTGCTTTCTGCCGGTTGTCCCGCATTTTCTGCGGCAGCGATATTCTCCTTGGTAAGAGGTGTCTGCTCGGTGGTATCCAGCGCCCCGGACTGCTGCAGAGATTCCTCCGGCGCGGATGCCACAAGGGTTTCTTCTTTATGCGCATTCCGGACCGTCACCACAACGGCGGCAGCTGCAAGACCGATCATCACGGTACACAGGGTCACGGCCGCGGCCGGAGCCAGACGCCCGCTTTTCCTACCCGCTGCAGGCGGCAGCGTCTTCAGCCTTTCTTCCGTCTGACGCAGAGCCTCTCCCGGATCCTCATTCTGCCATCCGCCGTTCTGGTATGCCGGCCTGGGTGCTTCCTGCGGATACTCCTGATACTCTTCCACCCTCGTCGGTTCGTCGTCCTGCGCATACACTTCCTCTTCCGGAGGCCGCGGAGGATAGGTTTCACGGCCTGGGCGGGAACGGATCTTCCGGTATGAAATCCCGTTATCCGCCTGCACAGCGCTTCCGCAGAAAATGCAGAATCTGCTTCCATCCTCCAGTTCCTTTCCGCATGTCGGACAAATCATCTGAAATCCTCCCCGGACCTGCCGGTCTTTGTCTTAACCCGCATAAACGCTCACCACATCGCTGTACTGACTCCAGGTCTTTGTGGTCTTTCCTGTCACACTGTGGGTATAGTTTACATAACATCTCACCCGGAAATACCACATGTGTCCCCGGGGAAGGCCCGTGATCGTCTTATTTACATTGTTCCGGCCGTTTACCGTCACTTTTTTGAACGTGCCTTTCTGACCATACAGATCTGCCGTGGAAGCGGCATACTGAACCTCATATCCCTTTGCCTTGTTTTCTGAAACCGTACAACGCCAGTTCAGCTCAATGGAACCATATCCCCGGTCCCAGGATCCGTCGATGAACATCGGCGCCAGTCTCTGGAGCACCACATCCTCGCTCTTCGGGCTCTTTGCTCCGTCCCGCAGCGCCACAATATAATAATTATACACCCGGCCCCAGCAGCCCGTCCTGATATACGGGTCGAAATACTGGATCACATCCGGATCGCTCTCCGGCACCGGGATCACATCCGCAAGGATCGTCCCTTCTGCAGCCCGTTTCCGCCAGATCTGATAGCTTTTGGCTCCCTCCACCTTCTTCCAGCGGATATCGGCGCCTTTGACACTGTTATAGCAGCCGGTGATCACCGGTTTGGCCAGGACACTGCTGCTGTCCGCCGTAAAACTGACGGCATACTGTGTTGTGTAGACTTCTCCGCTCTTCGGAACGAATCGTGGCTCCACATCCAGAAAATAGGTTCCCGGTTCTACATTGATCGTGTACGAATACGGAGTTCCTGCATAAGCGCCGGAGTCGGGTGTATTTTTCGTCCATATGTTCTCCATATAATAGTTAAACAGGCTCAGTTTCAGCGATGACGTCTGCTTAAGATTTTCCGTTCCTTCCAGAACCGGCTGGATCACATTGATCGTGATACTCCCTTTCTGCGTTACCGTGAACCAGTTAAACCAGTTATTCAGATAATTTTCCGTGGTCCAGCTTTTGGAATATCCCATGTCCAGCTTCAGCTCCAAAGCAGTAGCCGGCGTTTTTCCGTCCTCCTCGGCCATAACTTCCGGCAGCTCATCCGCACTATCACCCACCTGAACAAGCTCTGCCGATCTGTCCGCCAGTGCGAAAGCAGGACCATCCTCCAGATATTCCTCCCGGAGCCCTTCACTGATCAATTCTTCAGCGCAGCCCGGAGCCACACAGAATATGGTTAAAAAAGCAGCAAGCAACATACTGATTCTTATCTTCATACGCTCCTACCTCCTTCTTGGACGATCATAAACGAAGAAAATCATTTCGTTTCTGATCGTTTCGCCTGGGGATTCATTGCTTCTTTAAGCAAGCTCAAACCGCAACTGCTTTCCCCGCTTATTATAAATCGTTTCTACATTTTTATGGTAACAAAAATGTAGATTTCTGTCCATAGAAGAAATCGGTTAAAATCACACAATGTCATGTCTTGCAGCCTGCTGCAGAGTATTTGGCTTGACAAGTCTTTCATATCTGAAAAGGAGCTGTGAAAGAAGGATCGAAATAATCCCAAGCCTTCACAGCTCCTTTGCGATGAATCCTCTGACAGATTTCCTGTCCTGAGCCAGGAAATCAGATGTTTTTCCATTTTCCTTCCTTCACAGCCTTTTCTGCCGCCTGTTTACCGTCCGTGGCAAAGAAACTGCCGTCAGTCACTTCATACTCGCCGTCCTCATTCCGGCAGACCTTCACCTCCACCTCGTCATCGTAGAAATCAAAGCGAAGCAAAAGTTCGGACAGATCCTGATCTGCCGAAACATGGATCTTCATCTCCTCTCCGAAAATACTGGTATAATTTACAATCGTTTCCTTGACATAATCTGTTTCCTTCTCGTTTGTAACGATTCCGGCATAAACCGGCATCACCGCGGAAGCAGATACAGTCATCATTGCAAGTGTAATTATCAATGCTTTTATTCTATTTTTCATCATTTTATATCCTCCTTGTTTTCCTTGCTTCGCCATACATGGTAGTCTGATTTTCGTCCGGATACAAGGCAGAATATTAACCTGATTTATGGCAATATTAACATTGTAAGTCACGGGGACAGGTTCCTTGACTCATCCTTACTTTCAGAATATTCCGATTTAATACTCTTTAGTAGCATGCCCGAGGATAATCGATACGCTTGTTATATTCCTGTTTAACGCAATAACTGCGCCTTACGCCGGAAGGGTATTCCTGCCTCTGGTAAACCGCGGGCTCCGTAAATTGTGTTCTCTGAGGGACGCTTGCCAGGAGGGGGGGCTCCCTGGGGAAAAGGCCGACCCTGCGGGGAGTTTGTGATTCTGTTTGTGCTGCACGGGGCAAGGATTTGCTGAGCTATGTGCCAACTGCGACTACGCCTGCTCAGGAAGAGCCTTCGCGGGCAAGTCTCCGTAGGCACAGGATCTCATCAAATCGAAAAGCGCCCGTACAACGCAGCCCGAACAGAATGCACAATCTCCCCATCGGGTCGGCCTGTTCTCCAGAAAGACCCGCTCCCGGCAAGCTGTCTTTGGAAAGCCGCAGATTTACTCCGCTGACAGGTGTTCCTTACACACGTAGGGTATTCCACGTAAGATAATACCGCAGAGGCAGCTCTGAAAAATCGTATCATGACTCGTTTTTTCGATATGTCACGGAAAACATTCTGGAAAAACGTGCCATGGCACGATTTTTCGATATATCGCGGAGGT
>CAMOUV010000152.1 GCA_946626695.1 uncultured Blautia sp.
GTCTCATCAAAATTCGGGACAAAATCCACCACGTTCTTGTCCAGATCCGACAGAAAGACCTCCTGGGTCAGCTTCTCCAGCCTGGCTTCCGTGTAACGCATGGCCGCCGCCCCGTCGCCTTCGATGGAGCCGAAGTTCCCGTGCCCGTCCACCAGGGTTTTTCCCTTTTTGAAATCCTGGGCCATAACCACCAGCGCTTCATAGATCGAGCTGTCGCCATGGGGATGATATTTGCCCATGGTATCTCCTACGATCCTGGCGCATTTCCGGTAGGGATGATCGTAACGGATCCCCAGCTCGTACATATCGTACAGTGTACGTCGCTGAACCGGTTTCAGGCCGTCCCGGACATCCGGCAGCGCCCGGGAGACGATAACGCTCATGGCATAATCGATATAGGATTTCTGCATGACCTCCGAATAGTCGGTCTGAATGATGTTTTCCTCTCTCGTCTCCATTGTCTCCTCCGTTATACATCCAGCTCCGCGTCCGAAGCGTGCTCATAGATAAAGGCCTTCCGGGGCGGAACATCACTCCCCATCAGGATCTCCGTCACGCTGGAAGCAAGCCGCGCGTCCTCGATCTCCACTCTTTTCATCCTGCGGGTCTCGGGATTCAGAGTCGTCTCCCAGAGCTGGTCCGCGTCCATCTCTCCCAGGCCTTTGTATCGCTGCAGGGTAAAGCTGCCGCTTTTGTGGGATTTCCGGTATTTTTCCAGAGCCTTGTCATCATACAGATATTCCTCGGCTCCCTTCTTCGGCATCACCTTATACAGAGGCGGCATGGCGATATACACATGTCCCTCATAGATCAGTTCCGGCATAAAACGATAGAAAAGGGTCAGCAGCAGGGTGGAAATATGCGCTCCGTCCACATCCGCATCCGCCATGATCACGATCTTGTCATACCGCAGCTTCGTGATATCAAAATCATTGCCGTACCCTTCCGAAAAGCCGCAGCCGAAGGCGTTGATCATGGTCTTGATCTCGGCGTTGGCCAGCACCTTGTCGATGGAAGCCTTTTCCACGTTCAGGATCTTTCCCCGGATGGGAAGAATCGCCTGATAGCTCCGGTCCCGGGCTGTTTTGGCAGAGCCTCCCGCTGAGTCGCCCTCCACGATAAAGATCTCACAGAGGGACGGATCCTTTTTCTCACAGTTGGCCAGTTTTCCGTTGGAATCGAAGGAATACTTCGGCTTTACCAGCAGGTTGGTCCTGGCGCGTTCCTCCGCCTTCCGTATTTTCGCGGATTTTTCCGCGCAGGAAAGCACCGTCTTCAACGTCTCCAGGTTGCGGTCAAAAAACAGGACCATCTGTTCACCCACCACCTTGCCGCAGGCTCTGGCCGCATCCGGATTGTCCAGCTTTGTCTTGGTCTGTCCCTCGAATCTCGGATCCGGGTGCTTGATGGAGATCACCGCCGTCATCCCGTTCCGGATATCGGCGCCGGTAAAATTCGGATCCTTCTCCTTCAGGATCCCGATCTCCCTTGCATACGTATTCATCACCGAGGTAAAAGTGGTCTTGAAGCCGGTCAGATGAGTGCCGCCTTCCGCATTATAAATATTATTGCAGAAGCCCAGCACATTCTCTCTGAATTCGTTGACGAACTGGAAGGCGGCTTCCACCTGGATTCCTTCGGATTCTCCTTTCAGATACACCGGTTCGTGCAGAACCTGCGTATTCTGGTTCAGATCCCGGATGTATCCCACGATCCCCTCCGGTTCATGATACTCAATGACCTCCGGTTCCTCCCCGCGGAGGTCCTTAAAATGAATCGTGAGGGCTGGATTCAGATAAGCGGTCTCATGCAGACGGCTTTTTACCTCCGTCGCGCTGAAGCGTGTCTTCTCAAAGATCTCCGGATCCGGCAGAAAGCGGATGCTGCTTCCGGTCTCCCGGGTCCTGGACAGTCTGGGAAGCATCCCGTTTTCCAGCTCCGTCACCGGGTTTCCGGTCTCATAGCGGTCAAAATGAACATATCCGTCCCGGCTGATCCGGACCTCCATCCATGAGGACAGGGCATTGACCACGCTGGAGCCTACGCCATGCAGGCCGCCGCTGGTCTTATAGGCCGAATTGTCAAATTTGCCTCCCGCATGCAGGGTGGTAAAGACCAGCCGTTCCGCAGGGACTCCTTTCTCGTGCATGTCCACAGGGATGCCCCGCCCGTTGTCCGTCACGGTACAGGAGCCGTCCTTTTCCAGGATCACGGTGATCTCGCTGCAGAATCCCGCCAGATGCTCATCCACGGCGTTGTCCACGATCTCGTAGATCAGATGATTCAGACCTTTCCGGGATGTGCTCCCGATATACATTCCCGGGCGTTTCCGGACTGCCTCCAGTCCTTCCAGCACGGCGATGCTTCCGGCATCATATACTTCTTTTCCAGCCATGTGTTTTTCCTCCGGGGATTTCCCTGCAAACGCATCGTACCTGCCGGCAGATGTTCATGCCGGCGGCAGACATAAAAAGTTCCAGACATACAAAAACTCTTAAAAACCCGCTTCCGGATCTTTAAGAGTTCATGGAAAAAGCAGCCAGTACGGGAATCGAACCCGTGTTTCCGCCGTGAGAGGGCGGCGTCTTAACCCCTTGACCAACTGGCCTTGTCTCAACTGACTTGTCTAGTATACTCCAGTCTTTCGGAAAATGCAAGCCCTTTTTTTATTTTTATTTTTATGTATCTGTAAGGTCTACTTTTTGTGATAAAGATGAACCTTTCAGGTTATTCATTTTTCCCCGGCTGTCCGCTATAATAAGAACAGTCCATTACGATTCCGGCAAAGGAGGTTCCTTATGGAAACCGATCCCAGAAAAGAGTTCGGGCAGCGGGTCAGCCGTATGCGGAAATATCTGAATCTTACGCAGCAGCAGCTGGCAGATAAAATGAATGTAACAGCCAAACATATTTCTCATGTGGAGTGCGGGAAAGCCAATACCTCTGTCGGCAGTCTGGTCGCGTTGTCGGAGGTGTTTCACTGCAGTCTGGATTATCTGATCCGCGGTACGGGCAGTGACGAGATCGCGGTCCTTCAGAAAATCCCCTGTGAGGTTCTGGAGGTTCTGATCACAGGCTCCGAGAAAGAACAGGCGCTTCTGGACGAATTTCTGAAGCTGTATATCAAGATCATCGATGAGCAGTAAAAGGGGGCCTTCCGGCCCCCTTTCAGTAAACATGTCTTTTTTCTCCTATCTCCAACGCCACCGGCGTCTCTCCTTCCGGTTGTTTTCTTCTTCGGAGAGCGCAGGAGCGCTTTCCTGCAGGCCCTCCTGCAATGCCTGCCTGAATTCCCCCGCCGTCTGAAACCGGTCTGCCTTCCGCAGCATCATGGCCTTCTGCAAGGCCCGCTCCGTGGCTGCGGATACGGGAATCCCCATGGCGGAGGGCATTTTCAGGGAATCCTCAAGATTTCGTTCCAGTGATTCCGGCGGTTTTTCTCCCGTCAGCATATGGTAGAGAACCGCCCCCGCCGCATAGATATCCGTACATACGTCATGCCTGATCCTGTGGCTGTACTGCTCGGGCGGCGCATAACCGGCTTTTACCACCACCTCCGGATCATCTTCTCCGTTTTCATTCTGAAGAATGGCGGCGCCCAGATCAAAAATCTTTACCTCCTCCGGAGAAACCACAAAGATATTGTCCGGGCTGATGTCCCGGTGGATGATCCCATGGCTGTGCAGCTTTTCAAGAGCAGACAAAATCGAACAGGTATAGGCACAGGCCTGCTTTTCCGGAATCTGCCTGACCTCTTTCAGATACTGCTTCAGGACCGGATGCGGAATGTACTCCATCACGATATAGGCCGTGTTGTTGTCTTCAAAATAATCGTACACACGGACGATATCCTTCTCCTTGGAGAAAAGGGCCATGCTCCTGGCTTCGTTCATGAACCGCTCTCTGAATTTCAGGTACTGCTCCTTCCGGTCCCCGGTAAAGATTTCCACCTGTTTTTCGCCTTCCGCCCGGTTTACAAGACCGGAGGGAAAAAACTCCTTGACGGCCACCGGGATACTTAAGGATGTATCATAGGCCTTGTAGGTGATCCCGAAGCCTCCGTATCCCAGCTCCTGTCCCACAATGTAGCGGTTCCGGAGGATTCCTCCGGGCTTCAGACAGAACAGATGGGCAGGTGACTCTCCCTCCACGTATCCGCAGTGGGGGCAGATCTGATACTCTCCCTTCAGTCTGAAGCAGCTGAGACACAGCTTTCCCATCATGCTCTCACTCATTTATGCACCTCTGCCCTCTCTCCCTGCCTGTTCCATTTATGGTCCCCGACACAGAAAGCCACAAATTCCATAAGGCTGCTGCCGACCCGGATCAGATCGCCGGTCCGGATGCTCACCGGTGCCTCCAGCCGCACTTCATTCACAAAAACCGGAAGATCCTTTTCCGGGATCAGATAGAACGAAGCCGTCTCGTAGGCATACTGAATGACACAGTGTACGGCCGTCTTCACAGCCTCATCCCGCTCCAGGCATACCGCGTTGTTTGCGTCACGGCCCAAGGCATTTTCTCCATGGTACAGCGGGAAGCATCTTCCGAAATCAGGGCCTTCAATGCACACCAGCCAGCCGGTCACAAAATAATTGTCCTTGCGGCGCTGACTGATGCTCCGGCTGCCGGCCGGCCTTTCCGTCTTTTTTTCCTCTTTTCCATGGACATAGACCGAGGCCAGACGGGCTATCTCCCGTTTTTCTTCGTCCGTTATCACCGGTGTGTACAGCATGGACCGGCAATGAGGGCATTCCGTAAAACGGGCGCCATCATAATAATGGCCGAAGCTGCACCGCACCTTTCTGATTTCCGTGGTCCCTTTCATCACCAACCCTCCCAGCCTGCATCGGGATCGTACCAGTCGTCCACATAGGATCCGGGATCCGAGATCGGCTCCCAGGAGCCGCCTCCGGAACTTCCGCCGGAGGTATCCGTGCTTCCGCCGC
>CAMOUV010000153.1 GCA_946626695.1 uncultured Blautia sp.
TCCGGACGGCCGCTTCGTTGGCCGCATTGAACACGGTGGGCATGGTGCCTCCCGCACGGCTCGCCTCGATGGCCATGGGAAGGCCAAGGAAGGTCTCGTTGTCCGGCACGTCGAAGGCGATCCCGGTCAGCTTCCGGAAATCCAGCCTTTCACCGGGCAGATATCTCCGTTCCGGATAATAGAGCGCATACTGGATGGGAAGCTTCATGTCCGGGGTGCCGAGCTGGGCGATCACTGCCCCGTCGTTGAATTCCACCATGGAATGGATGATGCTTTTCGGCTGCACCACCACGTCGATCCGGTCCACAGGCACATCGAAGAGCCAGCGCGCCTCCATGACCTCCAGACCTTTGTTGACCATGGTGGCGGAATCCACGGTGATCTTGGGACCCATGACCCAGTTGGGATGCCGGAGGGTCTCTTCCACCGTCACATGCTCCAGCTCTTCCTTCTTCCGCCCGCGGAAGGGCCCGCCGGAGGCTGTGATCAGCAGACGGCTGACGGTTTTTCTGTCCTCCCCGTGCAGGGCCTGGAAAATGGCACTGTGTTCACTGTCCACCGGCAGGATCCGTACCTGATATTCCTTTGCCAGACGGGTGATCAGATGGCCTGCCGTCACCATGGTCTCCTTGTTGGCCAGGGCGATGTCCTTGCCGGCTTTGATGGCTTCGATGGTCGGACGTACGCCGATCATCCCCACGATGGCTGTCACCAGGATTTCGGTTTCGGGCATGGCGGAAAGCTCCAGCAGACCGTCCATCCCGGAAACCACCTTCACATCCAGATCCGCCACCCTTTCACGCAGATCCCTGGCACGTTCTTCATCCCATACCGCGATCAGTCGGGGATGAAATTCCCGTGCCTGCTGCTCCAGTTTTTCGATGTTGGAGCCGGCGCTGATCCCGAGGACTTCGATGTCCCCGTTGTTCCGCACCACCTCCAGTGTCTGGGTTCCGATGGAACCCGTCGATCCGAGTATCGCAATTTTTTTCATATATTCAACACCAGCCTTGCCAGAAAATAGATGGCCGGGGCGGTAAAGATCACGCTGTCGAAGCGGTCCAGGATGCCGCCGTGGCCGGGGATCAGCCTGCCATAGTCCTTGATGCCGCGGTTCCGTTTGATGGCCGAAGCCGCCAGGTCACCCACCATGCTGATCAACGCTCCCACGCCGCAGATGATGGCGTATTCCAGCATCAGGCCATGGGTGGCCGCCGCATAGATCACGCCCAGGCCGGCCGCGCCGAGCACACCGCCTATGGCACCTTCCACGGACTTTTTGGGGCTCAGGACCGGCGCCATCTTGTGCTTGCCGATCAGCATGCCTACGCAGTAAGCACAGGTATCGCAGCCCCAGGAGCTGAGGAAGATCAGCCATACCACGAACTGACCGTCAGGCAGGTTCCGGGTCAGATAGATGAAGGACAGCATGACCGCCACGTAGATGATGCCGAAATAGGCCGACATCACCTGATCCGCCGTGAATTCCGGATAGCGGAACACATAAACGAACATCAGAAGGATCACCGACAGGATCATGGCCATCATGCCGTACCGGTCAAAGTTCACATACATAAAACAGTAATAGATCACGGCCCCGAGGTAGCCCACGATCTCCAGAACGTTAAAGCCTTCTTTGCGGACTCCCATGGCTTTGTACAGCTCCTGCATGCCGATGACGGAAATTCCCATCAGGGTAAACAGCAGCACGTAGCTTCCTGTAATAATGGCAAGAAGCGCAACGATCACCAGAACGATCCCGCTGATCAGTCTTGTCCTGAACATGGTCACTCCTCCTTCACACCGCCGTAGCGGCGGTCGCGTATATTGTAGGTCTCGATGGCTTTGACCAGCTCGTCTCTGTTGAAATCCGGCCAGGGTACATCGGTAAAATAAAATTCTGTGTAGGCCAGCTGCCACATCAGGAAATTGGAAAGGCGAAGCTCGCCGCTGGTGCGGATCAGCAGGTCCGGATCCGGCACGCCGGCAGTGTCCAGATAGCCCTCGAAGATTTTTTCGTCGATGATCTCCGGATTCAGACGGCCGTCACGGACATCCCGGGCCAGCGAACGGATGCCGCGGATCATCTCGTCCCGGCTGCCGTAGTTCAGCGCGATCTGGAAGTAGAGCTCGTTGTATTTGGACGAGTAATCCTCCAGCACACGGATGCTTTCCTGAATATCCGGATCGAAGGCCGTGATATCGCCGATCACCTTCACCTGCATTTTGTTCCGGTCCGCGATCTTCAGGCAGCGCTTCAGATAGCTGCGGAACAGCTTCATCAGGCCTTCCACCTCATCCCGCGAGCGCTTCCAGTTTTCGGTGGAAAACGCGTATACCGTAAAGTATCGGATCCCCAGGTCTTTCACATCGTCACAGATGGATTCCAGGTTGGCGCAGCCCTTCATATGGCCGTAGCTGCGCGGCATGCCCTTGGATTTCGCCCAGCGGCCGTTGCCGTCCAGGATGATCGCTACATGCTCAGGTACTCTCATTCCTGCCTCCTCACAACAAAATGAGGGACCGCAAAAACGGTCCCTGGTTTTTCGGTCATTACACCGTCATGATCTCTTTGGATTTTTTCTCGACGACGTTGTCGACATCCTTGATGTACTTGTCGGTAAGCTTCTGGATCTCGTCGGAGAGCTCCTTGACTTCATCCTCGGAGACATCCTGCTTGGTCAGCTTTTTGAAGGCGTCGTTGGCATCACGGCGGATGTTGCGGACGGCGACTTTTGCAGCCTCGCCTTTTTTCTTGACATCCTTTACCAGCTCTTTACGGCGTTCCTCGGTAAGCTCCGGGAATACCAGACGGATGACCTTTCCGTCATTGCTGGGGTTCAGGCCCAGATCGGAAGCGAGGATCGCTTTCTCGATCTTTTTGATGAGGCTGGACTCCCAGGGCTGGATCTGAATCATGCGGGCTTCCGGTACGGTCACGTTAGCCACCTGCTGAATGGGGGTGGGCGTCCCGTAGTAGTCCACGGCCAGTTTGTCCAGAATATGCGGGTTTGCACGGCCTGCACGGATGGTCTGCAGCTCGGCCTCGAAGCCGTTCAGTGTCTTCGTCATTTTCTCGTCGTACTTCTGAATTCTTTCGTCCATAATGCCTCTCCTTTGCCTTTTTTGCTTTTTTGTTTATACGGTTACCCGGGTCCCGGAAAACTTTCCGCGCACGGTATTGATAATGGAATCTTCCCCTTCCAGTCCGAAGACCAGCATGGGCATCTTGTTATCCATGCACATGATGGAGGCTGTCAGATCCATGGCCGCCAGACGTTTGTCCACCACTTCTTCGATGGAGATCTCGTCGTACTTCACAGCGTCCGGATTCAGCTTGGGGTCACTGTCGTAGATGCCGTCGATGGCCTTGGCGACCAGGATGGCGTCCGCGCCGATCTCGATGGCCCGCAGCACGGTGGCGGTGTCGGTGGAGAAATAGGGATGGCCGGTGCCGCCCGCGAAGAACAGGATCTTGCCTTCGGCGAAGCTTTCCTCGGTCTTGTCCTTGGAGTACAGCGTGGTGAAGCCGCCGCACACGAAGGGGGTGAACACTTCCGTTTTCAGGCCGATATACCGGCAGATATCCGAAACGTAGATGCAGTTCATGATCGTGGCCAGCATGCCGATCTGATCGGCTTTATTCCGGTCGATGGTCTCGCTGGTACGGCCGCGCCAGTAATTGCCGCCGCCGATGACGATCCCGATCTGGATCCCTTCCTCGGCGATGGTCTTGATCTGTTTCGCCACGCCAAGCACGGTGGCTTCGTCAAAGCCGGTCTTCTTTTCGCCGGCCAGAGCTTCTCCGCTGAGTTTTAACAGTACTCTCTTCATGTCTTCTCCCTTCTGGTGGGTTACCATACGCCGGCCACGGTTTCGTTGCCCGCGTCATCCACGATGGTGGATACCGTAAAAGTGTCGTAATAATGATAGCCGGTGCGGCCGGTTTCCGGTTCGTCCACGTACTCGCTGCCTGTGGGGCTTCCCATGGCGCCCATCAGGGAATCCAGCGACTGACCGATATAGGCGGAAGCGCTCGAAGCGCCGCTGTCCGGATTGACCACCGGTGCAGCCGTTTCCTGGGGAACCGGAGTCGGCGTATCGGGAACCTGTTCCGGAGCGGCCGTGGTCTCTGCCTGCTGTGTCTGGGCCGGCGTGGGCGTCGGCGTAAGCAGGCTGCTGCCGGTAATGCCCGTCGTTGCTGTGAGGCCGAGCCTCTTCTTTACCTCCTCCAGGGTGGAATACTCGGTATCCCCCGCGGTGGAATGATACTTTGCATAGGGAATCGCATTCAGCCCGGTGCCTTCCATGCACAGGGTGAGGTCCTTCATCACCGTGAGCGGCAGATTCCGGAAGAAGCACTCGTTCTTATAAATGTCCGTATAGCCTACCCGGATGTCATAATTGGTAACCAGATTGCCGGCGCTGTCCTTCAGGTCCTTTTCAAAGCAGAACGCGGTCTCGTCTCCGTTTTTGAGGGTGAAGCTGCCCTTTACCAGCTCGTCGCCCCAGTCATCCGTGAGGCTGTTGGTCACCGTCGGCCGGATGTAGATGGTCGCGATTTCGCTTCCGGTCTGGTTTTCGATCAGGAGCACCGAAGAGGTCGCGGTCTTGGTGCCGATCATATGTTCGTAGTCTTTTTCCGCTTCCAGTGGCTTTTCGGTCTTCTCCATCTCGACCAGCTCCCCTTCAGCCTCTGCTTCCGGGGTGGGAGTCTCCTGGGCTTCCGTCGCCGGTGCGGAAGATTTTCCGCAGCCTGCAGCGGTAAAAGCCGCAGCCGCCAGTACGGCTAAAAACAACTGGATTTTTCTCATTCATTCTCCTCCTGTTTCCTGAGAACCATTATCTCAGTTTCTCCTTTTCTTGTCAACCTGCAGGTTGTCCAGATGTACATTTCCTGATTGTCCTGACGGACAGGTACATCCG
>CAMOUV010000154.1 GCA_946626695.1 uncultured Blautia sp.
GATGACGGTTCTTTTTTTACCTGCTCTTACAGCAGCACATATTTCAGGATAAATACCACCGCAAGAACATACATGAGCGGTGATATTTTTTTTGCTTTTCCTGCGCAGAGATTCAGGATCACGTAGGAAATGATCCCCAGGGAAATTCCCTCGGAGATGGAGTACAGAAACGGCATGGCCATGATGGCGATGAAGGCCGGGATGGCTTCAAGCGCGTTGTTCCAGTCAAGCTTGGTCACCTGCTGCATCATAAGGAAGCCTACCACGATCAGAGCCGGAGCCGTCGCGAAGGACGGGATCGCCAGAAAGATCGGGGAGAAGAAAAGGGACAGCAGGAACAGAACGCCGGTGGTGATCGCGGTAAGACCGGTGCGTCCGCCCTCGGCGATACCGGAGGAGGATTCCACAAAGGTCGTTACGGTGGAGGTACCCAGGCAGGCTCCGCAGACGGTACCGACAGAGTCGGCCATCAGTGCGCCCTTGATGCCCGGAAGCCGGCCTTCTTTATCCAGCATATTGGCTCTGGAAGCACAGCCGATCAGGGTTCCCAGGGTATCGAACAGATCCACGAACAGGAAGGCGAACATGACGACCAGGAAGTTGACGGAAAGCAGGTTCGAGAAATCCAGCTTAAAAAGAGTCGGAGCCAGTGAAGCCGGAGCGGACACGACGCCGGAGGGGATCAGGCTGTAAAAACCTGCGTCCGGATTGGGAACATACAGACCGGTCACTTCGCAAAGAATGCCTAAAACCCAGGTTACCACGATACCGATCAGCAGATTGCCTTTGATCTGGCGGATAACCAGGAAGGCAGTGATCAGAAGGCCGATGAGAGCCAGCAGCACGGTGATGCCTTCGGAGCTGAAGCTGCCGTTTTTGATGGCATCGCTGAAGGAATACATGGAAACCAGCGTGGCGCTGTCTACGGCAATATGGGCATTCTGCAGGCCGATAAAGCAGATGAACAGGCCGATACCAACGGAAACCGCCACCTTCAGGTTGGTTGGGATGGCGTTGAAGATCGCTTCACGCACATTGGTGAGGGACAGGATGATAAAGATGACACCCTCCACGAAGACTGCGGTAAGGGCGGTCTGCCAGCTGTATCCCATGCCTAAAACGACCGTATACGCGAAATACGCATTCAGTCCCATGCCGGCCGAAAGGGCGAAGGGCAGATTGGCGATCAGGCCCATGAGCACGCAGGCGATGGCCGATGCAAGCGCGGTGGCGGTGAAGACGGCGCCGGTGTCCATGCCGGAAGCGCCTAGGATCCCCGGGTTGACCGCGAGAATGTAGGCCATGGTCATGAAGGTGGTAAGACCCGCCAGCAGCTCGGTACGGACATCCGTGCCATGGCTTTTCAGTTTGAACAGTTTTTCCATAAACTCTTTCCTCCTATAAAAGATAGAATAATAGTAAAAAACCTTACCCACTATACCACATCACCGGAAAAGATACAAACCTTAATTTCGGAAGATGAGCCGTGGGGGCAGGATCCTTGACTCATCCGCCTCTTTTCTTTTGATCCCCGATGTGGTATGATATGAAATATCTATATGTACAGAAACTACTATAATCTCAGAGGAGACAAATCGTGAGCGGAAATATAAGTGTCCTTAACAGAGCATTTGATAAAGCTCTTGCCCATACAGTTTCCCGGGAATCTTTGTCTGAGCTTTTGTCCTGTCTGGGTGAAGAGCTGGCCTGCGATCGTATCAGTATTTTTGAGATCAATCCGGACGGGACCTGTGACAACACGTATGAGTGGTGCGGAGCGGGAACTCTGTCCGAGAAGGATCTGCTACAACATCTTCCGGTAACCTGGCTTGAGAGGTGGAAGGAGCGCCTTGCGCGCAACGAGATCATTGTGATCCGCGATATCCGGGAGCTTGAAAAATCGGACCCGGACTTTTATGAAACCTTCAAGGGGCAGGATGTCTGTTCGGCCATCGTGTCGAGACTGGCCTTTCATGGAAGAAACCGGGGCTTTTTCATTCTGGAAAACCCGGCGCCCGAGTTCCTGGACGGGGCTCAGGAGATCCTTCCCGGCATGCGTTATATCCTTTCGTCTCTGGTATACAGCGGACAGCTGGTCCGCAAACTGGAGCAGATCGGTTTTTCGGACAATCTGACGGGCACCGGCAACCGGCTGAGCCTGCAGAACCGGCTGGAGCATCTGGATGAAGCCAACAGCATCGGGATGGTCTACTGCGACATGATGGGCTGGGATGTGGACGACGGTCTTCCGGAGCATCTGGAGCATGAGCAGATGCTGCTGCACGCCAGCGCGATCCTGGAGAATCTGTTCGATGCGGAAAAAGAAGTATTCCGGATCGACAACAATGAGTTCCTTGTGGTGGTAAGTCCTGTGGAGGAAGCTGCCTTTCTTGATTCGGTGCGGATCATGCAGACTCTTTTTAAGGAAAGAGATCTTCTGGCGGCAGCCGGGGTAAAATGGGCTCCTTCCTGTGAGGACGGGTTTGATGCCATGATCCGGCAGGTACATCTGATGATGTACAGCGAAAAAAGGGCGCTCCGGGAAGAGCAGAAAAAAGCACCGAAGAATGAGCAGGTACATTATCTGGAAAAACCTGTGAATGCCAATATCAGGCTCCACCGGGACGAAGAGCTTTTTACCAAGATCAATTCCTGGCTGATCGAACGGTTCGATGAGCATATCGTGACCGTGGTGATCGACATCAACTATTTCAAACTGTTCAATGACATTTTCGGAAGAAAGGCCGGCAATCTGTTCCTGGAATCCATCGCGGATACGCTGGAGCGGTGCGCGGCGGAGAAGGCTGGCATCGCAGGCTATCTGGGCGGCGATAATTTCTGCCTTGTTTTTCCGGTAAAGCACGGAAACGAGAAAGAGGTCGATGTATTCCTGGGTGAACTGGTAGCTTCCTTAAAATATACGGACGGTTTCGCCCCGCTTCTCGGGGTGTATCTTTCCACGGACCGCAGGGAGTCGGCTTCGCTTCAGTATGACCGGGCGCTGACCGCACTGCAGGAGATCAAGGGAAGCTATACCCGTCATTACAATTACTACAGCGAAGAAGAGTACCAGAGCGTACGCAAAAACAAGCTGCTTCTGATGGATGTAAAACGGGGCCTTCCGAAGGGCGAGTTCGTCTTTTACCTGCAGCCGCAGGTGAACGAAAAGACCGGAAAGATCATCGGTACGGAGGCACTGATGCGCTGGAACCGCCGCGGTGAATTGCTGATGCCGGGCGAGTTCATCTCTCTTCTGGAAAAAACCGGCTATGTTTTCGCCGTGGACTGTTATATCTGGGAAGAGGTCTGCAAATGGCTCCGCAGTCTGCTGGACAGAGGAATACGTCCGGTGCCCTGCTCGGTCAATGTATCCCGGGTGGATTTTTATTTTACCGATATCGGCCAGCATTTCAGCGACCTGGTGATAAAATATGATATTCCGGTCTATCTTCTGGGGATCGAGATCACGGAAAGCGCCCTGACGGACAACAACGAAAACATATCGGCCGCGGTTCATAAGCTGCACGAAGCCGGGTTCAAGATCCTGATGGATGATTTTGGAAGCGGTTCGTCCTCGTTAAGCATGCTTCACACCATGAATCTGGATGTGCTGAAAACCGATGTTCGCTTTATGAGCCAGAAAACCTCGGACAGCAAAGCCATCAGCATCGTGGAATCGGTGATCAGCATGGCTCATATGATCGGTATGCTGGTGGTGACGGAGGGCGTGGAGACGGAAGCCCAGAGGGACAACCTGATCGCACTGGGAGATAATTACGCCCAGGGCTTCTACTTTTATAAACCGATGCCCGTGGAGGAGTTTGAAAAACTGCTGCAGGATCCCTCCAAGATCGGCCGGATCCCCCGCAAAGGGGGTGCGATCATGACGAACCGGCTTAAATTCCGGGAACTGATCCACGAGGGCATGCTGAGCGAGACTCTGCTGGACAACATCATCGGACCCGCGGCGATCTATAAAGAGACCCGGGACAATATCTCGATTGTCCAGATGAATCATCCCTATTCCGAGCTGACGGGGATTTCCGAGAACGATGAGGATTCCATGGGGCATTTTGTGATGAAATTCCACCATGGAAACCGGGAGAAGATCCGGAGGATCCTCTATGGCGCCAATGAGCATCCGCTGGAAGGACACCGGGAGGATGTGGACTTTGAGAGAGCAGACGGGAGAGCGATCCTGCTGCAGGCCAGAGTGTTCATGCTGTATGCCTGTGATGATCACAGACTGTATCTGGCTACGTTTCAGGGATCCGAGTGAGAAAAGAAAACACCACCCTTCATGACCGATGAAGGATGGTGTTTTTAAATGAAATCAATCAATCCCGGAAACCTGATCTTCGGGTTTCCGGTAGGATCAACCCGAAGAACCTTGCAGATATGGCAGAAGTATCCGGGGGTCTGATTGTATACTCAGATTTCCGCAACAGCCTGCTCGAGAGCCTTGGAGAGCTGGTCGGCGCAGGAAGTGCCTCTGCCGGCGCAGTCGTTGCCGCGGAGGATATCCGCGATGTCTTTGGGATCTGCTCCCTCTACAAGCCGGCCGATGGCCTTGAGGTTTCCGTTGCAGCCGCTTACAAAAGAGACGTTGTGCAGCTTGCCGTTTTCGTCGATATCGAAATCGATCTGACGAGAACAGACCATGTGAGGGGTATATGTAAAGTGTTTCATAGTGATTCCTCCTGTAAATGCATAATAGGAAATGATGCATCCGCCCGGACCGGGGGATACCACAACCGTTATCAGTATACTCTAAAGAAACAAATATGAAAAGAGGAAAAACCTGAAAACGAAAGAATCAACACGAAAAACAGAATACGACAATATTTCCGGCTGCAACGAGCTCAGCGCCAATTTGAGGCCGGAAAAATAAGCGTAGAAAGCGACAGA
>CAMOUV010000155.1 GCA_946626695.1 uncultured Blautia sp.
AGTCGTACAGGGCGGACAGCTCATGTTCGATGTTGTGGCTGTTCCAGTCCTGGCTTCGGCCGACGCCGACGGAGTTGTTGTGTGCCATCATTCCGGCCCACATGATGTTGGCCCGGGCATCGTAGTTGTCCGGATCGGCGATGACTCTGGGTCCTTCGTGGATCATGGTAAGCAGCAGTGCTTCGATCAGGCGGTCAGTCACTTCCACCTCTTTCGTATTGGTCAGATATCTTTCATACAGATGAGCCATGATATCGGTGATGCCTGCGGCTGTCTGATAGGGCGGCAGAGTCTGCGTAAGTGCCGGGTTCAGGATACTGAATTTCGGACGGATGGCGTCGCCGGTGGCGCCTCTTTTAAACATACCCTCTTCCTTTGTGATAACGGAATCCGGGCTGCCTTCACTGCCGGCAGCCGCAATGGTGAGGATGGTCCCCACGGGAAGCGCCTCCGTGATCAGCTTTCCGCTGTAAAAATCCCAGAAGTCTCCGTCATAGACCACACCGGCTGCAATGGCCTTGGAGGAGTCGATGGTGCTTCCGCCGCCGACGGCCAGGACAAAATCGACGCCTTCTTTGCGGCAGAGATCGATGCCTTCATACACAAGACCGCTGCGGGGATTGGGCTTGACGCCGCCCAGAACGACATAGGGGATCGCTTCCTTTTCCAGAGAAGCTTTGACCCGGTCAAGAAGACCGGAACGGACGACCGATCCGCCGCCGTAGTGGATCAGGACCTTGGAGCCTCCGAATTGCCGGACAAGGCTTCCGGCCTGGCTTTCTGTGTCTTTGCCGAATACGAAACAGGTGGGAGAGTAGAAAGTAAAATTGTTCATGGCAGATCCTTTCTTGAAAAAAGCTGATGGATGCAGAATGAATGGTTATCAGGTCAGTTCCTTCCAGGCGGTCTGCAGGCTTTCAATGATCGGCAGATGCTGCGGACAGGCTGCCTCGCAGGCACCGCACTGTATGCATTTTTCCGCAGTCTCGTCATTTCGGAGAATGTTCTGCATATTCCAGTCCTCTTTGGGATCTGTGTTATACAGGGAATGGTTGTTCCAGGCGGAGAAAATGCCGGGGATATTGACGCCGTTGGGGCATGGCATGCAGTAACGGCAGCCGGTGCAGCCGATCTTGGTGCGGCTGTTGTAGGCGCTGCGGACATCCTCCATCAGCTTCAGCTCTTCCGGACTCATGATGCCCGGCTCCACGGTATCAAAAATCCGCAGGTTGTCGTCGATCTGCGCCTCTTCGTTGCAGCCGGAAAGGACCGTGGCGATCTCCGGACGGTTGCAGAGCCAGCGGAAGGCCCATTCCACGGCCGAACGCTTCACCGGGAAGGCGTCATACAGAGCCTGTACATTGTCCGGCGCATTGGCCAGACGGCCGCCCAGCAGACCCTCCATGATCACAACCGGGATCCCGAGGCTTCCTGCCAGTTCCAGGCCTTTTGTTCCGGCCTGATTGTCCACATCCATAAAGTTGTACTGGATCTGCACCATGTCCCAGTCACTGTCTTTGATGATATATTCGAAATCTTCGTAAGGGCCGTGGAAGGAAAAGCATTTGTAACGGATCTTTCCGGCCTGCTTCATCTCATCGAAGAATTCCGGAGCCCCGATGGATTTGAAATATTCCCATTTCTCCTTGTTGATGCCGTGCATCAGATAAAAATCGATGTGGTCTGTCTGCAGCTTTTTCAGCTCCTCCGCGAGGAGAGCCTCCATATCGGCACGGTTCTTGACGGCCTCCATGGGCATTTTGGTTGCGATGGTGACCTTGTCTCTGTAGCCATCCTGAAGAGCTTTTCCCAGAACGATCTCGGAGGTTTTATCCAGATAGACATAGGCAGTATCCAGATAGGTTACGCCGCCGTCGATGGCACGGCGGATCAGAGAGACTGCCTTCTGTTCATCGATCACGCTGTCGCCGGATGCGGCGCCGTTGAAACGCATGCAGCCCAGACCGAAGGCAGAGCCCTGGATGCCCAGTTTTCCAAAGGTACGGTATTTCATGTTGTGTCCTCCTGTCGTGCAGAATGTAAATGGGTACGTATTTTTCCGTGCTTTGCATTCTTGAAAGTTTCTACAGGTATGATATAACGAAGAGAAGAAGTGAGTCAAGGTAAACTCACCGGTGAGACTTGTTTTTTAGGCGTAAAGATGGTAGGATATAACTGCATAAATTGTATATACAGGAGGATTTATCATGGCAGACAGAATCGTACTCAATACCGTATCCTATCATGGCTCCGGCGCCATCAAAGAAATCGTCGGCGAAGCGCAGAGAAGAGGCTTCAAGCACGTGTTCGTGTGTTCCGACCCGGATCTTGTAAAGTTCGGCGTGACCGCCAAGGTTACCGATCTTCTGGATGAAGCTTCCATTCCCTATACCGTTTATTCCGGAATCAAGCCGAATCCCACGATCGAGAATGTCCAGGAAGGCGTAGCTGCTTTCAAGGCCTGCGGCGCGGATTCGATCGTGACCATCGGCGGCGGTTCCTCCATGGATACAGCCAAGGCCATCGGCATCATCATCACCAATCCGGAGTTCGAAGATGTCCGTTCCCTGGAAGGCGTTGCTCCGACAAAGAACCATGCGGTTCCTACCATCGCAGTTCCCACCACGGCCGGTACAGCTGCCGAGGTAACCATCAACTATGTCATCACCGATGTGGAAAAGCAGCGTAAATTCGTGTGCGTGGATACCAACGATATTCCGGAAGTCGCCGTTGTCGATCCGGACATGATGGATTCCATGCCCAAGGGCCTGACCGCTTCCACCGGTATGGACGCTCTGACCCATGCGATCGAAGGCTATACCACCCGCGCAGCCTGGGAGCTGACAGACATGTTCCATCTGGAAGCCATCAAGCTGATCGGCCAGAACCTGAGAGGCGCGGTTGCCAATACGCCGGAAGGCCGTAAGGGAATGGCCATGGCACAGTATATCGCCGGAATGGGCTTCTCCAATGTAGGCCTTGGCATTGACCATGCGATGGCACATACCCTCAGCGCACATTATGACACACCCCACGGTGTAGCCTGCGCCATGTTCCTGCCCATCACCATGGAATTCAACAAAGAGTATTCCGGTGAAAGATACCGCGAGATCGCCCGTGCCATGGGCGTAAAGGGCGTGGACGAGATGAGCCAGGAGGAGTACCGTCAGGCGGCCATCGATGCGGTCCGTCAGCTCTCCATCGATGTCGGAATTCCCACAAAGAATGAGAAGATCCGTGAAGAGGATCTGGATATTCTTGCAACGGATGCTCTGGCGGATGCCTGCTATCCGGGCAACCCGAGAGAGGCGACCAAGGAACAGGTCATCGAGATGTTCCGCCAGCTGATGTAATACAAGAACAGGCCCGCTGTTTTTCCGGCGGGCCTTTTACGATTTGCGCCTGAAAGGATACAAATATGATTACGAACGATAAAGGTATTGTCGACTTGAAGCATCATATCATGCGGGAGGTCTGCCGCATGGAATGGGAAGACCGGCTGGACCACGAAAACCGGGAAAAGCTTGTCCTGCAGATCAGTCCGGGCCCCAAACCGGAGTATCGCTGCTGTGTGTACAAAGAGCGGGAGATCGTCCGGGAACGGATCCGTCTGGCTTCCGGTCTGGATTCTTCGGCTGCTTATCCGAGTAAAAACGTGGTGCAGGTTATCCGGGCTGCCTGTGATGACTGCCCCATCTCCTCCTACACCGTGACGGACAGCTGCCGGTTCTGTCTGGGCAAGGCCTGCCTGAATGCCTGCCGTTTTCAGGCGATCACGCCGGGAAGCACCAAGATGCACATCGATCCGGATAAATGCAAGGAGTGCGGTCTGTGCGCCAAATCCTGTCCCTTCGGCTCCATTGTTCATCTGGAGCGGCCCTGCAAGAAATCCTGCCCGGCGGGGGCCATCAGCTATGATGAATATGGTCTCTGCGTGATCGACGAAGAAAAATGCGTCCACTGCGGTCACTGCATTCATAACTGTCCCTTCGGTGCCATCGGTTCCAAAATCTACCTGGTGGATATCATCAAAGCCATCAAGGCAGGCAAACGGGTGATCGCCATGTGCGCCCCGGCTACGGAGGGCCAGTTCGGCAAGGATATCACCATGGGTGCGATCCGTGCGGCGCTGAAGAAAGTCGGCTTTGCCGACATGGTGGAGGTGGGCCTTGGCGGTGACATGACCGCTGCGTACGAGGCCAGAGAATGGATCGAAGCCAAAAAGGAAGGACGGAAGATGACCACCTCCTGCTGTCCGGCCTTCATTTCCATGCTCCGGCATCATTTTCCGGAGCAGTACGAGAAGAACAAATCCGAGACGGTTTCCCCGATGGTGGCCGTCAACCGGTATCTGAAAGCGCTGGATCCGGACTGCATCACGGTCTTTGTCGGTCCCTGCATTGCCAAGAAGGGTGAGACGCTGAACGAATTCATCGCGGACAACGTAAACTATGCTGTTACCTATGGGGAGATCGTAGCCCTGATGGATTCGAAAGGCGTGGAAGTCACGCCGGTGGAGGAAGAATATCAGGAAGCCTCTCTTTTTGGAAAGAACTTTGCCGGGAGCGGCGGCGTAGCCAAGGCTGTTCTGGAAGTGATGGAAGAGATGGGGGAAGACACCTCGGATATCCGGCTTCTTGCCTGCGCCGGAGGTGACGAGTGCAAAAAAGCCCTTACGCTGCTGAAGGCCGGCCGTCTGAAAGAAGACTTTATCGAGGGCATGATGTGTCCGGGCGGCTGCATCGGCGGTCCCTCCAAGCATACGCCGGAGGCCGAAGTTCTGCGCTCTCGCACGAAGCTCCTCGCTGCTGCGGATGATCGGAAGATCCTGGAAAATCTGAAACAGTATCCGATGGACAAATTCTCCATGTACCGGGACGGGCACATGGAGTGA
>CAMOUV010000156.1 GCA_946626695.1 uncultured Blautia sp.
GTTCCCGGATAGATGCCGAAGGGCTCATAATGGATCCCGCCTGCGTTGACCAGATGGGTTCCTTTTTCTTCGTTAAAGCTGTCCAGGTACGGGATGTGCTGGAAATAGTTTGCATCAAACTCTCCGCTCTCCACTACCTCGTTCGGCTGTACATAATCGTCAAACACGGTTACCTCAAGGGTATATCCTTTTTCTTCCAGGAGTGGTTTTGCCTCCTCAAGGATCTCGGAATGAGGCGTCGCGGATGCGGCTACAGTGATGGTGGTGTCTTCTTCTGCCATAACGCCCGTGCAAAGAGTTCCGATCGCAAGTACGCCTGCCAGAGTTGCTGCTGCCAGTTTTTTCATAATAGGTACCTCCTGTATAGAAAAATATATGCCGGGAACCGGAAGGCTCCCGTAAACAGCAGAAGCTGCTGTTTTCACCGTAAAAGCATCGTCTTGACGAACTGGATGATGCCGATGCCTGCGGCACTCCCCATGATCACCGAAAAGACGATGAAAACCACCAGAGAACCGGTCTTCATGGATGTGGATTTCCGGCGGTCAAAATGATTGGCAAAGAACATCCCGTAGGTCTGGAACAGCTGGAACAGGATGATCAGCAGGGCCACGGTCACGAACATCACGTCGTAGATATACCGGTTATAGCCATACCGGACCGCGATATCGCCCAGACCGCCGCCTCCGACGGTTCCTGCCATGGCCGAATAGCCCAGGATCGTGCCCATGGCGATGGTGGCATTGACGATCAGAGATGTCTTTCCCTCCACCAGAAGGACCCGGGTGATGATCTGCATGTTGCTGGCGCCCATGGAACGGGCCGCCTCGATCACCCCGGCATCCACCTCGGTCAGAGAGGATTCCACCATACGGGCGATAAACGGGATCGCAGCGATGGAAAGCGGCACGATGACTGCGGTCGTTCCATAGCTTTTTCCGACCAGTGCCCGTGTAAAGGGGATCAGCAGGATCAGCAGGATCAGGAAGGGAATGCTTCGCACAATGTTGGCGATCACATCCAGGATCTTGTAGACCGGTGCATTCGGTTTCAGGCCGTCTTTGCGGGTCACTGTCAGCAGTACGCCCATGGGCAGCCCGAACAGATAGCCGATAAAGGTGGAGACAAGCGTCATATAGACCGTTCCCCAGATTCCCTCGACCAGCATCTTTCCGTACTGGCTGATCCATTCACCGACGGTGGCGGGAGCCGCAGCGGCCGCCAGCAGATATAAGCTTTCAATGTGCATATTCCGGCGCCTCCTCCACAGCCAGTCCGCATTCCTCCAGGTAATGCTTCATGGCCTCTGTATTCTGACTGTATTCCATAAACTGCAGGACCATCTCGCCCTTCGCCACGCCGCCCACGTTCCGGGTATTGGCCCGCAGGATATTGACCGGCTCGCGGAAGGTCAGGATGAGGTTTGCGATGACCGGCTCAAAGGCCGAATTCTCGGAAAAGACGATCCGGATGATCTCTCCGCTCTGGATTTCCTGCATGGCAGCGGTCTTTTCCACCTCCGCCTCGTCGCCGGTATCCTTCCGGATCAGCTCCCTGGCCACATCGGTCTTCGGATGGGTGAAGATATCCGAAACAAGTCCCTGCTCCACAACCTCTCCGTTTTTCAGAATGGCCACATGGCGGCAGACCTCACGGACCACCGACATCTGATGGGTTATGATCACGATCGTGATGCCGAATTCCTTGTTGATCTTGTCCAGAAGCTCCAGGATGGAAGAAGTGGTCTGGGGATCCAGCGCACTGGTGGCCTCGTCGCAGAGCAGGATCTCCGGATCCGAAGCCAGCGCCCTGGCAATGGCCACTCTCTGCATCTGTCCGCCGGAAAGCTGGGCCGGATAGGCCTTCTGCTTGTCTGCAAGACCTACGATCTCCAGAAGCTCTGCGGCTTTTTTCCGGGCTTCCGCCTTTTTCTTTCCCTGAATATACAGGGGGAAGCACACATTCTCCAGCACGGATTTCTGCATCAGCAGATTAAAATGCTGAAAGATCATACCGATATTCTCACGCTGCTTCCGAAGCTCCTTCTCCGAAAATCCTCCGAGTTCTTTCCCGTCGATCAGGACCTTTCCCTCCGTAGGAACCTCCAGATAGTTGATACACCGGACAAGAGTGCTCTTGCCGGCTCCGGACATCCCGATGATCCCGAAAATATCACCGGAAGCTATTTCCAGACTTACATCTTTGAGCGCTTCCACCGTTCCGTCCGCTGACTGGAAGGTCTTGCTCAGATGACTGACTGAAATTTTTGACATATCGTTTCCTTTCTATCATTTCACTGCATCATCACTATACCACATTCGGCATTGGATGGATTATTCAAATAATATACGTCTGGCTGCAGGTTTTTTCTATAACGCGGTCATTCTTCCGTAAGCTTCACGCTGATCACGGGACATACATAAAAATCCGTACAGTCCACCGCATAGCCATAGTCCATCAAGGTATGACGGGGCGATACGAACATGGCTGCATCCGGTGCGTTGCCGGGACAAAGCAGCCAGAAATTCATTTTGATCTTTGCGAGGATCTCCGGACAGGCTTCCGCCTCGGACGGAGACAGGAGCCGTACAGCGTCTGTCGTATCCTCTCCGCCCTCCGTCCCGTAGGTTCTGTTATCCTCCGTGACGGTGGTCTTTTCCAGGATTCTTGCCTGTTCCTCTTCGGTAAAGTGGTCCGTCAGAAAGCCCCCGTTCAGCCACTCCCGGAGCGAACAGGTTTCCCAGGTCACATTCTCCAGGGTATCATGATAAGGACGCCCTCTCAGATCCGCCTGCTTTTCGGCATGCTCCAGCAGAAGGCGAACCTCTTTGCCGTCATTTTCCAGCACATGCCAGGTAAAGGGGCCGAAGGAAACCACGTCTCCGGTTTCAGCACTTTGAAGAGCCGCTTCCCGGCTTTCCTCTTCGGTCAGGATCTCTTCCCCCAGAATGCGGGCACGGGTGTTTCTCCATACCGGCGTATTGAAAAAAACGATCGCGGCCACGATCAGGATCCCGGCCGCCGCCGTGATGATCCGCCTTTTCCGGGCCGCCTTTTCCTCCAGGTGATCCAGCTGTTTTGCGCATTCCTCCGCCCTGGCCCGGCAGTCCAGATAATCCGGGATCTCCAGAAACATTTTCTGCGCCGATTCCAGATCCGTCATGCTTCCCCTGGAAGACATTTTGCGGACAGCCTCCGCGTACAGGGTCTCTTTGTAGTTTTTATCCGCTTCGGCCGCAAGCCGGCGGCATTCCTCCGCCCGCTCCTTCGCGTCTTTGAAGTCCTTTGCTTTCTCAAAAAGCTCCGCCGCCCGCTGGAAATTGTCCGCCCGGAAGGAGCCCTGCCGGATCAGACCGTCAATGCTTTGCAGCTTGGCTGCCTTTTCGTAAAACTGTTCCGGGGTTTCCGGAACCTTTGGATCTTTCTTTTTGTCTGCCATTCATCCATCTCTCTTCATTTACTGTGATGATATTATATCACGATACGGAAATAAAGCAATTTATTCTTTTCGGAGATTCACAAGGCAGTCGTACCGGATCGTCTTTCCCGTGATCGAGTAATCCGGCTTCCGTCCCGCCAGAAAGGGTCCTTTCAGAGGCCTTTTGATCACGATCTTCACGGGGTCTGCAGCGAGAGCCGCCTGCAGAAGGCCTTTCTCGTCCTCACAGGGCTTCTCCAGCTTCTGCAGAAGCTGGGCTTTTTTTCGGACCAGACCGCTTTTCTGCCTTCCCGGAAACATGGGATCCAGGAGCACCAGGTCGGGCCGGAAGGAAAGCGCGGGCAGTATTTCGCGGCTGTCTCCCTTCAGGAGGAACATCCGCCCGGCCGCTTCCTTCAGCTCCGGATGCGCTGCAGCCCGGCGGATGGCATCCTCCAGCATGGCGGCGATCACCGGATCGAACTCGCACAGATACACCGTCCAGCCGGCGGCGGCCAGAAGAAGCGAGTCCTCTCCCAGGCCGGCTGTCGCATCCACCGCAACGGTCGGAGCCTGATTGCGGATCCGGGCCGCTTTCACCAGAAACTCCCTCTCCAGACTGCCCTTGCGAAGTCTGGGGATCATCCGGGTAAAATCGCCCCGCAGGGACAGATCTCCGCTGAAAAGCGTCAGTCCTTCCGGTTCCATCCGGAGCTCCGGAATCTCCGCCTCTTCTCGATTGTCAACAGAATTTTCTGCCATTTTACCTCCGTTCGCCGGTTCCGGCACACATCCGCCATCCGTGTCAGACAAGGATCGCTGCAGCAGATCATATAGAGCTGTTCATAAACCAGAAACAGTATAGCATCTTTCCGTTTCGAATAAAAGAATAAAACGTGCAGACAGGCCGGCATGGTTGATTTCTGTTGCGGTTCCTTTGCTTTTTTAGTATAATGGTAGTGTATCCGCAATGCATCCGGCTTTACAGCCGCAGTACAGGTACAGCATATGAAAAATAAGAAATGGATATTGCCCGGCGTCTTGATTCTGCTGGGCTTATGTGCGTTATTCCCGCCCGTCCTCTGTTTTGCAGAGGGCGAAGACGGCGAAACCGTTTATGTTGAAAACGAATGGGATTTTGTGGACCAGTCCATGAATATTTCCGAAGGGATCCCGGAGGATGCCGCAGGGCGCCTCCTCGCGATCAAAAACTCCGGAAAGCTGACGGTTGCCACCGAGCCCTATTTTGCGCCGCAGGAATTCATCGATCCGGATCTCAGCGGCCAGGAATCCTATGTGGGTGCCGATATGGAGCTGGCCCGTCTGATCGCGGAAAAAATGGGCGTGGAGCTGGAGATCGTTCCCCTCTCTTTCACCCAGGTGCTTTCTTCCGTGGCGGACGGAGAATACGATCTGGCCATTTCCGCCCTGGCCTATACGCCCGG
>CAMOUV010000157.1 GCA_946626695.1 uncultured Blautia sp.
CTCCTCCACAAGCTGAACCTGCCCGTCCAGATAGGTCAGCTTCTCCAGAAGATCCTCCCGCAGATGACTGCCCTCCAGGATCCTCGCCTCCACGAACTTCTCAAAGGCTTCCTTCAACACCGGCTCCAGACGGCCCCACAGCTCATCCTCATCCAAGGATGCATCCTCCATGGTCAGCACATCGGGATACCGGGAAAGAGTCGAAACCCGGATATCATTCTCCAACGAAAACGTCTCGGCCATCTCCTTCAGATACCGGAGATACTGCCCGGCCAGCTCGCTGTTGTATTTCAGGGAAGCGGATCCGAGGGTATAATCCTCATAAGTGATGTACAGATCCACCTTTCCCCTGGACATATATTTCTTTGCCAAATTCCGGATGCTTCCCTCAAACATGTTCAGCTTCCGCGGCATCTTGATCCCCAGGTCCAGATACCGGTGATTGACCGATTTCAGTTCCACGGTGATCCTGCGTTCCTTAGTGATATGCTCGGCTCTTCCATAGCCGGTCATGCTCTTGATCATTCGGTTTTCCTCCAGAAGGATACTTCTTTACATACAGATTTCATTATAGTTCATTCATCCGGTCACGTCAAACTCTTTTTTTACGTCAACCACCAAAGCTCAGAAAAGACGCAGAAAGCACAAAAAGAAATAAAATCAAAATATACCTCTTCATACTACCCAAACTCATTTCGTCCTGCCGCAGACCAAAAAACAGATGACTGCAGCCCCAGGACACGGGACTATGTTCTTGCTGATGTCCAGCTTTTCGACGGACTTCTGACTTCTGTTGTACGCAGAAGGACGACACTCGTGTCGTACAGCTGCGAACAACAGAAGTCGGAAAGTCAGGAGAAGGATGGACATGCAAAACATAGTCCCGTGTCCTGGGGCTGTGGTCATCGTCCGAAAATCAAACAAAAAGGGCTGTCAAGCAGCCCTTTTTGCATCGTACATAATGAGTAACATCCATATTATGCAGCATCATCCGCTTCTTCCGCGGCATCCAGAATCGTGATCCGTCCCTGTCCGTACGGATCCGCGTAATCCTCCGGAACCACATCGTTCAGATGAGCCAGATGATCGATCACCACATCGTGATCCACGATGTCATCCTCTCCCTCAGCAGGCTTGATGATCTTCGCATTCTTGAACATCGTCATGCCATCGCCGTATTCCGAAGAATAATAGGTGTTGATCGCCATCGTATAAGTCTTTTCAAGATCGATGGGTTCCCCTCCGACCATCACATCCTTCACACGGTATTCTCCGTCCACGGAAACAAACTCCCCGTCACTGTTGACATTCACACTGGAGGGGATGGACGGATCGATGGTGTAAGAGAGTCCGGAAACCTGGATGTAGCCGCCGCATTCGTCGGGATAGAGGTGCGCGCCCATCTCCAGCATCTCCATCACGGTCTGACCGGTCAGCTCCACCACGCTGACGGTGGTGTTCCATGGGAATACCGTGATCACTTGCATATAGGTAATGTCGCCGGCCGGGATATTGGCCCGGATGCTGCCGCCGTTGATGACAGCGATATCCGTATCGAACTCTTCCCGGTAGGTATCCGCCAGGAAATCTCCCAGGTTGGTTTCCTGCTTACGGATCAGGCGGTCTCCCGTCTCCGGATCATAGATCACAAGATCAAAGTCCGTGCTTCCCACCTTCACGAAGAGGTAAGCGAACTCTTCCTCGATGGCCTGTACCATCTCATCCACGGTGGTATACTCAAAAGCCGTATACTCTTCATCGGTCAGAGCATCCACCAGCCCCGGCTGGATCTCGATACCGTCTTCGCTCACGCCGATCTGAAGAACACCGATGTGTTCCAGCTTGGTACCGGTGGAAGCAAGAATGACCGGTTCTCCGTTTTTGTCTTCCACGATGGTGCCGGGAAGTACGGTATGGGCATGCCCGTCCAGAAATGCCACCAGTCCGTCGGTGTTCTGGATCACATCCAGGGATGACCAGCCGGCTTCCACACCCACATCACCCATGTGGCCGAGGCCAATGACCATATCGGCGCCGTTTTCATAAGCCGCATCGATGGAAGCCTGGATATTATCATACAGAGCCTCCGGCGTATCCGCGTTGAAGCCATAGATATAGTTTCCTTCCTCATCCTGAAAATAGGTGGGGGTGGATTTTGCGATGGTTTCCGGTGTGGTCATTCCCACATAGCCGATCTTCAGCTCGATTCCGTTGATCTCGTAGGGGATGATCGTATAGCCGTCAAAAACAGCCTCTCCTGTCCGGTTATCGACAAAGTTGCTGGAGATGAAGGTTCCCGCTTTTGCAGCGTAGTCCAGGAAGGCCTCCATCCCATAGTCAAATTCGTGGTTGCCCGGGATCCGGATATCAAATCCCACTTCATCCATCAGGTCCATCACCGCTTTGCCGTCCGTCTCGGTGGTGACCACCGATCCCTGGATCGCGTCGCCTAAGTCCACCATGGTTACAGCACCGGCGGCCTTGCTGACATCGGCCTTGACAGCGGCGAGGCCTGCGTAGCCAAGACTGTCACCGGAGCCGGAATAATCCTTGTCGTTGGAAATTCCTCCATGGACATCATTGTTGAAAAGGATCACGATATCGTCCGCAGAAACGGCAAAATCAGAAACGGTACCTCTTACAGGTGTTTCCATAAGGGTAACATTCAGTATATCCGATTCTTCAGCAGCTTCTGCAGTTTCCTCGACGACAGCTTCGTTCCCTTCCTCTGCTTCCTCCGCCATGAGAACGGCGGGCATGGAAGAGATCATACATGTGGAGAGCAGTATTGCAAAAATCTGTTTTTTCATACGTTTCCTCCTTTCTTTGATATCAAAATTATACAACGTTTCTTTGAAATATTCAATCAATTTATAGAATATAACCGCAATATAATGACAGTGCAGGCTGGTCTGTCGGCATAATTGTCAAAAGTATTGCTGAAAATGGCTGTTCTGTTTTTGACGGAAATGCGGGTGCTGTGGTATGATACAGTCAATCTGTACAGAAAGGATTTTTGCCATGGCATTTGACGGAATCACCATGGCTGCGATGATCAGCGAGATTGACCGGGATCTGCGGGGCGGACGGATCAACAAGATCGCCCAGCCGGAGGCGGATGAGCTGCTGATCACAGCCAGAGGAAACAACGGGAACCGGAAGCTTCTTCTTTCTGCCAACGCTTCCCTTCCCTTGATGTATTTTACGGAAAAAAATAAAACAAGCCCTCTCACAGCACCCAATTTCTGCATGCTCCTCCGCAAACATATCGGAAGTGCCCGGATCCTCAGCGTGACCCAGCCGTCCCTGGAACGGGTGGCCGTGTTCGAGCTGGAGCACCTGAACGAGATGGGCGATGTGTGCCGAAAAAAACTGATCTTTGAGCTGATGGGAAAACACAGCAATCTCATTTTCTGTGACGATGAGGATCATATTCTGGACAGCATCAAGCATGTGTCCTCCCATATGAGCTCGGTGCGGGAGGTTCTTCCGGGAAGGGATTATTTTATTCCCCGGACCCAGGAAAAGCTGGATCCCTTTACCGTGACGGAGCAGGAATTCACGGAGATCATCTGCCAGAAGCCCGACCGGATCGCCAAAGCGCTGTATACCGGTCTGACCGGTCTGAGTCCGGTGATCTCCCAGGAGCTCTGCTTCCGTGCCAGCATAGACGGCGAAGACGACACCGCTTCTCTCAGCGAAACGGCAAAGCTTCATCTCTATCACACGCTGCGCCGGATGATGGAGCAGACCGCAGAGCATGATTTTTCGCCCTGCATCGTATACCGGGGCGATGAGCCGGTGGAATACGGCGTTTTCCCCTTCATGCAGTTTGGCCCCGAATACAGAAGCGTTCCATGCTCTTCTGTCTCCTCCATGCTGGAAACCTATTACGCGGCCAGAAGCATCCATACCCGGATCCGCCAGAAATCCGCCGATCTGCGTAGAGTCGTTCAGACTGCTCTGGAAAGAGACCGCAAAAAGCTGATCCTGCAGGAGAAGCAGATCCGGGATACGGAAAAGAAGGACAAATACCGGATCTACGGAGAGCTGATCAACACCTACGGCTACGGTGTCCCCGAAGGAGCGAAATCCTTTCAGGCCCTGAATTATTACACCAACGAAGAGATCTCCGTTCCTCTGGATCCGGACCTCTCCCCCGCTGAAAACGCAAAAAAATACTTCGACCGCTACAACAAGCTGAAACGGACCGAGGAAGCCCTTCAGATCCAGACCGCTTCCTGCCAGGAAGAGATCGATCATCTGGAATCCGTGGCGGCTGCCCTGGATATCGCCCTCACCGAAAGCGACCTGTCCCAGATCAAGGATGAGCTGGTGGAATGCGGCTATATCCACCGGCATCCCGGCGCCAAAAAAGGAGCGAAAATGCAGGCAAAATCCAAACCCTTCCATTATCGCTCCAGCGACGGATATGATATCTATGTGGGACGCAACAACTATCAGAATGACGATCTGACCTTCCGTTTCGCCTCCGGAAATGACTGGTGGTTCCATGCAAAAAAAATGCCCGGCTCTCACGTCGTCGTAAAAACAGCCGACGGAGAAATGCCGGACCGGGTCTTCGAAGAAGCCGGACGTCTGGCAGCCTATTATTCCAGCGGCCGCGGCACCCCGAAGGTCGAGATCGACTATATTCAGAAGAAACATGTCAAGAAACCCGCCGGCAGCAAACCCGGCTTCGTGGTCTACTATACCAATTACTCTCTCGTGGCTGAGCCGGATCTGACCGGACTGACACTGATTGAATAAAA
>CAMOUV010000158.1 GCA_946626695.1 uncultured Blautia sp.
GTGACCGGCAGCATTGCAGCGTACAAAACCGCATCGCTTGCCAGTATGCTGGTAAAAAAGCATGCGGATGTGCATGTGCTGATGACGAAGAACGCCTGCAATTTCATCAACCCGATCACCTTCGAGACACTGACCTCCAACAAATGCCTGGTGGACACCTTTGACCGGAATTTCCAGTATTCTGTGGAGCATGTGGCCCTGGCCAAAAGGGCGGATGTGGTCATGATCGCTCCCGCAAGCGCCAACGTGATCGGTAAGCTTGCCAACGGCATCGCGGATGACATGCTCACCACTACGGTGATGGCCTGCCGCTGCAGAAAGTATATTTCTCCGGCCATGAATACGGCCATGTTTGAAAATCCGGTGGTGCAGGACAACCTGAAAAAGCTTGCCGGATATGATTTTGAGATCATCGATCCCGCCAGCGGCTATCTGGCTTGCGGCGATACCGGGAAGGGAAAGATGCCGGAACCGGCTGATCTTCTGAAGTATATTGAGCGGGAGATCGCATTTCCGAAGGATATGGCGGGGCTGCGGGTCCTGGTGACGGCGGGACCGACCCAGGAATCCATCGATCCGGTCCGTTACATCACCAATCATTCCTCCGGTAAAATGGGATACGCCATCGCAAAGATGGCCATGCTCCGGGGAGCGGATGTCACGCTGGTCAGCGGACGTACCGCACTGGAGTATCCGCCCTTTGTGAAGGTGCTGCCCGTGGTTACAGCCCGGGATATGTTCGAAGCGGTCACCTCGGTGAGCGCGGACATGGATATCATCATCAAAGCCGCGGCCGTGGCGGATTACCGGCCGGCCTCCGTGGCGGATGAAAAAATCAAGAAAAAGGAAGGGGATATGTCCATCCCGCTGGAGCGGACGGATGATATCCTCGGATTTCTGGGCGGTCAGAAACGGCCGGGCCAGTTTTTGTGCGGGTTTTCCATGGAAACCAGCAATCTGGAAGGAAATTCCAGGGTCAAGCTGCAGAAGAAGAACCTGGACCTGGTGGCGGCCAACAACCTGAAGGTGGAAGGCGCCGGGTTCCAGGGAGATACCAATGTGCTGACCCTGATTTCCCGGGAGCAGGAAGTGTCACTCCCTCTGATGAGCAAGGAGGATGCAGCCGGAAAGCTCCTGGACCATATCCTTTCCCTGCGGAAGGGACACTAAAGCAACCGGGCGCACCGCGCCCCTGTTCTACACCGTGCTGCATCCGTACAGGAGCGGCAACAAGGAGGAAAAATCATGAAAAACAAGTCACTCACTGTCAAAGAATTTGTGATCCTCGGCCTTCTGGCGGCAATCCTGCTTCTGATGGCCTACACACCCCTGGGATACCTGAATATCGGTCCTCTGGCGATCACCTTCAACGTGATCCCGGTGGCCATCGCAGCCATCGCCCTCGGACCGGTGGGAGGAGCCATCGCGGGAGGCGTTTTCGGCCTTACCAGCTTTCTTCAGTGTATCGGAGTCGGCGGGACCAGCGCCATGGGAGCCGTGCTTTTCGGGATCAACCCGGTGCTTGCATTCATCCAGCGGTTTGTTCCCCGTGTTCTGGACGGATTCCTTCTGGGGTATATCTACCGGTTCATGCATAAAAGACAGAGAGTGTATGTGGCAAGTGCAGTGACAGGGTTCTTCTCGGCGTTTCTGAATACGCTGTTCTTCATGAGCTCCCTGATCCTGCTCTTCGGAAATACAGAATACGTACAGGGACTGATGGGTGGAAAAAACGTGATCCTGTTCATCTGCACCTTCGTGGGGATCAACGCCGTGTTTGAGATGATCTCGTCCACGATCCTGACTGCGGTGATCGCGACTGCCCTTTCCAAAGCCCGGCTGATCGGAGGAGACAGATGATCCTGGCCATTGACATTGGCAACACCAACATTGTGGTTGGCTGTATAGACAAGGAAAAAACGTATTTTATCGAGCGGATCTCGACGGTTCGGACCAAGACGGAGCTTGAATACGCCGTGGATATCAAGACGATCCTGGATATTCATGACATTCCGGCCGATTCCCTGGAGGGCTGTATCCTTTCCTCCGTGGTTCCTCAGATCACGGACATCGTGCGGATTGCCGGGGAAAAGATCCTGGAGAAACCGGTGATGGTCCTCGGACCCGGGATCAAGACGGGCCTGAATATCCTGATGGACAATCCGGCCAGCCTGGGCGCGGACCTTGTGGCGGACGCCGTGGCCGGCATTGCCTATTATCCGGTGCCTTTTATAGCCATCGATATGGGAACCGCCACGACCCTCTGTGTTGTGGACGAAAAAAAGAATTATATCGGCGGCATGATCCTTCCGGGAGTGGGAGTGTCGCTGGATGCCCTTACGGCCAGAGCTTCCCAGCTGTCCGGGATCGCCATCGAAGCGCCGAAGCGGGTCATCGGCAAGAACACCATCGAATGCATGAAGAGCGGAGTTCTCTACAGCAGCGCAGGCGCCATTGACGGCTGCATCGAGCGGATGGAAGAAGAGCTGGGACAGAAATGTACGGTGGTGGCAACAGGGGGCCTTGCCAGAAAGATCATTCCGCATTGCAGGCGGGAGATCATCCTGGATGAAGATCTTCTTTTGAAGGGACTGCTGGTCATCTATGAAAAAAACAGGTCATGACAGCGGAATGCTGCAGAAAGGGGACTGCGCGTATTGATTGAGTTTCTGCGGACGATCTTTCCGGTGCTGATCGGAGCGGTGATCGGGTATTTTACAAACTATATTGCCATCAAAATGCTGTTCCATCCCTACAACGAGATGCGGATCGGCGGGCATAAGGTTCCTTTTACACCGGGAATCATTCCCAAAAACAAATCCCGGATGGCCAGAGCCGTCGGGAATGCCGTGAGCGGCCAGCTTCTGACGGCCGACGCGCTTGCGCAGAACATCAAGGAGAGCAATATCAAAGAGAAGGTTGCCGAAAAAGCGGCGGAAGCCGTTTTCGGCAGTGACCGGACGATCCATGAGCTGCTGCTCCATGTGGAAGGCGGGGAACACGCCGTCGAAAATGCCAGCGCAAAGATCGCATCGGTGATCGCGGACAGGCTTCGGGAGACGGATCTGCAGCCTGTTGTGCAGGGGGTCGTGGATGCAGGTCTGAAGGATCTGTATGCCAATCCTCTGGTTTCCATGTTCCTGACTGAGGATGTGATGAACTCCATCTACATCAAGCTGACGGAGATTCTGGACGACTATATCGACAACAATGGGGAAGAAGTGGCCCGAAACTATCTGCGGACGACCCTGGGAGAGTTCGAACAGAACAGGCTGAAGGATGTGCTTGAGAAAGCGGAGATCACCCCGGAGCTGATCCGGAAGACGGTGGGCGATGCTTTTGAATCGGCGGTTTCCAAACATGGCAGCAAGATGATGGAGAATATCGATATTCAGGGGATCATCGAGAGGAAGATCGATTCCATGCAGGTTCCGGAGCTGGAAGTGCTTCTGATGTCGGTCATGAAGCAGGAGCTTCAGGCGGTCATTAATCTGGGCGCCTTGATCGGTGCGGTGATCGGAGCCGTGAACATTTTTATCAAATGACGAAACGAAATAACAGGGTGAGATTTCAATGCGGATGACCGTATGGCTGTTCATGTGGAAATCCCGCCCTGTTTTCTGTTACGGGGAGAGCCCGGAACGGTTTCAGGAGACGGAAGATGGGAGAGGAAAAAGGACTGGAAGAGCTGGTCGTATGTGTGGGAGACAAAAAGCTTCGCTGCGGGTATACCACCGGATCCTGCGCGGCTGCAGCCGTACGCGGAGCCTGTGAGATGCTTCTGGGAGGAAAAAGGATCATCCAGGTGGAGCTCATGCCCCCCAAAGGCGTGCTGCTGCGGCTCCCTTTGGAAGAAATCACGATCGAAGAGGATGCGGTCCGCTGCGGCGTGCGAAAGGATGCGGGAGACGATCCGGACAGCACGGACGGCGTACTGATCCTGGCGGAGGTTCGCCGGCAGAAACAGCCCGGTATCCGGATCGACGGAGGAAAAGGCGTGGGCCGGGTGACCCTGCCCGGTCTTTCTCAGAAGATCGGGGAAGCGGCCATCAATCCGGTGCCGATGCAGATGATCCGGAAGGAAGCGGAGGAAGCGGCCGAACGGTACGATTATGAGGGGGGACTTTCCATCCTGATCACCGTTCCCGAAGGCGAAAAGCTGGCCGCCAGGACCTTCAATCCCAGGCTCGGGATACAGGGCGGCATCTCCATCCTCGGAACCTCGGGGATCGTGGTCCCCATGAGCGAAAAAGCCCTGCTGGACAGCATCCGGCTGGAGATGAAGCAGCATAAGGCGCTGGGCGAGCGGATCCTCCTGATGACGCCGGGCAATTACGGTGAAACCTGGCTGAAGGAGCATATGAAGCTTCCCTTCGAAAAGAACATCAAATGCAGCAATTATGTAGGAAATGTCCTGGATATGGCGATGGAGATGGAGCTGGAGGGAATCCTTTTTGTGGCGCATATCGGTAAATTTGTCAAGCTGGCTTCCGGGATCATGAACACCCATTCCCGCAATGCGGACGGGCGCATGGAGGCAATCTGCGCCGCAGCGGTCCGGGCCGGGGCATGCAGGGAGTGTCTGCTTCGTATTCTCGATGCCGGTACCACGGACGAAGCACTGGCCGCCGTGCAGGAGGAAAAGCTGCTGCAGCCGGTGATGGAAAAGATCCTTGAACGGATCCAGTTTTATCTGGACCACCGGTGCGAAGGAAGACTCCTTTCGGGAGCCGTTCTGTTTTCGAATCAATACGGATATCTGGGCCGGAC
>CAMOUV010000159.1 GCA_946626695.1 uncultured Blautia sp.
GAAGAGACCTGGATGCCATGGCTGCCTATCTGAAGGAAAACAAAGTCAGCGGAATGACGTTCTCCACCCAGATCGGCATGGCCCTGGTCAACCGACATCCCGAGCTGAAGCTGGATTTCATTCTGATGGGCGGCGAGAAGATGGTGCCCTGTGAAAAAACAGAAATCCGGCTGATGAACGGGTACGGCCCCACGGAATTTGCCGTCTGCTCCTCCTATCATGAGGTGGATCAGAGTAAAGATATTAATATTCCCATCGGACGATCGGTTCCCGGAACCTGTTCGTTTATTTGTGATACCTATGGAAGACTGCTGCCGCAGGGCATGGCCGGAGAACTGTGCCTTTCCGGCCCCCAGATGGCGGACGGATACTGGAAGCAGCCGGCACTGACGAAAGAAAAATTCACTGCGATCAGCGCCGCCGGGCAGATTTTTAAGGTGTACCGGACAGGGGATCTGGCGCATTACAATCCGGATGGGGAACTGGAGTTCCACGGCAGGATCGACAATCAGATTAAGCTTCGGGGATACCGCGTGGAGCCCGGAGAGATCGAAAACTGCGCTGTCAGGTATCCGGGCGTCCGGCTGGCGGCGGTCATGGAAAAGAACGGGCAGATTGTCCTTTACTATCAGCCGGAGGACGGTGCCGCTGTGGATAAAGCGGCCCTGAAGCAGTACCTTGCGCAGAGGCTTACAGATTATATGGTACCCTCTGTTCTCATGGGCATGGACAGACTTCCCCTGAATGAGAACGGAAAGATCAACTGCAAGGCGCTGCCGGATCCGCTTGCCGAGACGCTGGAGATGCTTCCGCCGCAGACAGAACTGGAAAGAGAGCTGTTCGCCATTGCCTGCTCCGTTCTGAATACGGATCATTTTGGCGTGACGGATGATCTGGTGGGCCTGGGGCTTTCCTCCATCGGAATGATGAATTTCATGGCGGAGATTCACAGCAGGCTCGGCAGAACCGTGGAGATGTCGCAGATCATGCATAACCCCGTCATCAGGGAGCTTGCGAAGATGATGGAAGCGCAGGACCGGGAGAATGTACAGCGCCATGTCATTACTCCCTGCCCGGGAAGAGCCTTCTATCCCATCACGGAGAACCAGCGGGGCGTGTATCTGGACTGGGAGAGAAACAGGGACAGTCTGCAGTACAACGTGCCTTCTCTGTACCTGATGAAAAAGTCCGGAGAGGCTTCTTCCGCTTCGGGCGGCCGGAAAGAAGCGGCTGCGGAGGATGCAAAGAGACTGGCCCGCGCGGTCAGCACCGTGATCAATGCCCATGCGTATCTGAAGACCAGATTTTCTTACGAGCAGGGCGTGCTGGTCCAGAGACTGGTTAAGGAAGAGGCGCAGGTGCGCTGCACGATCCTGGAGACGGAACCGGAATTGTCCTGGTTCCAGGAGAAGGTGCGCCCGTTTGACCTGCTGCATGACAGACTTTACCGGGCGGAGGTCGTGGTGTCCGGGGAGAAAATATGGCTCTTCCTGGATATTCACCATATCATTTATGACGGCCTTTCCGGCGGCCTTCTGCTCCGGGACATCCTGCATGTCTATGAAGGCGGAGAGCCGACCGAAGAACAGATCACGGCTCTGGATTATGCTGTCTATGAGGATCAGTACAGCGATACGGAGCGGTACAGGGAAGACGGGAAATATTTTGAAAGCCTTGTGGGCGATGCCCAGGCCGTTTCTCTCCCCGCATCCTCTTATGCCGGAAGCGGGAAGAACGAACTGGTTTCCGCCTCCGTGGATGCGCAGGAAATCGACGTTTTCTGCCGCACCAGGCGTGTTACGGTGGCAAGCTTCCTGAACGCTGCCCTGGCAGAGACGCTCTCCAGGATCACCAGGCAGGAGAAACTGCTCTATGCCACCATCAACAACGGAAGATCCGCCGACTCCCGCCTGCTGAACGCCATGGGTATGTTCGTCAGGACACTGCCCGTGGTTCATATTCCTTCCGAAAATGCAGATATGACCACCGAGGAATATGTGAAGGCCATGCACGGGCAGCTCCAGCAGACCATGGCCAGGGAAATGTATCCCTACACCAGACTGGTGGATGATTACCGGATTTATCCGGATCTGCTGTTTGTTTATCAGGGCGGCCTCTTTGAGATGGGGGATATCGAGGGGATGGTTCAGCTTCCCCTGGAGCTTGATACGGTCAAATTCCCTGTTTCCGTGACGGCCTATCCTGACCGCGGAAGCTATGTCTTCCGGATCGAGTATGACGGCAGGCGCTTTGACAGAGCGGATATGGAGAGTCTGGGAAAGGCCCTGGGACAGATGGCGCTGTCCATGGCAGAACATGAGAGACTGTCCGATGCCGGTCTGGTGAGCGAAAAGGACAGAGAGGCTGTGCTGAAGCTTTCCGCAGGGAAAAAACTGAACTATGACCGGTCAAAGACCTGGCTGGATCTGTTTGCCGGAGCAGCCGCTGCTTATCCGGAAAGAATCGCCGTGACAGATTATATCAGTCACATCAATTACAGGGATCTTGACATTCAGTCCGATCATCTTGCCAAATGGCTGGTGAAACAGGGCGTCAGACAGGATGAACCTGTCATTGTCAGGATGGACCGGATCAAGGAATTTGTGGTCGCGGTGATCGGCATTCATAAGGCGGGCGCCGCCTACCTGCCGGTTGACCCCGCTTACCCGGAGAAGAGGATCCGCTACATGACGGAGGATTCCGGCGCAGGGCTGATCCTGACGGAGGAGGTCGTCAGAGCTGCCCTGCGGGAATTCAGGGATGACAGCACGCCGCCGGTGAATTTCGCGAAACCCGGAAACATGGCGTATATGATCTATACCTCCGGCTCTACCGGAAAACCCAAGGGGGCCTGCCTGAATCATGCGGGGCTGCTCAATTATACCTTCGCGATGAAGGATTATATGAATTTCACGGAGGAGGACCGGGTTTCCCACCATGTCTCCTTCTCCTTCGACGGGCATATCAAGAGCCTGTTCCCGGTGCTTGCCGCCGGAGCGGGTATATTTATCATGCCTGAAAAAATCCGGAGAGAACCGGATGAGATCAATGAATTCCTGTTAAGACACCGGATCACCAATGCGGATTTCACGACAGCCGTGGGAAAGACGCTGTATAACTGCTTTGATCTGAAACTCAGGAATATTGTTATCGGCGGCGAGATGCTGACGGATGTGATCAGCAGCCGTGACTGCGCTGTGGTCAATTGCTACGGACCTACGGAATGCACGGATATTATCGCTCTGTACCGGCTTGAAACCGGCAGGGTGTACAAGCGGATCCCGGTGGGCCGTCCCATGCCGAACGGCTATATCTTTATCCTTGACCCGAGAGGACATCTGGTGCCTCCCGGAATCACGGGTGAGATCTGTTATGCGGGGCCGCAGACAGGCAGAGAATACTGGAATAATCCGGAAAAAACAAAGGAAGTATTTGAGGAATGCCCGTTTGTTGACGGCGTCAGGATGTATCATACGGGAGATCTTGGACGCTACAACAAAGAAGGCTGTCTGGAGTGCCTTGGCAGGATCGACAATCAGATCAAGCTTCGGGGCTACCGCGTAGAGCTCGGAGAGATCGAAAGCTGCGCATCCCACTATGAGGGAATCCGCATGGCAGCGGCCGCGGTGAAGAAGGACAGGCTTATCCTGTATTACTGCCTGAACGAAGAAAACGGCAGCATTGATGAAGAGGCCCTTGGCGCTTATATGGCCGAGACACTGCCCTCTTATATGATGCCCTCTGTTTTTGTACATCTTCCCGCCATGCCTTTTACGCCCAGCGGAAAGATTGACCGGAAAGCACTCAGGGATCCTGTCTCCGGCGGATCTGCGGCGGCAGGTCCCGAAACGAAGCTGGAGGAAGAACTGCTTGCTCTGGCGGAAAAGAATCTGAAGCTTGGGCAGTTCGGCGTCACCGATGATCTGGTCGGACTGGGGATGAGTTCGATCGGACTGATGAGATTCGCTGCGCAGATCAGAGAGAGTCTGGGAAAGAGCATCACCGTGCGGGAACTCATGGCCGCATCATCCATTCGGGAAATCGCAGCTGTTCTGGAAGAAGGCGCGGGCAGGGGCCCTGCCGCAGGCAGCGTTGTGAAGGCCGCGCCGGTGCAGGATGCTTATCCCATTACTGAGAACCAGAGAGGCGTATATCTGGACTGGGAGAACAACAGGGAATCCCTCCAGTACAATACCCCGTCGCTGCTTGATATGGGAGACGTGGACGGAGAAAGACTGGCAGAAGCTGTCAGGACAGTCGTCGACAATCATCCGTACCTCAAGACCCGCTTTGCCTTCCGGGACGGCGAGCTTGTACAGGAAAGAAATGAGGAGGAGGCTTATGTCTCCTGCACCCGTGTCGATGAGAAACCGGAGATTTCCTGGTTCCAGACCAGGGTCCGGCCCTTCGATCTTCTAAGCGAACGGCTCTACCGGATCGAGGTGATCGCCGCTCCAAATACCTGCTGGCTCTTTATGGATGTGCATCATATCATCTTTGACGGCCTCTCAACGGAGGTCGTGATGAAGGAGATCTTCGCCGTCCTGGGCGGGGAGACGCCGGCTCCGGAAAAGGTGAGCGCCTACGATTATGCGCTGTATGAGCAGGAGTATCTGGCTTCACCCGCATGCCGGGAAGCCAATGCGTATTTTGATGATCTGCTGGCCGGATCAGAAGCAGCGGTCCTCAGGCACTCGAAGGAGCCCGACGGCAGGAGCCTGGCCAGTGTGGTCTCCCACACGGATCTGGCGGAAAT
>CAMOUV010000160.1 GCA_946626695.1 uncultured Blautia sp.
ACCTGAGCGCCGTTCTTCTTGACTGTTTCGATGATCTTGGCCGCCGAAGCGTCTACCAGCTGATGATCATAAGCTTTCAATGTGATACGCATAACCTGATTTGCCATAAAAAAAGTCTCCTCCTATTCGTACTTTTTCATCAGTACGACAAGCGGCGACTGTACACATCACCGTGTGTGTCCTGTTTTTGAACGCACACGCCATCCCTCATGATGGTCATATTGAACCTGTACAGTGACTTGTCGTCAGTTTCCTAACTTGACATTCGCTCCACGGAAAACCTGCCACGAAGGCAGCAACCTCACGCTTCACAGCTATCAATGTCACAGCAATAAGTATTATACACAACCCTTCAGCATATTGCAAGAAGTTTTTTAAAAAATTTTGTGAAAATTGCCAAGCCAAAAAATTTGGGCGGCTTCCGTCTCCGGAAACCGCCCGTTCTTCTGTTTTTCAGTTTTCGTCCAGGATGTCCGAATAATCAAACAGCGTTACATCCGTGATATCATCGCGCATCACATCCGGTTTCTGGCCGGCCTTTTCGGCCTCTCTGGCCAGCTGCTGGGAATTCCAGCCGGGAATGGCCCTGCGGCGGATCTCCGCGATCTCCGGCTCTTCCTCCTGATCGGAGAAGTAAGGTTCCGGATCCGGTTCTGCTTCCGGTTCATCCGGGAAGTTCAGCTGCACCTCTTCCTTTGCTTCCGGAAGGGTGGTGTCGATGGAGGTGGCTGCCGCCACTTCCTTCTTCAGGTACTGATGTGCTTCCGTCTCCGCCGGCTGCATGACCTGACGGCTTTCCTCCGGGACATAGTCCTCGTCGTCGTCCTCATCAATGTCATCCACGAAGCCGCCGGTGTGCACCTTACGCTTTTCGCCTTTTCTTCTGGAACGGCCGCTCGCTTCCCTGGCCTCTTCCTTCTGCTGCTTTTTCAGGGCTTTCGCCTCTTTTTTCAGCTGCCGTTTCGACTTCTGCTCCGGCTCTTCCTCCTCATAGGAAGCGCTCTCGTCCGCATATCCGCCGTCATAGGCAGCCGGTTCCTCTTCGTATTCCTCGTCATCGCCGGAGTCCTTTTTCCAGAGCTCCGCGATCACATAGAGGATGATCAGGAACAGAAGCACGAGCCCGAGGATGATCAGGCCTTCCATGCTCTTGGTGGCTACCTGCAGATAGCCGAGATAGCCGATGGTGATGACCACCTTCTGGACATACCCCTTGTTGATGGCCACCGTGATATCCTTGGAATCTGTCACGGACTGATCCACCACAACGCCGGTTCCGTTCTCCAGGTTGATGGACTTGATGTTGTAACGATACGTATTGCCATCCTCTTCCACCAGGATCGGATCGTCCTGATAGACTTCCGGAGCGGCCACGGGAATCGCATAGGTCACGGATCCCATGGGGAGATTCGTCTTCGTGTTGGGGTCGTCCACGACCACCGTCCGCACGCCGAAAAACGGAGGAATCGTAAGGCCCAGGGCCACTAGGATCACAAGGATCACGATCGTGTGAACAATAAACTTCAGAAATTTAGACATCTTTCTGCTCCTTCACTCTTATCTTACCCTTTTATCTAACAAAGTAAAGCGGGTTCCGGTATTATGTCACCCGCCGCTTTGAATATTATACCTTGTTTTTTCAGTCTGGTCAACTTATAATATATTCAATAAAGGAACTTTTTTATGTAAAGGAGCTTGCGTTATGTCGTTTCTGTGGTTTTTGTCCGATCTGCGGAGCCCCGCCCTCGATTTTCTGTTTCAGAAGATCACGACCCTCGGACAGGAGATCTTTGTGATGGCCGTCATCTGCTGGCTGTACTGGTGTGTGGAGAAAAAGCTTGCCTATATTCTGGGCTTTTCTTATTTTACCTCCGGTCTTCTGGTGCAGGCGCTGAAGATCAGCTTCCGCGTCCCGCGGCCCTGGGATCTGGATCCCTCCTTCAAGGCGGTGGAATCCGCCATACCCGCGGCGACGGGCTATTCCTTCCCAAGCGGACATACCCAGAGCATCACGGCCCTGATGGGAACCCTTGCCCTGGGAGCCCGGAAAAAGTGGCAGGCCGTCCTGTGCGTCCTCATTATCTTTCTGGTGGGGTTCTCCCGGATGTATCTCGGCGTGCATACACCGCTGGATGTGTCGGTTGGATTTCTTCTCTCCGTCATCTCGGTGCTTTTCTGCTGGTATCTATTTAATAAGAAACAATTCATCTGGGACCGTCCCATGACGCTCTCTGTCATTCTGGGAATCGCCAGCATCCTGGTCTGTGTGTATTCGCTGATCCTTTACTCCTCGGATATGATTGATATCAGCTACTCCCGGGACTGCCTCAAGGCCGCCGGCGCCGGCTGTGCCTTTGCCATCGGATTCTATGTGGAAAACACCCGGATCCGCTTTGAAACCGCCGGAGACCTGAAAACCCGGATCCTCCGTTTTCTGATCGGCGCTGTCGTGGCGGTTCTCCTTCTGAAGGGGCTCAAACCCCTGATCGGAACCTCCCTGGCCGCCTCCTTCATCCGGTATTTTCTGGCTGTCCTCTGGGTGCTGATGGTGTATCCCCTTCTGTTCGTCCGTTTCGAAAAACAGCATTCCTGAAGAAAACAAAAAACCTGCGAAAGTGGTCCTCCCTTTCGCAGGTTTATTTTTATGATTGAGTCATTCACTGATTGCGAAGATACTCTTCAATGCTGGTCATGGCCGCTTCCTCGTCCACTCCGTTGGCGGATACCAGGATCTCTTCCCCTGCATCCAGGCCGAGGGTCATCATTCCCATCATGCTTTTTGCATTGAATTTCTTTTCTCCAATCTCAACATAGATCTCGCTGCTGAATCGACAAGCCACCTGTACGAGCTGGGCAACCGGACGAGCTTCCAGCCCAGTGGATAAGTTGATGGTGATTGGCTTTTTAATCATAATAGTTCCTCCTCGTTCTCCCGCAGCTCATCAGCAATCACACTCAGTTTGCGAAGCCGGTGATTGACGCCCGATTTGCCTACCTGCGGGTTCAACATCATCCCTAATTCTTTTAATGTAGCCTCTGGATACTGAAGTCGGAGTTCGGCGATCTCCGCAAGATTGTCGCGCAGGCTTTCAAAGCCCTTCACCCGCCGGATATAACGGATGTCTTCAATCTGCTTTACCGCCGCGTTGACCGTCTTATTAATGTTTGCGGTCTCGCAGTTTACCTGCCGGTTGACGGAATTCCTCATCTCCTTCAGGATACGGATGTTCTCCAGCTCCATGACAGCTCTGCTGGCACCCATCAGTCCCAGCAGATCCACGATCTGTGCGCCTTCCTTCACATACACCACATATGATTTCTTGCGCCTCACGATTCTGGCATCCATATGAAAACTGCCGATAATACGCTGCAGGAGCTCCGCTTTCTCTTCCGTCGGAAAGACGACCTCAAAATGATAGCCTTTATGAGGATCGCTCACCGATCCGGCCGTAAGAAAAGCCCCCCGCAAAAACGCCCGTTTACAGCAATCCTTCTGCAGGATCAGGGAATGATCCTGCAAAAACATAGTCCCGTTGTCTCCGTCTATGACCATTTTTGTCCCCTGAAGAACAGCCCCGCCGGACTCTTCCTCCGTCAGCTCCACAAGGTAGACCTTGCCTCGTTTACGCGAAAAACTGTCATGGATGGAAACCACTGACTCTATATTATATGTTTTTTTCAATAATGTAAAGCATTTTCTTGCCACATATTCATTTTCCGTCGAAATACGGATCACGGGTCCGGCCGTTTCCCGGACGGCAAGGACTCCGCAGTTCATCAGGATCGCGGACAGCTCCGCCAGACAACAATGGCGGGCCGGGCTCACACGTTCCGACAGCTCCTCTTTCACCATCCCTGAAAAGGACATCTCTCCGCCTCCTGTCAGCTCCGCCTTGACGGCCTGTCACGCTCCGCGTCTCTGTGTTCCAGACGAAAACGGTATTCATCACTCACGGTCAGGCGCCGGAAAAGCTCCCTCGCCATGGTGATGGATCTGTGTTTTCCGCCCGTGCAGCCGATGGCCAGCACAAGACTTGTCTTTCCTTCCTTCTCGTACCGCGGGATCAGGAACCGGACCATGCCTTCCAGCATGCCGGCAAATTCCTGCGCATCCTCCGAGCTCATCACATAATCAAAAACCTTTTCATCCTCTCCCGTAAGAGGCCGCAGCTCGGAAATATAATAGGGGTTCGGAAGAAACCGGACATCAAAGACCAGATCCGCATCCCCCGGGATCCCGTATTTAAAGCCGAAGGAGACAATGGTCACCATCATATTCCGGAACACCTTTCCCTGGACAAAGATCCGTTCCAGTTCCTGCTTCAGCTCCCGTGTCAGAAGCCGGCTGGTATCCAGAATGTAATCGGCATGCCGGCGGACCGGCTCCATCTGCTCCCGTTCCAGCCGGATCCCCTCGTCGACCCTGCCTGTTTTGGAAAGCGGGTGGCTCCGTCTGGTTTCCTTGTATCGCTTCACCAGCACCGAATCCTCCGAATCCAGAAAGAGGATCTCAAACCGGTAGCCTGCCTTCCGCATCCGTTCCATAACCTGCCCCAGCTCCACAAGGGAGCCGCTCCGGGCATCGATCCCCAGAGCGGCGTCCTTCATATCCTCACTTTCCGCCTCCAGCATCAGTGATGTAAATTTTTCGATCAATGCAATGGGAAGATTATCCACGCAGAAAAAGTGCATATCCTCCAGCATTTTCAGCGCCGTGGATTTCCCTGCGCCGGACATCCCGGT
>CAMOUV010000161.1 GCA_946626695.1 uncultured Blautia sp.
AAAATAAAAAGGATCCTCAAAAAGATCCTTCGGCTGAATTAAGATGAGTCGCGGGGACAGGTTCCTCCGACTCGTTGCTGCAATGCAGCAATGAGTCAAGGAACCTGTCCCCGCGACTCTTCAGAGGAACTTCCCTCCGTCACTCATCTAATTTTGTCTGTCTCCGGGCGGTCTTCTCCACAGGCGGAGCAGAAACAGGCCGCCTCTCACCCAGAGTTCAATGCACATGGCCAGCCACATTCCCTTCAGACCCAGTCGCGGCGTCAGCACCGCCGCCAGGGAAAGCCGCACCAGCCACATGCTGAAAAAGTTCATCAGGCTCGGCACAAAGGTGTCTCCGGCTCCCCGGAACACGCCGGAAGCCACGATGGACGCGGCGAACATGGGTTCCGCGAAGGCTTCGATCCGCAGCATGCGGGCTCCCAGCGCGCGGATTTCCGGATCCGGAGTCAGGATCCCGATCATCTGCGGCGCAAAAATGTACATCAGAACCCCGGTAAACGTCATGACCAGCATTCCGAAACGGACCGTCATCCAGGAAAGCCGGTTGGTAAGCTTTCTTCTCCCGGCTCCGATGCTCTGCCCTGCCAGAGTGGTGGCCGCTGCCGCGATGCCGTATCCCGGCATGTAGCAGAGCCCCTCCGCCGTCACGGCGAAGGAATTTGCCGCCAGGGAAATGTTTCCCAGGGGAGAAACGATCCGGGTTCCCATCACGTAGGCCGATCCCATGGCGATGGACTCCACTCCCACCGGAATGGATATTTTTGCAGCCGAGACCAGATCCTCCCTGCAAAAGGCCGTCTTCTCTCCTTTCCGGATCCGGAGCAGGGGAGAACGTCCCAGGAGAAAATACAGCATCAGCGCAGCGCAGACCACCTCCGACAAGGCCGTACCGAGAGCAGCCCCAGCCACGCCCAGCCCGGCCCCCGGAAGCATGGCCTTCACGCCTCCGATCCGGATCTCCCGTGCCGGGAAGATCAGAAAGGAATTGAAAACCACATCCAGCACGCAGGTGATCATGTTCAGGATCCCCGGCGTTTTCATATTTCCGCTGGCCTGCAGCATCCCGCCGGCGGCATACCGGATCTCCACCACCCACAGGGCCAGGCTGTAGATCAGGAAATAGCGGGAGGCATCGTTCACAATGCTTTCTCCCCCGCCCATCCAGCGGGGAAGCAAGCCGCTGATCCCTGCGCCGATTCCCATAAGAAGGCAGCTGAACAGAAGCACCGCAATCAGCCCTTCCCGGACGATATTCCGGGCTTCCTCCATTCTGCCGGCGCCGATCCGGTGGGCGACCTGTACGGAAAAGCCCACCGCCGCCGCGCTGCACAGTCCTCCCAGCAGCCAGGTGCTCGAGGAGACCAGACCAATCGCCGCCGATGCATCCGCGCCGAGCCGCCCCACCATGGAGGCATCGATATATTCCATTATGACCGTGGACAGCTGGGCCATGATGGCCGGTATCGAAAGCCGCACGGTCAGCTGCAGCTGTTCCAGGGCACTCAGCTTCGCACCGGAGCGTACATTTTCCAGTAAATCTTTCTTCATCTTGTTTTTCGTCATCCCGCCTGTTTTCGCATTTCCGGACAAAGTTCTTTACACGGTGACCCGGATCCCGTTCACATCCACTTCCTGGTCCAGCGGGATCAGCAGGAATTTCCGGCCGTCGATTTCCCTCGTTTCCAGAAGAGGCGCCTGCTCGGGCGGAAGGCTGACGGATATCTCCGCCGTCTTTACTTCCAGCTTCCGGGTGTTGGTGATGTTCGCGGCCACAAGAGCCGTGTTCTCTCCCGTGATGGAATCATACCGTTCGTCAAAGGCTTCCATCTTCTCATTTTCCGCCCCGCTCTCTTCCAGCACTCTCCGCACTTCGGATTTTGTAAGGATCACCGGATCCGGTTCATCCTTCTGTGCCTCGATCAGGTCATTCAGCTTTCCGTGGATACTGATGGCGGTATCAAAGCTGCAGGTTTCCTCCAGTGTCTCCTCCACCAGAGTCTGAAAAGACTCCTTCTGGCTTCCGGGAGAAAGAGGCGCGCTGCAGCCCAGCAGTCTCTCCGCAAAATCCGCGTGCATCTTCTCCGGTTTCTTCGTGTAATACAGGATCCCGTGGATGTCTGTGCTCCGGTCCCGAAACAGGGGGAACAGAAAACCAACCTCCGGCATATCCACCAGCCAGTCCCGGATCCGCTCTTCGATCAGATTGGTCTCGGCATTATAGCAAAGACCTGCTTTCGTCAGGTTTACCGGGCAGATGCAGAAGAACAGATGCTCATAGATCTCATCGGAGGCATCGAACATTTCGAGTCCGTCCGAAGCTTTTCCGGGAATGTCATAGACTGCATGGGCCAGGATAATATAGTAGTTTTCCGCATAATCATAATTCCCGATAACCCGGGTATAGAATTCATCCAGCAGGTCCTCGTCCTCCAGGCGGCTGCGCTTCAGTTCCAGCAGGAACTCCTGGGAGCCTCCCTCCTGCTCCGCCTCCAGCGGGAATTCCATCAGAAGGAGATTCTTGCCCAGGGTGCCGGACAGGGATTTCCGGATGATATCGAAATATTTGTACATCTCCTCTTCGGAAAGAGAAAGAAAAGCCTGGTTCAGGCGGGTTTTTATTGTTTTCTCCGCATCCACATAACAGCCGCTGATGCGGGTGATCGTACAACGGTCCGGCGTCAGCTGTTTTTTGATCTCTGCGATTTCTTTTTTATTCATGAGGATCTTCCTTTTCGATCATTTTTCAGTGGATTATACCACAAGACCGGACAGCCGTCAAAACAGAGTATGCAAAAAAGGAGCTGCCGCAGCAGCTCCTTTTAAGCAATCATTATTTTGCACGTTTCTTCGACAGAATGTCAAATGCCACGGCGCCAAGAAGAACGACACCTTTTACCACCTTCTGGTAGTTTGCGTCGATGTTCATCAGGCTCATGCCCAGGTTGATGACACCGATCAGGGTCGCACCAATGACCATGCCGATGATCCTGCCGGATCCGCCGTAGGCGGAGACGCCGCCCACAACGCAGGCCGAGATGGCATCCATCTCAAAGTTGGTGCCTGCCGTGGAATTTGCCGCCTGCACACGTCCCAGAACGACCCAGGTGGTGATGACGGTCACGATGGCCATGTTCAGATATGCGATAAACATGATCCGTTTGGTGTTGACACCGGAAAGGCGGGCTGCCTCCCGGTTGCCGCCGACCACATAGAAATGACGTCCGATGGTGGTCTTTTCCGTGATGAAATTATAGAACAGAACCACGATCGCCACCCACACGAGAACGGTGGGGATGCCGCCGGCCAGAGCCAGCTTATAGGCGACCAGAATGATCACGGCTGCCTCAAGGACCGATTTGCCCAGCATCATAGCGGCGGAATCCGCCTCATAGCCTTTTTTGATCTTGTTTGCTCGTCCTACAATATTCAGAAGCACCACGATGATCGCTGCGACAATACCGACCGTAAGACAGATCGTATTCAGCTCGTTCATCTTTGTCTTGAACAGCTTGCCTGCAAAGATATTCAGGAAGCTTTCAACCTTTTTGACGCTGATGGAACCGGTCTTGCTGTTACGGCTGAGAATATCCGTGCCGAGTCCACGGAATGCCAGGAAACCTGCCAGTGTGGCGATCCACGGAGGAATATTGATATACGCGATCAGATATCCCAGAATACAGCCGTAAACAACCCCGATCAGGAGCATCAGAATGATGGAGACAGCAGGCCCCATCTCTTTTATGGCCATAAAATAAGCGCCCAATGCTCCCAGGAAACACACCAGAGAACCACACGCCAGATCGATGTTGCCGCCGGTCAGCATGCACATCAGCATACCGCTGGCCAGGATAAAGACGTACGCGTTCTGAGTGATCAGCTCGTTGAAATTGAACGGTGAAAACATTGCCCCGCTCGTCTGCCAGGTAAAGAAGAGATAGACCAGGACGAGGACGATCAGCATTGTATTATCTTTTAAGATCTGTGAAGCACTCTTTTTCATTGCCATCCTCCTCCCTTTACGCTTTTTCTTTCTTGGACAGAACATCAACCAGCACAGCTACCAGAAGCACGATACCCTTTACAGCGCTCTGGTAATTTGCAGAGATACCCATGATACTCATGCCCTGGTTGATAACGCCCATGAGTGCAGCACCGATAATAACACCGGTGATCTTGCCTACGCCGCCATATGCGGATGCACCGCCGATGAAGCAGGCCGCGATGGCATCCATTTCATAGCCCATGCCATATGTCGGTTCTGCATGTCCGGCTCTTGCCAGGGTAAGAATACCCGCAAAGCCTGCCAGGAGTCCCATATTGGCATACGCGAGGAAATAAACAAACTTTGTGTTGACACCGGAAAGCCGGGTCGCCTTTTCATTGCCGCCGACCGCATAGAAATAACGGCCTCTGGCAGTATTCTTTGTAATATAACCGTACACTAGCAGCACAAGCGCCACCCAGATCAGAACGGACGGAATACCTTTGTACTGGGCCAGCTTGTAGGAAATCCATATGATCA
>CAMOUV010000162.1 GCA_946626695.1 uncultured Blautia sp.
ACGAACGGTCTGAAAGAGGCTGCTGCCGAGAAGGGAAAAGGAATCATCACCTTCAGCCCCCTTGCCCAGGGAATGCTGACCGACCGGTATCTGAACGGAATCCCGGAGGACAGCCGGATCCGGACCGACGGACGCTTCCTGAAGGAAGACCGCATTACGGAGAAAGTGCAGAAAGGCCTGCGGCGGCTGAATACGCTGGCAGCAAAACGGGGACAAAGCCTCGCACAGATGGCCCTGAACTGGATCCTGAAGGATGATGTGGTGACCAGCGTGCTGGTCGGAGCCTCAAAACCGGAGCAGCTGCTGGATAATATCAAGATCGTACATCGCGCACCGTTTACGGAGGAAGAGCTGACGGAGATCGACGCGGCTGTCGCGGAAATGTAACATAGGGGCCAGGTTCCTTGACTCGGTGAACCTGGCCCCATGATTTTTTTATTTTGTCAGTTCAATCCACGTGTTTCTCAGGCGCAGCAGATCCTTATCCAGATCCTGATACAGGCCGATATAGTAAGGATACAGTTTATCATACACATCAGCCCAGGCATCGACGGGCTGGATCACTTCCGTCACATGGACCAGACGCTCGATGGTTTTGGTCATGTCGGTGTATACACCGGTGGCCTGGCCGGCGATCAGTGCATCGCCGAAGGGAACATCGCCGGAACGTTTATCCATCAGCATGACGGGAACCCGCAGCATGGAAGCCTTGATCATAGACCAGGTACGGGATTTGGCTCCGCCGCCGGTGATGCGGAGGCAGTTGATCTGGCCGCCGGAGGCTTTGACGGTCTCCACCACGTGGCGCACCGCGAAGGCGGTTCCTTCAAAGATGGCCCGCAGCATATCCGCCCGTGTGGTGTCCAGAGACATACCGATGAACATGCCCTTTGCGTGGGAGTTCCACAGCGGCGCCCGTTCACCGATCAGATAGGGGAAGAACATGGTTCCGTTGCTGCCGGCGGGGACTTCATGGGCAATCTCGTTCATCAGGTCATAGACATCCTTGCCCAGGGAAGCAGCCTTGTCCTTCTCCGGCTGGCCGAAATTATCCAGATACCATTTCAGGGATGCGCCGGAGGTACTGATCGGACCATCAAAAATATAGGGCACATTTCCTACGGAATAGGGCTTGGTCACGATGGGAACATCGTTGGGGCTCTTCACCGGGCTGCTGACGAAGACGATGGAAGAGGTTCCGGTGGATTCGCAGGCTTCGCCTAACTGGGTGATTCCGGTGGCGTAGACCGAGGTGAGGGCGTCGCTGGCACCGGCGGTGACAGGAGTGCCGCTGGGAAGACCGGTTTCTGCAGCAGCCTCGGGCGTAACCGTGCCGATGATATCCGATACGGCATACACTTCCGGAAGCATTTTATCCAGATCCACGCCGATGACATCGCCGATCTCTTTGGACCATTTCATCGTGCTGATATCCATACACTGGGACCGGACGGCCTGATCCAGGTCCATGGTCATTTTTCCGGTCAGCTTCATATTGATATATGAGCTTGCCTGCATGATCTTTTCGGTCTTCAGGTAGAGCTCGGTTTCCTGCATCTTGTACCACAGGATCTTGTTGGGCAGGAAGGCCACATCCGGCTGACCGCCCATGATATTTACATAATGATCGTGGCCCAGCATCAGGGAAATGTAGTGCATTTCCTTGGCGGAGCGGGCATCCATCCAGATCATGGCGTTGCGGAGGGGATTCCCGTCCTTGTCCACCGGCAGCATCGATACCGTCTGGGAACTGATGCTGATGCCGCGGATGCGCGCCACAACAGCCGGGTCCACCGCGGATGTGATCTCGCGGAATACGGCCCGGGCATTATCCCACCATTCATCGGCGCTTTGTTCCACCATGCTTTTGCCGGGGAAGATCAGGTGATTCTCCCGGGAAGCGCGGGCCAGAGTGTTCCCGTCCTCATCCATAAGGATCGCTTTTACATTTGTCGTACCCAGATCCATTCCGATCAGGTAGTTCTCCGCCAATGCGTTCATACAATTCCTCCGTTTCCGATGAGTTTGTTCAACGGTCAGTCCCGGACAGGGACGACCCATGGATTATCTGTAAGTAAAGGATACCATGAGCCTGGATGGATGTAAAACCGACAATTTCCGCTTTAAAGAGGAAAGGATGCCTGCAGGTGGTTGATTGAAAGGGAAATGAACCGGATTTACAAAGGGGCTGCACAATACGGCAGCCCCTTTCCGTTTAGACAAGAACAAAGGTCAATTTATTGCCCTGATCCTGTCTTTTTATTGTAAGAGGAGAGAGAACAGGGTAATTTTAGAAGGGTTACTGTATTTTATGAGCACTTTTTTATGCTCCTGTTATGTGATACACTGATCACATAGAAAATGAAAACAGGAGGATTATCCAATGAAACAGTTGAATCGATGGGTTTACGCGGTGATCGGGACGGTTGTGCTTCTCCTGGCCGGCCTGGTCTATGCCTGGTCCGTGATGGCCAAGACGATCGGGGCATCCCGCCCGGACTGGACGGCGGCACAGCTGTCGCTTTCCTTCACTTTGGTGATGGCCTTTTTCTGTGTCGGCTGCCTGATCGCCGGGATCCTGTCCAGAAAAGTGAAACCGAATATCTATGTGATCATTGCAGCCATTCTGTTTCTGGCCGGCTTTATGCTGGCGGCGACCACGGGTGACAGTCCGGCTATGTTGTACATTGGCTTTGGGGTGCTGGGCGGAATGGGCGCCGGTTTTGCCTACAATGCAGTTATGAGTACCATTTCGGCCTGGTTCCCGGATAAGCAGGGACTGATCTCCGGAATCCTGCTGATGGGCTTCGGGCTTTCGGCCTTCATCATCGGCAAGATCTTTGCCGCGGCAGCACCACCGGATGGCAGTGAAGCCTGGAAAGGTCTTTTCCGTACGCTGGGCATCGTGATCTTCGTAGTATTCATTATCTGCAGCTTTTTCTTTGTCCGCCCGGGGAAGGATTTCGTTCCCCCGACGTCCGGAAAGAAGAAATCCGGAAGAGAGCCGGCGTGTGATGTGGATACGTCAACGATGGTGAAGATGCCCTCCTTCTGGCTGTATTATGTGTGGGCGATCCTGGTCAGCGCAGCGGGTCTGGCGCTCGTATCCCAGGCCAGCGGCATCGCTACCCAGGCCGGTGAAGGCGTGAGCGCCGGAACCATCGCGACGGTGGTGGGGCTGATCTCGATCCTCAACGGCATCGGCCGGGTGATCTTTGGCGGCATGTATGATAAATGCGGCTACCGGGTCACCATGCTGACCGATATGGCCGTGTTTGCCGCGGCTGGTTTCATCCTGATGGCAGCCCTGAAAAGCAACTCTTTCACCCTGATCATCGTGGGCTTTATCGTGGGCGGCTTTGCCTACGGCGGTGTGACTCCCACCAACTCAGCTCTGATCAGCGACTTCTTTGGAAGGACGCATTATTCATTAAACTTTTCCATCATCAATACGAATCTGCTGATCGCGTCCTTTGCTTCCACCATCGCCGGAAAGCTGTATGACGCCAGCGGTTCCTACATGAGCACCATCATCATGATGCTCGGAGTGGTTGCAGCCGGACTCGTGGTATTCCTCGGGATCCGCCGGCCCGAAAAATAAACGGGAATGGGACAAGGAACCTGTCCCCGTGTCCCATTCCCGCGTTCTATTTCACTGCGTAAAGGAGGATACCCATGAACAATTATATCTTCCCGTTCCTTTGGATGCGGGGTGAATCGGAAGAGATCCTGAGAAACGAGATCGAGAAGATCTACGAGTGCGGCATCCGTGCGATCTGCCTGGAAGCCCGTCCCCATGACGATTTCTGCGGCCCGGGATGGTGGCATGATTTCGATATCGTGCTGGACGAAGCAAAGAAACGGGACATGAAGATCTGGATCCTGGACGACAAGCATTTCCCCACCGGCTATGCCAACGGTCTGATCGAGAGCAAATATCCGGAGAGAAAGAAGCTGTATATCAATGCGACGACAGCGGATATTTTCGGTGGTGTTCATACGAAGACTCTGAATGTCAGCCGGATGCTGAAGCCTACCATCGGCTTCTGGGAGATCGGGGCGCCGGCCAATTATGAAGAACGCGCGCGGAATCAGTTCTATGCAATGACAGCCGTACGTCTGGGCAAGGACGGAAAATGTGTGGAGGATACCATCGACCTCACGGACACCTTCGACGGCACTATGGCGACTTTCACTCTGCCGGAAGGAGCCTGGAGGATCTATGTGATCTATAAGACCCGGACTGACGGCGGAAACGAAGCCTACATCAATATGATCGACACTGTCTCCGCCCATACCCAGATCGAGGGTGTGTATGAGGCTCATTATGAGCATTACGGGGAGGAATTCGGAAAGACCATCGCGGGCTTTTTCTCCGATGAACCCCAGTTCGGCAACATGAAGGATCCCGCTCCCTACGATTTTGATACCAAACCGGGCAAGAACAAGATGCCTCTGCCCTGGAGCGATGAACTGCAGGA
>CAMOUV010000163.1 GCA_946626695.1 uncultured Blautia sp.
CGTCTCCCATTCACGTACATCCTGTTTCGGAAAGTCCGTCGAGAAGCCGTACATCAGCAATAACATTTTCTTTTTACTGAAAATTGTGAACAGTGCTTCCTGATGCTTCTATTATGCCTGTTTTGATAGGAATAATGAATAACCGGATATGGGAATTATTGTCTTTTCTTGTTCATGTTGTCTGATTTTGCACAGCGATGGTCATACGGGAGACCACCTTGTCCCCTTCCTGGGCGATCGTAAGACCGCAGGCGTCTCCATAGAGGATCCGCAGGCGCTGGTTTACATTGGCAATCCCCAGGTTCAGCGAGGATTCCCGGCTGGTATCATACTCGGGAGACAGCAGCTTTTCGATTTTTCGGCAGTCTTCCTCCGTCATGGTCCCGTCGTTCTTGATCTCCAGAATCAGACGGTCTCCCTCCCGCCGGCTTATGATCTCCACGGTTCCCCGGCCTCTCGGCACGATTCCGTGGTTTACGGCATTTTCGATGATGGGCTGCATGATGAGCCTGGGAACCTTGCAGGAAAGAGTCTCCTCCTCCAGGTCTTTTACGATGGTCAGCCTTCTGCCGAGCCGCTCGGACGTGATATACAGGTACGCGTTGACGTAGATCATCTCTTCCGTAAGCAGGACCTCCGGCTGCTTATGCCGGTCCATGGCTGCATCCATCAGGATCGAAAGGGCTTCGATCATCTTGGAAACCTTGGCGTTATCCCCCAGCCGGGCTTCCCAGTTGATGATCTCCAGGGTGTTGTTCATAAAATGCGGATTGATGTTGGACTGCAGGGCCATGATCCGGGCATCCCGCAGAGCCAGCTCCTCTTCGTAAATGTGATCGAACTGATACTTCAGCGTGCCGGACATGTGATTGAAGGAGTCCCGCAGATACTCAAACTCCCGGGTCTTCATATTTTCCTGCAGCTGTACCCCCAGATCTCCGTTTTCAATCTTCCGGGCCTGGTCCACCATGAGCGTAAGCGGCCGGGTGACATATCGTCCGGTCAGATACAGGAACAGAAAGATCATCGGGATCAGGAACAACAGGGTAAACACCGGCAGATACTGATAGGAATAGATCGGCCGGAAGAGCTGTCTCATTTTCCCGGTCAGAACCGTCCGGAGTTCAAAATCGCTGCCCTTTACCAGCTGACAGAGATAGGCGCTGTCCCCTTTCTTTTCGAAATGAGCCTCTGACGTGACGGCAAGACTGTCCGCCCCCTTCCAGTTCTCCTCATCCCCCTGCCGGACCACGGTCTGTCCGTCCAGGGTGATCCAGGCGCTGATCCCGTCAAAAAAGGACAGCAGCGGTTCAAAGCAGTACTCCTTGTTCAGGCGGTGCACCAGAACTCCCCAGGGCCGGTAACTGCCGTCCAACAGATTCCGGACAATGTACAGCCGGCCTTTCTGCTCGAACACCCCGATGGAGGTATCCAGATCCGCAGCAAGGAGGAGGACCTCTTGCATGTCCTCCTCCCAGAAGGTCTCCAGCTGACGGTAGCTTCCGCCGGCCTGGGAATTATAGTTCGTCATATGCAGCCGCTCCGGTTCCTCCAGCATCATAAAGACCGTGCTGCTGATCTCTTTGCGTTTCCCGTAGGTACGGGCCAGATATCCCTGCCCGTAGTTGTATGTGGCGGTGTAGCTCACGGTTCCCTTGCGGTACGCGGAATAGTATTCGTAAAGAGTCCGGTCATAGGTGGCCTGCCGCGAATCCCGAAGGGCGCTGTCCACGCGCTCAATGCAGATCTGGTTGTTCATCCGGAGCTGCTCGGCAAGACGGGAAAGCCCCTCACTCTCTTCCTTTCTGCTCATATACCATCCCAGCAGCGAGATCAGCACAATAAAAGGAAGCGCCCAGTACAGAAGGATCATCTGGACGATCCGCTGCCGGATGGATCTCACTTTTGTCACAGGCACTCCTTTCCCGGCCGTATACGGCCCTATTTCTACAGACTGAGAAACTCTTCAAATTTTCTTGTCATCGCTTCCGCTTCTTCCTTCGTCCCCATCTCACAGAAAATACGGAGAAGCGGCTCGGTTCCGGAAAAACGACAGATCAGCCATCCTCCGTCCCGGAAATACACTTTACACCCGTCCAGATAGGACACCTTTTCGATCGGCGCTTCAAGCTGCGGAAGAGCCTTCTCCTCCAGCAGGACCTTCCGGATCGCCTGCTTTCTCTCCGGGGAAAAACGATAATCCCGTTCCACCATGAACAATGTTCCGAATTCAGAACGGATTTCCGACATGATTTCCGAAAGCTTCTGTCCGGTCACGGCGATCATCTCCACCATCAGGGACGCGGCGTAAATGCCGTCCTTTCCCTGAATGTGTCCCCGGACCGTCAGACCTCCGGAGGATTCTCCTCCGATGATCGCCCCGGTTTCCGCCATTTTGGAAGAAACATATTTAAAGCCTACCGGAACCTCATAGCATTTCTGCCCGAATGCTTCCGCGATACGGTCCAGCCGGTGGGTCGTGGCAACGTTCCGGACCACCGGACCGGACCATTTTTTGTACTTAAGCAGATAATAATACAAAACAGAAAGGATATCATTGGGATGCATGAAGGTACCCTCGTCATCCACCACCCCCAGACGGTCTGCATCTCCGTCGGTCGCGATCCCGATATCACAGCTCCGGTCCGTCACATAATTCTGCAGCTGACGGAGGGTTCTCTCGTTCGGGGCGGGCAGCCTGCCGCCAAACAGGGTGTCATGGCGGTCATGGATCACCTCCACCTCGCAGCGGGCGATGGAAAGGATCGTCCGGAGAGAAGTCTGGCTGACCCCGTACATCGGATCCAGCGCGATCCGCAGTCCTCTTTTCTTGATCGCTTCGATGTTGATCTGGCTGAGAATACTGTCAATATAATCATTCAGCGGATTGAATTCTCTGACAAGCCCTTTCTCCAATGCCTCTTCATAAGGGATCGTCTCTATGTTTTTTCCCACAGCCAGTCCTGCTTCGATCCGGTCGATATCCTTTTCCAGCTCCCGGGTCTGCTCCTCATCCGCATCCCGGCCTCCCCGGGTAAACACCTTGATCCCGTTATAGACTGCCGGATTGTGGCTGGCAGTGACCATAAACCCATAGGGCAGATCATGGGCCATCACATAGTACATGATCAGCGGCGTCGGAGAAGACCGGTCCACAAAGCTGACCCGGATCCCTTCTGCGGCCAAAACCTCACAGGCCCATTTTACCGCTTCCTTCGACAAAAATCTACGGTCATACCCGATGCAGAATTCCTGATCCGAAACGCCCTCTCTCTTCATTTTCTCTGCCATCGCCTTAGCCAGGATCTGGATATTCTTTTTTGTAAACTCATCTCCGATAATGGCTCTCCAGCCGCCTGTCCCGAACCGGATCATCGTCTTCTCCTTTCCGCCGTAAAGCAGACATTCACTGTCCGCCGGCATCACCTGCTCCTGAGCCTCAGCCGCCTCCGGCAGCTTCTTCGGTTCAAGCTCCCATGATCACCAGGACCTCATGCCGGGATCCCTTCTCCTGTACCGGGATCCTCCGGACCGGCACTCCGTCCAGCATTATTTCTTTTACTCCTTTGCTCACATGCTCCGGATTCTGCACCGTGACGGTAAAAACAGCCTCTCTCCAGGTCCTCTCTGCCATAAAGCCATCCCAGGCTTTCGGAATGCACGGGTCCACGATCAGACAGTCATGCCCCGGCCGGATCCCCAGCATAAGATGAGTCGCCGCATAATAGGCCCAGCCGCCGGTCCCGGTCATAAAGGGATGTCTCGCCCGTCCGAAAGCCGTATGATCCCTGCCTACGATAAACTGGCAGTAGGAGTAGGGCTCTGCCTCCCGGATCTCGATCATGTCATTCTGGCGATACGGGCTCAGCGCATTGTACAGCTCCATCGCCCGGTCTCCCCGGCCCAGACGGCATTCCGCAGCCCAGGCCCAGGGATTCGGATGGCTGAAGATCGAAGCATTCTCCTTTAATCCCGGATAGACCCGGGTCACAAAGCCGATCTCCTCATCGCTCTCGGTATAAGCCGGACCGTTCAGCATGATCCCGTACGGGGTAAACAGCCGCTCATACACGCTGTCCATGGCTTTTCTGCCCCGCTCTTCCGAAGCCGCCCCGGACAGAACCGCCCAGGCGTTGGACTCCAGGTGGATCTGCCCTTCTTTATCCGCTGCCGTTCCGATCTTGCGGCCCGTTGCGGTGATCCCGCGGATGTACCAGCCTCCGTCCCACAGCTGCTCCTCACAGATATGTTTCACCTTTTCAAGGATTTCCGTATATTTCCGGATCAGGGATTCATCCCGCCGGTATTCTGCCATCTCCAGGAAATTCTCCAGCGCCCAGCAGTGGAGATAAGAGACCATTGCGCTTTCTCCCCCGCCCAGATTCAGGCAGTCATTCCAGTCCGCCCGGAGCCCCTTGCAGATCCCGTGGGCTCCCACCTGCTCCGTCGAAAAATCCAGGATT
>CAMOUV010000164.1 GCA_946626695.1 uncultured Blautia sp.
ATGACCATGTTGTCACGCAGATAGTCGAAACCATCCTCGTTGTTGGTCACATAGGTGATATCGCAGGCATAGGCGGCCCGGCGCTCGTCGGACTTCATATCGTTCAGAACGCAGCCGACCGTCAGGCCGAGGAATTCGTGGACCTTGCCCATCCACTCCGCGTCACGCTTGGCCAGATAGTCGTTGACCGTTACGATATGCACGCCTTTTCCCTCCAGGGCATTCAGATAAGCCGGAAGGGTAGAAACCAGGGTCTTACCTTCACCGGTCTTCATCTCGGCGATACGCCCCTGATGAAGAATGATGCCGCCGATGATCTGCACACGATAATGCTCCATACCCAGGACACGGACCGCGGCTTCCCGCACGGTCGCAAAGGCTTCCGGAAGAAGATCATCCAGCGTCTCTCCCTTGGCAAGACGTTCCTTAAACTCTATGGTTTTATGCTTCAGCTCTTCATCTGTCAGCTTCTGCATCTCCGGGCGAAGACTTTCCGTCTTCTCCACCAGAGGCATGATCCGCTTTACTTCGCGCTGACTGTGCGTGCCGAAGACCTTTGAAAATACATTCATAGCTAACCTCCAGACAAACTTAATCTATCCTATAATACCACTAATGTACGTTTCCCGCAAGAAAAAGAATATCGGTTTGACATGGCGGCATTTTCGGCGTTTCTTATTCATACCCTGTCCATTTTCCATGCCTGTACCACAAATTATTCCTGACGCATACAAGGATTACGTGTTTTCCGACGCATTCCTTACCCTCACCAGCAATCGTAGGCAACCATCCAGGCTCTTTTTACGTGCTCTCCGGCTGATCACTCCACTCAACACGTAAATCTCGTCATTCATCCGATGTTGATGCGAAAGAAGAGGACATTGTATGTTCTGCTTTGCAGTCAGGTCTCAGGATTCAGGAAAGAATGAAAGAAACATCCCCTTCGGTTATGATCTCTCCATCCGTGGTGATAAAAATACCGGCAGCGTCATAAGAGCGCAGAAGCTGCCTCCCCTCTTCCAGGCCGAGAATGAAGCAGGCAGTGGAAAGGCCGTCAGAAATCAGGCCATTCCCGGCCACGACGGTCACAGAGGCCAGCCCGCTGTCTGCGGGGTATCCGGTTTCCGGGTCAAGAATGTGATGATAACGGACACCGTCCTTCTCAAAAAACTGTTCGTAATCTCCCGAAGTGGAAAGAAACTGAAGACCCGTCAGTTCTGCCACACCCAGGTACTCGCCGGGATCCTCCGAACGGGGATCCCGGATACCGATCTTCCAGGGCGTTCCATCCGGCTTTTCTCCATAGGTCAGCATACTGCTGCTTCCGAGGCTGATCAGCGCCCCCGAAATTTCCTGATGTTCCGCCAGAAAAGCCGAAATCCGGTCACAGCCGGCTCCCTTTCCCACTGCTCCCAGATCCAGGGTGACTCCCTCGGGAAGCAGGACCGAGCCCTCCTGCAGCTGTACCTTCCTGTAATCGACCTTTTCAAGCAGAGAAGCCAGTTCCTCCGGATCCGGAACAGCGGTATTTTCTCCTCCGAACCCCCACAGCCGGATCACCTGCCCCATGGTGGGATCCAGGGCGCCGCCGGAGGCTTCCGACAGGGCCAGTGTCTTCTCCAGCAACAGCAGGAGCTCTTCCGAAACCTTATGTGCCGTTCCGGCGGCCGCATTCAGCTGCGATACCTCCGCCTCCGGCTCTGTCCAGGAGAGGGTTTTCTTTTCCAGCTCCGAAAGCTGCTGCAGAATTTCCCCGGAAGGATCCTCCCCTGTTGTATAGATGGTCTGGTTCAGAACGGTATCCATCACAAACCCCGTCGCTTCGACCCGTTGTACGTTCTTTATCTGCGCATTCTGCCGCAGTACAAAACCGAGCAGAAAAACCAAAGCCAGAATCGCTGCAGCAGCGACTCCTTTTTTCCGATTCATAAACTCTTTCCTCTCAAGGTCTCCGGTACCGGTTCAGGCAGCTGTAAATCTCTTCCTTTCTAGGCATGGCCAGCCCTGCAAAGGTATACCCGCCATCCGACAGCAGGGCGAAGCCTTGTTTTTCCAGAAGGCTGTACAGCTCCTCCGCGCATTGACCCAGCGTTCTTTTCCCGTCCGTCAGATTTTCCACCGTGTATTTCATCAGACAGGCCAGCGCATGCATCTGCTCGGCGTCCGTGATCTGCTCGATATACCGCAGATCCACCTCCTGCCTTCCCAACGAAAAACTGTCCGTCCCGTTGACCCGGATCTTCAGCCTTTCCGGCTGCCCGGTTGATTTCCCATAATAATTCCTGGTGATATGAACCGTCTGGTCCTTTGTCATGACCCGGCGGCTTTCAGGCAGAATGAATTCTCCGGGCCGGTCCTTGCTGATGGGATATTCCCGGCAGAGCGCTTTTGCCTTTTCGGTGATATCCACCGGCACGTAGCTGTCCATCTGGATGACCGTATCCGCAATATGGAAAAAAGCGCCGGAGCTTCCCGCCACCAGGATCGTTGAGATCCCGGCTTTCGCAAAAAGATCCTCGGCTCTCTCCAGGAACGGCGTAATCGGCTCCTTTTCCCGGGCGATCACCCTCTGCATAAAGGCATCCCGCACCATAAAGTTGGTGGCGGAGGTATCCTCGTCCATCAGGAAAAGCCGGCTGCCGGCTTCCACCGCTTCCATGATTCCTGCCGCCTGAGAAGTGCTTCCGCTGGCGTCCTCGGTGCTGAAGCTCCGGGTATCCTTTCCGCTGGGCAGATGGTTGATAAACAGGGAAACATCCACATCTTTGACAAACCGTCCGTCTTCGGACCGCAGCTTGACCGCCGAATCCTCCGTGATGACATATTCCCGTCCGTCTCCCGCGATATGAGAATAAACGCCCATCTGCAGCGCGTCCAGAAGCGTCGATTTGCCATGGTACCCGCCGCCCACGATCAGGGTGATCCCCTCCGGGATCCCCATTCCGGTGATCCGGCCTTTATGGGGAAGCTCCAGCGTCCTACGAAGGGTTTCGGGAGAAGTAAACGGAACGGCTTTTTTCATGGGCCGGTCCGACACGCCGCTCTCCCTGGGCAGCACGGCACCGTCCGCCACAAAGGCCGCAAGGCGGTTCTCTTTCAGATAGTTCCGGATCCAGGCCTGATCCTCCGCCAGCTCGATCTGTCTTTTCAGCTTTCCGGGATCCAGGTTCCTGTACAACAAGGCTTTCCGGACCGCCTGGGGCAGGAAGGTGAACAGGATCCTGTCCAGCTCTCCCGCGTTGATGGTACGCCCGTTTGCCGGAAACCCGACATGGAACCGGACAATCACTTCTTTTTCCGTAATCTCACAGGCACTCCGCTTCAGGATCTCCTGGGTGCAGCTGCTGACCGAGATCAGGCCGCTTTTCCCGGAGCCCTTCGCCTGGAAGGAAAACTGCCGCACGGCCTCCCCGAAGCGCCGCAGCAGAAAATCTTCCAGTGCGGTCCTTGCCGGTTCTCCCTGATAATACTCCGCCGGGAAACCGCAGACCGCATGGGCCATCCGCACATGCAGATGGGACGGCGAAGCAAAGGGATCACCCTGGACATGGTCTATGGAAAGAATATAATCCGCAAAGCGGTATTCGCCGCGAAGAGACTTATATTGAGGATATCCTTTGTGGTCGATCGACCGCAGCATATCCTTCAGCTGTTCTTTTGTTTTCATTTTAACTCCGTTTCCATCTTGTCTCGCATTGTCGTAAACACAGACCCTGTGCTTTTACTCGTTTCCGACTATACATCATAACAGAAGAAGGAAGGAACCGCAACCGCCCAAAGGATCCGCTTCCCTCCTGATTTCTCCATTCCTCCCATTTCCAAAACCATGAAATATACCGTTTCACAATCAACGGTCTGATGATAGAATAGTCTGCAGGAGGTATTTTTATGGAGAAAAAAATCATAGCCGCATGCGGCGCTCTAACCGAAAAAAACAAAGAAACCATCGCCCGGACAGCCACCGGTTATGGATATAAAGCCCTCTTTTTTGATCATGAAGACGATGCCCTCAACGAAGCCGCCGATGCAGAGATCCTCTATTGCGGCGGTACCCGGCTGATGGCTGCCGCCAGAGAAGCCCGCTGGATCTGCTGTACCTCGGCCGGGGTGGATTATGTGCTGAAGACCGGCCTTCCTCTGTATGAAAATCAGCTTCTCACCAATTCCGCAGGCGCATTCGGCGTCACCATTTCGGAACACATAGTGATGGTCCTGCTCGAGCTGCTCCGGAAAAAGCCGGCTTATGACCGGATCGTAAAGGACCGGAAATGGACCCGTGATCTGCCCATCCGATCCATCCGCGGCAGCCGGATCACCATCCTTGGCACCGGTGATCTGGGAACGGAGGCCGCTCTTCGCCTCCGCGGATTT
>CAMOUV010000165.1 GCA_946626695.1 uncultured Blautia sp.
CACGACAAAGCAGCCATGAAAAACAAAATACCTATCATTTTCGTATTGTCTCCTTCTGTTTTACTGCTCTTATCGTATTACACGAAGCTGACACAAAAATGTACTTTTAACGCTCTGAAGCATTAAAGTGCGGTATGCATTGAAAGAAAAGCTTTTTTATTTTATAATAGGAGAGCTTAAAAGCAATGCTGATAGGAAAACAGAGGACTGCAATGCATAAGAATAAAAGTGAGGACTGTAAGGAATCATGATCAACCGCGAAGATATGTTGGAATTGACCCGTCGAATGACGCGCTCACGAAACTGTTTTGACCGTATTGCCGGCAGTTACATGGACGCGGATGGATACTGCGACGGGAGCTTTAATACCGGTTTTCTGAAGCTGTCTGCTGCGGAAACAGAAGAAAAGCTTCGGATTGCAAAGACGATACCTTTTTCCGAAACAAACCGGCAGCTGAAAAAATATGCTTTTCCCGGAAAAGATCCGGCGTCTCGTCAGATGTATCAGCTGCTGATGGGACTCCGGGACTGCAGACTGAAAAACGATGCCCTGGTGGACACATTCTGCGAGCTCATCGCCGGACAGTATAAAAGTGAAACGGACTACGGTATCTTTCTGTACCACGGATGTTATGACATCCCTGTAAAAGCATCCGACAAGGAAAGACTGTGGGAGTCGGAGGAAGTATACGATTTCCTGATATGCACGGTCGGGCCGCTTGGAAAGGAATATGACATGATTTCCGTGGAGTGGGGGTTCCTGTTTCCGGCCTTTACTGACCGGAGTACCGATCCCGGCCATATCAATATATATGAAAAGACACCCTCCGCCAGGAAGATGTCTTTCGTTTCTATTCCTATAAAGTAAAATAATCCATCTCCGGAGTCAACGATCCAAAAGAGAGATCAGCATATATGTTCACCAGGCTGAAAACCATTGCCGAAATCAAAGGGCTGCGCGAAACCTACAAGGCTCTGTATTATGCCCGTGAGAAACATAAGGATCAGCTTCGCAAGAAGCCAAAATTCTCCGATGCTAAAATCCCCTATATCTCCCATCCCCTGATGATGGCCTGTCATGCCCAGTCTATGGGAATCAATGAGGATGCGATCCTCGCGGTTATTCTTCTCCACGATGTCTGTGAAGACTGCGGGGTTTTACCGGATGAACTGCCGTTCTCTGAGGAGATCAGGACTGCGGTGGACCTTCTCACCAAACAGAAGCCGGACAATATCTCTAAGGAAGAATACACCGCCGAATACTACCGGGGCATCGGCAGCAACAGGATTGCTTCCCTGGTAAAGATGCTCACGCCGTTGTCCGGGGTGGGACGAAAGCGTTCCGTTGTCATGCCCTGAATGGGGTGGGCACAACGGCGTAAGCCGGATCATCCCTGCATATAACAGTTCCAGGAACCTGCCGGAGAGCAGAAGTAATCATTATGCTGGCAGGTTCTCTTTGGAATACCTGTTTTCATAGTCTATTTGACACTACCAATCTCCATGGTCTTCCTTATAAATCCAGTTATTATCTTCTGCCCCTCACTGCCGGTTCACCAGATCAGGATCCGGTCTTCCGGAGCAAGATACATAAGATCCCCTTCCTCTACACTGTATGTCTCGCAGAATTCATCAAACTGCTGTACAGTCGTATTGATGCGAAGGTGGCTGAGCGGATGTTCATCATAAATTGCGGACTGTTCCCCGATCAGCGTCGTCTGTTTCAGCCAGAGCAGTGAATGTGCGCGGAAGAACAGATCGTAGTCAAAGCTTTCTTCTTTTTCTGCTATCTTCAGGCAGATACTCATGCCCCCCAGGTCCGCTGCGGCTTCTCCCCACACAATAGAGCCGGGGCATCTGTACCCCGGAAACGGGACGATTCGGTCGAAATAATCGGCTATTTTCTGCGCTTTTATCTGGAAGGCTTCGTAGTCTTCCGCAGGCATCCATCCGCATGGATTATCCTCTGAAGCAACTTTATTGCCGTTTTTATCATAGGCGATCCCGTTCGGATCAAAACCATGCGTAAGCTCATGCCCGATGATCTCACCCATCCGTGCGAGTTTTTCTTCCCTGGACATATCCACTGTGTACACATCATCCGTTATAAATCCTGCAAGGATAAAAAACTGGTTAAAGGCTCCGTAATAAAACGCATTGTCTACGGAGCTGGCACAGTCCGGTCTCAGATCATACCGCCACTCCCCTGCTTCATGTTTTTTGCCTGCAAAGGAACCATTATGGATCTTGTTGGCCGTATAAAGCCTGGCATACGCATCCAGATATGTCCCTTCCGTGTCAACGGTAAGATAAGAGCTGTCGATCAGGGTATCCGGCATCAGAACCGAAAAAGTCATAGCATCCAGTTTTTCGACTGCAGCTGCTTTTCCTGCTTCGGACATCCATTCTTCGTTTAACAGCATCTCCCGGAATGTGTCCTTGATCTCAATGACCAAAGCTGTCAGATCCGAACGGATTTCGGGATCCGCATAAAAGGTCATGTATGCATTTTCTTCAGCAACACCGAGCAGTCCCCGCTCACTCAGAGCTTCTTCTCTATAACGGTCATTCAGGTTCTCCATGGCTTCTTTCCCGGATCCTTCACCGGATCCGGTCCCGATATTTTCTGCAAAAACGGCTGCCTTCAAATCCAGATACCCACAGGCTTCCCAGGCAGTATGGGCTATGATGTAGGATTTCAGGAGTGAAAGATTCTCCTCAACATACAGAAGATCCAGCTGTCTCAGATATTCCGGATAGTACAGCTTTATATTTCCTCCGGTGACCGCATAGGCACTCAGAATCTGCTTCAATGGAAAATTCGTGCATACTCCGGTCACGGTATCATATGGAAGAAATCCGTACAATTCATCCTCTTCTTCGTTCTCTGCCGGCCATGCATATGGAAGCAGACGTTCCTCCACTTCGAAGCACTCCGACATGATCCGGTCGATTTCATCCGTCTCATATCCAGCCTCTTTCAGGACATATCTTGCCTGTACATCACAGTCTGTACGCACGCTTTCGATGGATTCACGATCTTCATTGTGATAGATTCTGGGCAGGACTGAGAAAGTATCCTCCCCGATCGCAACCGCCCACTCCGATGTATCTTCCTCATTCAATGTCACCGTTGTGCTAATAAAGGTGCAGAACGGATCTGCCTCCGGATCGGTCAGAAAATCCGTCATTTCCTCAAGTGAGGAAATATTCTTCGCAGCATCCAGATATTTGATGACCGGGTCTGCACCGTCCCGGTTTCGTTTTTCCCAGTCCGAAGCCAGCTCATAATAATCACGGACTCGCTGGATATCCTCTCCCTGGAAGTTATCTTCGTCCATGAACATCTGTTCCTTCTTTTCCTTGACCAGCTGTTTCTGATCTCCTATCGAATTCACGGTATCTCCGGCTTTCTCGATCTGCTGTGCGGACAGCCAGTCAAAGCCGGAGTAAAGATAATAATCGGTTTCAGCACCGGGATTGCCGGTCTCAAGGGCGACGCCGAAGATACTGCTGTCTGCCCATTGGGTATCATCTGCCCACATAAGTCCTTCTCCCTGATCCGGAAGATTCTCTATAAAGGCATCACATTCGTCACCTTTCAGCGTCTGTTCCAGTAATGGCGCCCCTGATCCTTCATCATAACCATATACCTCAAGAGTCTTACTGTCTGCGTTTTTTCTAAGAACAAACAGCTCCGGAATCTCATCCCCTTCCGGATCGTACAGGGTATAACTGCACCCTTCCTGATATGCTGCCTCGCGGACTCCGGCCAGATACATGGTCTCCATTGCATTATACTTATAGGACATCGGACTATGTGCGGACGTTTCAGCTCCTCTCACTGTGCTTCCTGCCAGAAGGCAGACCAATAAGGCCATTGCGGTTATTTGCATCGAACGAGTACGTGTCACCGTATTTTTCATTTTCTTTCTCCAATCTTTTCGTAACAGTCCGGATGGTTTCATACTCTGTACATATGTATTGTATCACACAGGACGCATTACGTAAAACAGAAGCAGCAAACGTCGTTTTTCACATCAGCCGGCATTTATCAGTAAAGAAAAAATGCCCCACAGCAGAATCCAATCTGATCTGCTGTGGGTCATCACTCATCTTGTTATCTCACATAATCATTGTCTGTCCAGGCGTTCTTGTTGTGCTTCTCCTGATAAACGCGCCTTTTCATTATTTCCACGGTCTTTTCTTATCAATCCAGCCATTACTCTTCCAGTATTTGTAATCCGTATATTCCGGATCAGCTTTCC
>CAMOUV010000166.1 GCA_946626695.1 uncultured Blautia sp.
CTGGTGCTTCAGACGTACTGCAACTGCGAAGATGTGGTATTTGCCAAAGTGGTGTCCGGCAGGGGCAATACAAAGGTCGATGTCAGCAGGATGGTCGGCCTCTTCATCAACTCTGTACCGGTCAGAGTAAAAACAGAGAAAGAAACAACGGCGTTTACAGCGCTTGCGGAGCTCAGAAGGCAGGCGGACGAAAGCGGTGCTTATGATTTCTGCCCGCTGGAGCGGATAGAACAGCAGACAGAACTGGGAAGCAATCTGCTGCAGACAGTTCTTACATTTGAAAACTATGACACGGACGGCGGCCCTTCCGCCGATGCCTTAAAGCCCGTATATACGAAGGAGGAGCTTTTTGACAGCATCATTCCCTCCCTGTATCTCCGTGAGGGAGCGCTTGTTCTGAATATCGCTTTCGACCGCCGGCTTTACAGGAGAGAGGAGATCACAAGGGTTCTCCGTTTGTTTAAAACACTGGTGGAGGGGATGGCGGCACAGCCTGACAGACCGCTCTGCCGGCTTGACAGGCTGAATTCCGAAGACAGGGCGGATGTGCTTGCCCTGTCAGGCGGAGAGAAGCTGGCATACGATGCAAAAGAGACCTGGCTGGATCTCTTTGCCAGAACCGTGGACGCCCGTCCCGGCGCTCTGGCAGTCAAGGATGCGTCAGGGCAGTGCAGTTATGCCCGGCTGGATGAGGAATCCGACCGCATTGCCGCATGGCTGATCGCCCAGGGCGTACAGAAAAATGATCCTGTGATCGTCAAGATGGACCGGGTAAAGGAATTTGTGATTACCGTGGTCGGAATCCACAAGGCGGGTGCTGCCTATGTACCTGTGGATCCCGCCTATCCGGAGAAGCGGATCCGGTATATGCTGGAGGACTCCGATGCCAGAATGGTGCTGACAGAGGAGAAGGTAAAGGAGATCCTTGCAAAGACGAGAGGGCAGGCGCATGGCAGGATCAATCTGGCCGAGCCGGATTGCCTTGCCTATATGATCTACACCTCCGGCAGCACCGGAAAGCCCAAGGGTGTATCGATCACCCAGCGGTCCCTTCTGAACTATGTGTATGCGGTAAAGAAGCACAGAAAAGTGACCGGGGAAGACCGGATCAGCCATCACGTATCCTTCTCCTTCGACGGGCATATTGAAGATCTTTATCCGCAGCTGGCTGTCGGGGCAGCTTTATTTATCATGCCCGAAGCCATCCGGAGAGAACCGGATGATATTTATGCGTTCCTGGAAAGGAACCGGATCACGGGAGGAAGCTTTACCACCACCATCGGAAAGATGCTGGTCAGCGACTATGACCTGCATATGCGGTTTATTTCTCTGGGCGGGGAAGCGCTGACGGATATTCAGGCGGGTCATCCCTATATAATTACGAATGCTTACGGGCCCACGGAGTGTACGGATATCATAGCGCTCTATGATCTGGATCCGAACAGGGATTACAGCAGGATTCCCATCGGACGCCCCATGGCAAACGGATACATTTTCATTATCGACAGAAACGGCAATCTTCTGCCGCGGGGCGTGGCGGGAGAAATCTGCTATGCCGGTCCCCAGGCGGGCGTGGGCTACCGGAAGCTCCCGGAAAAAACGGCGCAGAGCTTTGAAAAATGCCCCTTTGTCGAAGGCCTTCGGATGTATCATACCGGGGATCTGGGAAGATATAACGAAGAAGGCCAGGTGGAATGCCTGGGAAGAGCCGACAATCAGATCAAGCTGCGCGGCTACAGAATAGAGCTGGGAGAAATCGAGGCCTGCGCCGCTCATTATGAGGGCGTTCGCCTTGCGGCGGCAGCGGTGCAGAATGACAGGCTGATCCTGTACTACTGCACGGAAGACGGCAGCACTGTCGATGAGGCGGCGCTGAAAGCATTTATGGAAGAGACGCTGGCATCCTATATGATTCCGGCTGTATTTGTGCATCTTTCCGAGATGCCGTTTACGCCCAGCGGAAAGATCAACAGAAGAGCGCTTCCGGCGGCTTCGGGCAGAGATGAGGAGATCACACGGCCCCGGACAAAGCTGGAGGAGCAGCTGATCGCGATTGCGAAAAAGAATCTGGATATCGGTGAATTCGGCGTGACGGATGATCTGGTCAGTCTGGGAATGAGCTCCATCATGCTGATGCATTTTGCCGCGGAGATCAAGGCAGGCCTGGGCAGATCCATCACGGTCCGGAAACTGATGCAGACGCCTTCGATCAGCCGGATCGCAGAGATCCTGGAGAATGAGGAAAAAACGCCGGTATTTCATCTGACGCAGGCGGCAGCCGCGGGAACCGGGAAATGCTGTCCTATTACGGAGAACCAGCGCGGAATCTATCTTGCCTGGGAGAAAAACCGGGAGAGCACGTCCTATAATATTCCGTATCTGTATGAATGTAAGAACATGGATGCCGAAAGGCTTGTCCGCGCGGTCAAAACCGTGCTGGACAACCATCCTTACCTGAACACCCGCTTCGGTTATAAAGACGGGGATCTGGTGCAGATGCTGCAGGACGAGGAGACGTCGGTCGCGTATACCGTTCTTGATAAAGAACCGGAGATCGGCTTTTTCCAGGAAAAGGTGCGTCCTTTCAACCTGCTGGAGGGCGGGCTCTGCCGCTTTGAAGTCATTTCCTTTGAAAACCGGACGTGGCTTTTCAGTGATATTCATCATATCATCTGCGACGGCCTGACTTATGAACTGCTGCTGCAGAATATTCTTACCGCCTATGACGGAGGAGAGATCAGCAGAGAGACCGTCACGGCCTGTGATTATGCGCAGTATGAAAAAGACTACAGGAACTCAGACCGTTTTTCGGAGGATGAGGCCTGGTTCGGCGAGCTTGTGGCCGGAGCGGAGACGGCGGTATATCCTGATTCTGCCGTGCCCGACGGCCGCCCCTTTGGCTACTGCGTCTCCAGAATCGATGCACAGGGGATCGACCGATTCTGCCAGGAGCATCATGTCACACCGGCCGGCTTCATGCAGGCTGCCGTGGCGGAGGTGTTAAAGCGGATCACAAGGCAGGAAAAGATGCTTTTTGCCACCATCAGCAACGGAAGATCCGCGGATCCGGAGCTTTTGAATGCTGCGGGAATGTTTGTCAAGACACTGCCGGCGGTGGTGAAGGGCGAAGAAGACGGAGACAGGCCGGCGGCCGACTATGTCAGAGAGATTTATCAGCAGCTGCAGGAGACCATTGCCAGAGAGGACTATCCCTACACCCGGCTGGTGGAAGAACACCGGATTCAGGCGGAAATCTTCTTCGGTTTTCAGGACGGCGTACAGAACGCCTCCGATGCGGATGACCGGCTTAAGTCCATCCCGCTGTTCCTTGACGCTGCCAAATTCCCTGTTTCCATCACCATCAGTCCGGCGGAAGACAGCTATGTCATCACGCTGGAATATGACGGAACCCGTTACGGCCGGACAGACATGGAGACGCTGGCCTCCGCCATCGGACAGACAGCGCTCAGCCTGGTCACGGCTGAGAAGATGAAGGACGTCTCCATGCTGAACGGGGAAGAGGAGGAGAAAATCCTTGCACTGTCCCGGGGAGAAGCGCTGGTCTATGATACCAGTAAGACCTGGGTGGATCTCTTCCGGGAGCACGCACGCCGGAATCCGGACAAAACTGCCGTGGTCGACAGCACCAGCCGCATGAGCTATGGGGAACTTGACCGCATCTCCGACAGTCTTGCCGCATGGCTCCTGAAGGAGGGAATCGAAAAAGACAGCTTTGTTGCCATTAAAATGGGGCGTGTGAAGGAGTTTGTCGCCGCCGTGCTGGGAATCCAGAAAGCGGGCGCGGCCTATGTCCCGATCGATCCCGACTATCCGGAGCAGCGGATCCGCTATATGCTGGATAATTCGGATGCAAAATTTGTCATTACCCGGGACCGCCTCGGAAAAATCCGGGAGCGCTGCAAGGATGCACCGCCGGTCAACCGGGCGAAAACGGACGGCATTGCCTATATGATTTACACCTCCGGTTCCACCGGTCTGCCCAAGGGTACGGTGCTGAGGCACAGCGCCGTCAGAGCGCTGGTGGAATGGGGAATCAAATGCTACGGTATTACGTCTGAGAGCGTTCATGCCCATCACCCGAGTTTTTCCTTTGATGCATCCGTCAATGATATCGTGTGGGCTCTTTCCGCCGGCGCAGAGCTGCACATCCTGTCGGAGGCTGTGCGAAGAGACCTGGATGCCATGGCTGCCTATCTGAAGGAAAACAAAGTCAGCGGAAT
>CAMOUV010000167.1 GCA_946626695.1 uncultured Blautia sp.
TGTATGTCAAAAAGCGGTACGCAGGGGATCCGCATCATTTCGGAACTGGAATTTACGGCCGAGGGCCTTGGCCGGGCGTATCTGGATCCATACAAAGAGATCGCCGGCTGTCTGTATACCTCCTGTAAAGGAGAGGTAACGGCCGGCAACGACAAAGGAGCCGCTACGGCCAGAGATCAGGAGACGGTGATCACCTTTGAGGGGATCGATTTCGGGCTGCGGGGAGCCAGGAAGATCACAGTGCCCATCTTTACTCTGAGCGGGGAAGAGTATCCGCTGGAGATCTGGGAAGGGATTCCCGGAGAAGAGGGATCGGAGCTGCTCCTGTCGACCGTCTACTGCAAGCCCAGTATTTACAATGTGTATCAGCCGGAGACATGGACTCTTTTGAGGCCGGTGAAGGGGATCACCGCGATCAGCTTCCGGGTATGGCAGAAGATGCACATCCGCGGTTTTGTATTTAAAAGGCTTCTGTGCAGCGAACGCACATTTGCGGCCGGAGATGTATCGGAGATCTACGGGGACAGCTTTATCCGGGAAGGAACCGCTGTCCGGGAGATCGGAAACAATGTTTCCCTTCTCTATAAAGAAATGAACTTTGGCGGGACAGGAGTCAACCGGATCGATCTCAAAGGATGTACGAAGGATCCGTCCTGTTCCATCCATCTGCGGATGACGCCTGTGGACGTGTAGGATCCGGAAGGAAAGGCGCAGTCAGGACTGAACGAACCTGTTGAAGAAAGGGAGATCCTGGATTTTGCCTTCTGTGCAGAAGGACCGGAGACACGGTCTTTCCCGCTGAGGCTTCGAAAAGGCATCTGGAATGTGACATTTCTGTTTCTCCCCGGCGCTGTATTTGATTTTTATGAGTTCACCTTTTCAGGAGGAGACGAGACATGAGAGGTTGGATAAGAGCGGCAGCGCTGCTTATGGCAGCCGTGCTGCCGGCAATGATGGCAGGAGGAACCGCCGTGCAGACACAGGCAGCCACATCCTATGCGGATACTTCCGGATATGAAAAACTGAAGGAACTGTATGAAGATGATTTCCGGATCGGCGTGGCTGTGCAGGCCATCGACCACTGGAACGATCCCACGGCGGAGATCGGCAATGAAGCCAAGGAACAGCTGATCCGGGAAAGCTTCAACAGCATGACCTTCGGAAACGAATTCAAGCCGGCCTACAATTTCGATCCTTCCTCCGGAACCCTTTTCAAGGTGGATCCGGCGGCAGAGGAACTGCTTATCTGGGCCAGAGAGAATCAGATGCCGGTACGGGGGCATGTGATGGTCTGGCACAGTCAGGTGAACCCGGCCATTTTTGCAAAGGAATATAAGGCCACTTCGGGAGGCAGAATCACCTGGAATGAAAATGATACACTGGATGAGGAGTGCCTTGTGGACCGGGAGACGCTGATCGAACGGCTGAGGACGTATATTTACGGTCTGACGGAATATACCTATGCCCAGGGGTTCGCGGATGTGATCTACGCCTGGGATGTGGTGAACGAAGCGACGGATGAGAAAGAAGAAGACGGGCTGCGCCGCAGTTACTGGTACAAGATCATCGGCCCGGAATTCCTGTATTACAGCTTTCTGTTCGCCCGGGAAGCCCAGATCCGGTATTCCGAAGCCTATGCAGAGTTGTATGGCCTGGATCCGGAGAAGGATGATCTTTCAGCGATCCGTGCAAAGCTTTTCTACAACGATTACAACGAGTGGTATACAGCCCGCTGCGATACGATCATCCGGTTCCTGACGGAGGATGCTTACAATGCCGGTCATGAGATGGTGCACAGTGACATCCTTCCCGAAGACGGAGACGGGACGATCTTCGGTGACGGGCTGGTGGACGGCATCGGCATGCAGGGCCATCTGGATGACACGCAGAATATCGATCAGTATATGAAAGCCCTGGAGCGATACGATTCGGCAGTGGGCCTGGTGCATATCACGGAGCTGGATGTGGGAGAAACCGCCTCCGGAGAGCAGGGAGAGTATAAACAGGCGCAGTTTTACTACGATTTCTTCGGTCGGCTGAAGGAAGAGAAAGAAAGCGGCGTCAATCTGGCCTCCGTCACCTTCTGGGGTTTGACCGATGACGCCTCCTGGCGGAAGGGAGCCAATCCGCTCCTGTTCCGCGGAGATCTGGAGACAAAGCCGGCCTTCGATGCGGTCGTCATGGCGGCAGAAGGTGAACCGTTCGCTCTGGAAGCTGTGGGGAAAGAAAGCTCTTCTCTTTCTGAGCATATTGATTTTGAACCCTATAAAGAGAACGGGACGACCGTCACCGTACCGCCGGATTCCGTGGGCTTTTACAGCCGCGGTGCCGGTCATCAGTCCGCGCTGGTCCTTGTGAACACCGAAAATCACACGGAGGATGCTGTGATCGGATTTGCCCTGCGGGTGCAGCGTTCCGAGCCGGATGCCACGGTGAAAAAGGAGATCAATTCGTATATCGGTGCATCGATCGATATTTCGATGTTCGTAAAGACACAGGACAAAGAGATCGTCCTCGGTGTGGAAAGCCAGGAGGCACTGGAGCTGGCGAGGATTCCTTCGGACGGAGAATGGACCGGGCTGAAAGCTTCTGTGCAGATCCCCTCCGACTGGCCGTCCGCTTCCCTCTATCTGGAGACCGACGGAGCGGCGGACATTTTTATCGATGACATCACCATCGATGTGACAGACGCGCCGGAGGAGATGATCGCTGCCTCCGAAGAGCTCATCGATCTTTCCGCGATCCCGGAGAGAGAAATACCGGATACGGAAGCTCTCCGGTTCAGCCGCGGTCTGACCATCGGATGGAACCTGGGGAACACCATGGACGCTTTCACGGATCCTCTTATGGGGGATGAGATGAAGACGGAGACGGCCTGGCAGCATGTGAAGACGACTTCGGAGCTGATCCATGCGGTCCATGAGGCCGGGTTTGACACACTGCGGATCCCTGTTTCCTGGCACAATCATGTGGATGCGGATTATACCATTTCGGAAGCATGGCTGGACCGTGTACAGGAGATCGTCGACTATGCGTTTGCGGAAGGCATGTATGTGATCGTGAATATCCATCACGACAATGAGCTGGCTGCGAATGCCCTGTTCCCGGACAGCGCACATCTGGAGCAGTCGGAAAAGTATGTCAAAAGGATCTGGGAGCAGGTGGCGGACCGCTTTGCGGAGTACGATGAGCATCTGATCTTTGCATCGATGAATGAGCCGCGCCTGGTCGGCCACACCTACGAATGGCAGCCGAACACGGCGGATCCGGATATCCAGGATGCCTTCAACTGCATCAATGTCCTGAACCAGGATTTCGTGGATACGGTGCGGGCAGCAGACGGAGAAAACAAAACCCGGTATCTGCTGGTCCCGGGGTACTGCGGCAGTCCGGAAAGCGTCCTGAGCGATCTTTTTGTCCTGCCGGAGGATCCGGAAGAGAACGATCACCGGATTATGGTATCCTTCCACGCCTACACGCCGTATGAATTTGCTCTTAACAAGACCGGGACCGCTGCTTTTTCGGCGAAAAACAAAGGAGACACCCGGGACATCGCTTCCATTTTTGACAGAATCTTCGAGAAGTTCGTAGCCAACGGAATTCCGGTGATCAATGACGAGATGGGATCGGTGGATAAGGATGGAAATCTCACCGCCCGGATCGATCATGCCGCTTTCTTTACAGCGTACGCTAAGGCAAGCGGGATCCCGGTGATCTGGTGGGACAACGGAGCTTTCTCCGGGGACGGAGAGATCTTCGGCATCATCGACCGGGAATCCGGGGAGCTTCGGTGTCCGGAGATCGTGGATGCCATGATACGGTACGGAAAGTAAATATCAGTGTGAAAGAAAGGAACAGCCATATGATCTATTATGTTGACCGGACTGCGGCTTCCCATGGGAAAGGCACCGAAGAAGCTCCGTTTTTGACGATTCAGGAAGCGGCGGATATCGCTCTGCCCGGAGATGAAGTAGTCGTGTATCCCGGTATGTACCGGGAGCATGTACATCCGGTCCATGCCGGAACCGAAGAGAAGCGGATCGTCTACCGGAGCAAGGAGCCCCGGAAGGCCGTGATCTCGGGTGCGGAGGAAGTGAAGGACTGGAAGAAAACAGGGGAGGGGATCTGGGAATGCCGGATTCCGAACAGCCGCTTTACAAAATGGAATCCCTATACCACTTTTGTGGAAGGAGACTGGTATGCCCGGGAATGTAAGGCTCATCTCGGGGAAGTCTA
>CAMOUV010000168.1 GCA_946626695.1 uncultured Blautia sp.
GGAATGTCGATCGATGTGTTCCTCGGGGACCTGAGGAAGATCCTTGCCGGAGAAGGCACAGAGCCGGAGACGGTGACCGCCTGGGATCTGGCCCTCTACGAACAGGGGCTGAAGGACGGCGAAGCATGGACCGAGGCGGAGAAACGCTTTGACCAACTTGCTTCGGAGGCGGAAGCGGCGAGCCTTCCTGCAGCCGGGAAGCCGGACGGTGTCCCGGGGAACAAGGTGTACGCGACGGTCAGCGGAAACAGGATCGACAGCTTCTGTGCGCGCTGCGGCGTGACGCCCGGAAGCTTCCTGCAGGCGGCTTTCGCGGAGGCGGTCCACCGTCTCACAAGAGAAGAGAAGGCGATGTACAGCACGGTAAGCAACGGCCGGAGTGCCGGCGTGGAGCTGAACGGCTGCGTGGGCATGTTCGTCCGTACCCTGCCCGTCTTCACCGTGGACAGCGCGGATCTGACATCCGAAGAGTATGTCCGCGCCGTGCATGCGCAGCTGCAGGAAAGCTATGCGATGGAGTTTTATCCGTATACAAGCTTCGTGGAGAGACACGGTCTTCGTGCGGAGATGATGTTTATCTATCAGGTCGGTCTTTGGGGAGATACGGAAGGCTGTAAGGTGACCGGTCTCTCCCAGGATACGGCGAAGCTTCCGGTCACCGTGACGGCTCTGCCGGAAGGGAAGGATTATCTCCTGGAGGTGGAATATGACGGAACCCTGTACGGGAAAGAAGAGATGCTCCGCTTTGCCTCGGCCGTAAAGAATGCGGCGGAAGGACTGACCCGGGAAGAATATGTCAGGAATGTCCGCCTGGTAAGCGAAGAGGAAGAAAAAGAGATTCTTGCCCTGTCGAAGGGAGAGGACCTCGCTTATGATAAAGAGGAAACCTGGATCGACCTGTTCCGGTCCTGGGTCCGGAAGACGCCGGACAGTACAGCTGTTGTGGACAGCAAAGGAAGCTATACCTACCGGGAACTGGATCAGGCCTCGGACTGCATTGCGGCCGGACTTCTGGATTCCGGTGTGAAGGAAAACAGCTTTGTCGCGGTGCGGATGGACAGAGTAAAAGAGTTTATCGCGGCGGTCATCGGTATCCAGAAAGCCGGAGCGGCCTATGTCCCGGTCGATCCGGACTATCCCGCAGACCGGATCGCCTATATTCTGGAGGATTCGGAGAGCCCTCTGGAACTGACGGACCAGTCTGCTGCGGAGATCCTCGAAAAGTATGCCGGAGCGGCACCGGTAAACCATGCGACGCCGGATCACCTCGCTTACATGATCTATACGTCCGGTTCGACCGGACGTCCGAAGGGCGTCATGATCAGCCAGAGATCCCTGCGGGCTTATGTTGCCTGGAGTACAAGAGACTTCGGCTATGAAACCGGCGGAAGGTATGCGCACAGTGTAAGCTTTTCCTTTGATGCATCCGTGACGGATATCGTGTGTCCGTTGTCGGTCGGTGCCGAGACGCACGTCCTTTCCTATGAAGTGCGTCAGAACATCGGTATGCTGTATGATTATCTGGAGCACTTCCGGATCATGGGGGTCAAGTTCCCGACCCAGCTTGGAATGCTGATGCTGAATACCTATCCGGATCTTCCCATCAGCTTTACGGTCCTGGGCGGAGAAAAGCTGCTGCCCTGTGCCCGCACGGATGTAAAGATGTTCAACGAGTACGGACCGACGGAGTTCACGATCGGATCCACAGTCCATGTGGTGGATCAGGATGTCGATGAAGATATCCCGATCGGGCGTGCTGTGCCGAACAGCTGGTCTGTGGTCTGCGACAGGCAGGGGAACCTTGTGCCCCTTGGCATGACGGGTGAACTGTGTCTGATCGGCGATCAGATCGCGGAAGGCTACTGGAAACGGCCGGATCTTACCAGAGAAAAATTCTGTGACTGCCCGTTCCTGCCGGGAAGAAAGATGTACCGCACAGGCGATCTGGCACGGTACAACGAAGCAGGCGTGGCAGAATGCCTCGGACGGATCGACACGCAGGTGAAGATACGCGGCTTCCGGGTCGAGCTGGGTGAAATCGAAGCAAGAGCAAGCCAGTTTGAAGGAATCCTTCATGTGGCTGCCGAGGTGAAAAAGGACCAGCTGGTTCTTTACTATACCTCCGGAGAGACCGTGAACGAAGATGGACTTCGCGCTTTTCTCGCGGAAAGCCTCGCTGATTTTATGGTGCCGACCGTTTATATGCGCCTTGAGACAATGCCGATGACGCCGGCCGGGAAGATCAGCCGGCGAGAGCTGCCGGAACCGGAGACAGACCTGCAGCTGAAAAATGAACCTCCGAGGAATGTGCAGGAAGCATTGCTTCTGGAGATTGCGAGAAAGATTTTCGGCCGGGATGATTTCGGCGTCACGGACAGTTTCGATCTTCTGGGACTGAATTCGCTCCAGGCGATGCGGATCGTGGCGGAGGCGGAGGAACGCCGGATACGGATCAAGGTCAACGACCTGATGAAGCATGATACGATCCGCAAGCTGGTCGACGCCCATATGACAGTCTGCTATCAGGAAGGGAAGTACGATCCCGCTCTTCCCACGGTGGTGATGGTGTGCGGGATCACCTCCTACAGGAATCTCGGCGCTCTGTCCGATGCCCTGAAGGATAAGGTCAATCTTTTCGTGGTGGAACCCATCAAATCGCATTACCATATGATCTTCAAGGGAGAGAAGATGGAAGATGTGATCAGTTTCTATGGCACCTTCCTGGATTACATCCTGGACGGTAGAAAGGTGGACGCCTTCCTCGGCCATTGCTATGGCGGGGAGCTTGCTTTCCGGCTCGCGGCCTGGTGGCAGAAGGAGCATCCCGGATATCTGAATACCTTCCTTCTCGATTCTCCGTGGAATGAGAAAGAAGACAAGGCTACAAGTACGTTCTTCAGCCTGCTTCCTGCAGCGATGACAGAAGGACAGCTGAAGTGGGAAAAGGTTGAGCACAACATGATCACCGATCTGATCCAGCCGGGACGGCCGCACATGAATGGACGTGTCGTCTTCTTTGAGGCGGGACAGGCGGAAGAGCGGAATGTACGGGCATTTGAGGTGCTCTCTGAAGAACAGAGAACCTTTGTTGAAAAACTGAAACAGAAGCAGGACAAGGAGCAGGGGATGACCGTTCCGGAAATCTACCGGACCATGTCGGATGATTTTGTATACGTCAAGGTCGATGGCAGCCATGTAGGGATGCTTTCACCGCAGTTTGTCCCTGTGTATGCGGACTATATCATGCGTTATCTGGATGAAGGGGGCCGTGAGTCGTGAAACAGCCGTTTGAAAGTTATCAGCAGATGCTCTCCGCCATGGCCGGAACCTGTCCGGACCGGACAGCCCTTGTGGATGACAGAGGTGAGATTACATACAGCCGGCTTGAAAGAGAAGTACGTTCTTTTGCCGCGGCACTGATCCGGATGGGGCTTGCACAGGGAGACAGGGTCGGACTTTTCGGCGGCAACTCCGCAGAATGGATGATCGCATATTTTGGCATCCTTGCCGCGGGCGGGGACTGTATCAATCTGGTTTACAACATGCGTGAGGAGCTGACGGCGGATGTCCTTCAGCAGCTGGATGCAGGGTTTCTTCTGTATGGCGGTACTCCTTCGGACAGCAAGGATCCGATCCGGATCGCAGAGCTTGCCGGTCTTTCATCGGACAGAACGGCAGAGTACGGGGAACTTCTCCGGCAGATCCGGGAGCAGGGCGAAGATGACAGCTCCATCGCCCTGCATCCGGAGTCGGAGTTCATCGCTTTGACCTCCGGTTCCTTTTTCACCCCGAAGGGTGTCGGCCTGACGCAGTACTCCCAGCTGTATGCAGCCCGTGCCTTCGAAAGCATTGCTGGGGAACGGACCGGCCGGAAGGTGTTTATCGCACACCCCCTCTATCATGTCCTGGGACTGCAGGGCAGCATCTACTATCTGAACTCGGGAGGGACAGTCTGTCTGTCTCAGTCCTTCGAACCGGAGAACGCCGCCTTCTGGGCGGTAAAACAGCGTGCGCTGGATCTGGTCGGTATGTCCCGCTTCTTTGCAAGCCTGAATGAAAGCCCTCTCTTTGAAGAGAGCATTGCTCCTTATGTGGATCAATGCATCAGTGCAGGAGGCTTTTTCCCGCAGATCCTGTT
>CAMOUV010000169.1 GCA_946626695.1 uncultured Blautia sp.
GAAACACCGGCTGTTTTCTTAAACACTCTTGAAAAATGCGCCACATCCATGAACCCGACCTGTTCGGCGATATCTGCGATCCGCAGAGCCGGATCCTTCAACAGCTCTTTCGCTTTGTTGATCCGGATCTGGTTCAGGATCTCGGAGAAATTTTTCCCCTCCTGCTTATTCAGCAGCTTGCTCAGATGCCATTGGCTGACATAGATCTGATCCGCCACCTTGTTTAAGGTCAGCTTCTCCTGATAGTGCTCTTCCATATAAGAAAGGGCATTTCGTACAATAAACCCGGAAGCATTCTCGGTCTGCGCTGTCTCCTCCTGTCTTCCGCAGCGTTCCGTCATGATCCGCAGCGCTTCTTCCAGCTCTTCCATATTGGAAGGCTTCAACAGAAACCGTGCAACGCCAAGCCGCAAAGCCCTCTGACAGAAATCGAAATCCCGGTATCCCGTCAGAATGCTGATCTGCATCTCCGGGAACTCGGACCGAAGCGCCGCGATCATGGTCAGACCATCCATCCCCGGCATGGCTATATCCGAGAACAGGATATCCGGCGTTTCCTTCCGGATCATTTCCAATCCTTCGTTTCCGTTATATGCCGTTCCGACTACCTCACACCCGTATTTGTCCCAGGGAAGCAGACGGGAAAGCCCTTCCACTATGATCGGTTCATCATCTACGATAACAACTTTGTACATTCCGGTCCCTTCCTTTTATCCCTTGATCGCTCCGGCCGTCATCCCTTTAATGATATACTTCTGGAGGAAAATGTAAAGGATGATCACCGGAATCACCACCAGAGACACGGTGGACGCCATCAGGCCGTAGTTGGTCCCTTCCTTGCTTGTCAGCATCTGCATCAGCCTTGTGATCGCCCAGTACTTCTGATTCCGCAGGAAAAACATCTGGGTGAACAGATCGTTGTAGCTCCACAGGAAGGAGAAGATCGCCACCGTGGCAAAGGAAGGCTTTGTCAGAGGCACCACCACCTGGAAAAAAGTCTGAAAGGCTGTGCTCCCTTCCATGTAGGCAGCCTCCTCCAGCTCGATGGGCAGGCTTTTGATATACCCCGTCAGAACCACGATCGCAAAGGACAGATTCCCGGCGATCTGCGGCAGGATCACGCACAGAAGATTCAGGAACAACGACTTCGAAGCGGTAATCCCCCAGCTGTTCTCCATCTGGTACACCGGAATGATCGTCGAAAACACCGGAAACATCATTCCTGCCACCACCAGGCTCATCAGAAGGCCCCGCAGCCGGAACTGATACCGCACCAGAGCAAAGGAGGCCATACCTGCAAGCAGAATAACGACTGCGGCAACGCTGAAGGAGATGATCAGGCTGTTCCGGTAGGCGCCGAAGATATTTAGCCGGTCAAAAGCCGTACGATAGTTCGCAGTTGTAAAGAGCCCGCCAAACGGCAGGGCGAAGGAATCGGTCATGATCTTATCCTTTGCCTTGAAGGAATTCATGATGACCCAGAAGATCGGATAAATCGTCGTCAATGCCCAGAGGATCAGAACAACATAGATCAGGATCATCCCGGGAGTCACTTTTTTTCTCTTCATTACGCTCTGCGAACCTCCTTCCAGACGCAGCTCTGTATAGCGGACATTCCCATTCCCCTTCACAGCATGCGCTTGAACCTAAGCAGCATCCCCGCAGCCTTCGGTTCAGATAAGGGCCTCAGCAGTTTTCTGCTTCGGCCCTTTCATCCTAATAATCCGCTTCTTTAAACACTTTATTGACCACCTTGGAGGTGAGGATCCCCAGGACCACGATTGCCACCGCGATCGCACTGCCATAATCCACATCCTTGGCTTCCATGGTCTGATAATACATGTACGTTCCGGTCAGCCAGGTACTGTTGAGAGGCATCCCCTTGGGGAACATGACCCAGGGCAGGTCAAAGACCTTCAGGGCCCCCGTCACGCCCAGCACCGCGCAGGTGCAGATCACATTCCGCAGAAGAGGAAGCGTGATGAAACGCACTCTCTGCCACCGGGTCGCCCCGTCGATCGAAGCCACCTCGTACAGATCCTCCGGAATGTTGTTGAGTCCCGTGATCAGGATCACAAAATAGAATCCCACATACTGCCATACCACCGGCAGCATCATGGTGACCAGGGCGATCCCCTTGGCCTTCCAGTCCGTCAGGCTCTCAGCCCCCAGCTTTTCCAGCAGCTGGTTGATCATTCCCTTGTCATACAGAAAGATCAGATTGAACAGAAGACCCAGAGCTGTAGCCGAGATCACGATCGGGAAGAAATATACGGTGCGGAAGAATTTGCTTCCGCGCCGGATATTGTCGACCAGTACCGCAAGAACAATGGCGATGCCTACCTGGAACACCAGTGTCACCAGCATCATGATCAGCGTGTTCAAAAGGGCTGTATGCATATTCTTGTCGGTGATCATCTTGACATAGTTGGAGAACCAGGGCTCATTGATGCCCTTGGCGGCTGTTCCCAGCTGCCGGATCTTCATAAAACTGTTCAGGATGTTCCGAAAGAACGGATAATACAGATAGACGATCATGAACAGGAACGCCGGCAGCAGGAAAAACGCCAGGGGTTTTTTGTTCTTGTATATGTTCGCGCCCATGGTTTCCCCTCCCTGGCCGTCTTTTCAGGCCATAATGGCAGATCTTATTCGGCAGTTACCTCAGCGTAGATTTCAAAGCCTTCCGCCACGGCATCCGCTGCGGAAACCTCGCCTGTCACGATGGAGGGCATGCCGTCGAAGGTCGGCACACGGCACTCGCCCTGGAAGTTATCCTGTGCTGCGCCGGTGTAGGAAGTCACTCTTGCTCCGAATGTGATCGCTTTCACCTGCAGACCGTTCATGGCGGAGGTATCGACCTCTGGAGCTTCCTTCAGCGGGTTGGCGGAATGCTGGGCAAATTTTACGATCATGTCATCGCTGGTCATCTGATTGACAAAATCAACGGCTGCCGCTCTCTTATCGGGATCTTCCCAGGCCTTTGCCGTGATGTAGTACCCCATGGAGAAGCCGCCGATCAGGTCGGTTGCCTTTCTGGCATTTCCCTTGGAGGGGATCACGGTCACATCATACTTGTCAAGCTCTGCCGCATCCAGTGTGGAGGGATCCTCCGGATCCGACTGGCAGGCTCCGGCAATACCGCCGACCTTCCAGGAACCATCCAGAAGGAAAGCTGCCTTGTCCTGGGTAAAGAGCTGGAAAGTCTCATCGTCGGTGGCAGACAGCGTGTTCTCCGGGAACATGCCTGCCTCATACATTTCCTTTACATCTTCCATGCCAGCGATCCATGCGGAAGGATCTGCTGCGGCCGCTTCGATATCCGTATGTACGGAAAGATCGCTCTGGTTGTTGAAAATGGAATACTCCCACCAGTAATGCGGAATATTGCCGAGGGCTGCTGCCACCGGTGTATATCCGGCTTCTTTGATCTTCGCGCCATCCGCGAGGAACTGTTCCCAGGTATAATCATCTCCCGGGATCTCCACACCGGCCGCTTCCAGAACCCGGGTATTCACGAACATGGCTTCCCAGTAACCGTTGGTGGGAACCGCGTAGGCTTTTCCGTCCACCAGTGAGACCGGAAGCTTGGCATCGTCCATGTTGGCCGCATAGTCCGGATACTCTGCGCGGATGTCTTCGATGGAGATCACCTTCCCGGCTTCGATAAAGGAATTGGCATCCGCCCCGGTGAAGAAGAACAGGACATCCGGTTCCGAATCCATCTCAAAATCCGAAACCACGGTGGTCTTGAAGGTCTCGTCGGAGGTTGCGGAATTGTCATTCACGGTGTTTCCGGTCGCTTCCTCGTAGGCTGCGATCCCGTCCTGATAATTCTTTGCGTTGGAATCCTCTCCTGCAAAGGTCGTTACCACGTCAAGCTCGATCCCGTCTGCCATGGCGGTCACTGCGCTTCCGGCGATCATGGATGCTCCGATGACGCTGCAGAACAATGCGGACAATACTCTTTTTTTCATAAGTCATTCCTCCCGTACATCTCATTTCTCAATCGGAAAAGTTTTTTCTGGCCGCTGTTCACAATTTTCAGTGAACAGAAATGTTTTGCATGTTCGTCTC
>CAMOUV010000170.1 GCA_946626695.1 uncultured Blautia sp.
CGTGGAACGGACGGCATTCATCAGTTCCTCATACACCTCTGCCTGCCGGGAAAAACGGACCTCCATCTTGGAGGGATGCACATTGACATCCAGATCGTTTCCATCCATCTCGATCTGCAGAGTCACAAAAGGAAATTTATGCTGCATCAGAAAGCCCTTGTAGGCATCCTCGATGGCTTTTGTCAGGGTACGGTCCTTCACATACCGTCCGTTGATGTAATAATTCTCAAAGCTTCTGTTTCCCCGTGAGATCTCCGGCTTTCCGATAAACCCGTCGACCTTCATGAAATCGTTCTGATAATGAATTTCCAGAAGGGAACGGGTGATTTCTCTCCCATAAACGCTGTAGATCACGTCCCGTATGTTGTTGTTGCCGGAGCTGTGCAGCCGCACCTGCCGGTTCTGAATATACTTAAAGGAAATCTCCGGATGGGAAAGGGCCAGCTGTTCCATCAGCGAACTGATGTAATTTCCCTCCGTGACATCGGACTTCAGAAATTTGCTCCGGGCAGGCACATTGTAGAACAGGTTCCGGACCAGAAAGGTGGTTCCCTCCGGCGCCCCCATCTCCTCCATCTGTTCCTCCTTGCCTCCGGAGATCAGATACCGGATCCCGCTGACAGCGCTGGGAGTCCGCGTGATCAGCTCCACGGAGGACACGGCGGCAATGCTGGAAAGAGCCTCCCCGCGGAATCCGAGAGACGCAATATGCACCAGATCATCCACCGAACGGATCTTGCTGGTGGCATGGCTCAGAAAAGCGGTCCGGACCTGGTCCGGTTCAATCCCTGCCCCGTTGTCCGTGATCCGGATCAGCTTCTTTCCGCCGTCGGAAATTTCCACGGTCACCGCCGTCGCGCCAGCATCGATGGAATTCTCCACCAGCTCCTTCACCACCGAGGAAGGACGTTCCACCACCTCACCGGCAGCGATCTTGTCGATGGTACTCTGGTCAAGAAGTTCTATCCTGCTCATATCTGCATCCTTTCCGTCCCGCCGGAAGATCCCCTGTAGATCCGGTCCCGTTACCAGCGGTTATTTATCTTATTCTGCATATTGTACAGAAAATTCAAGGCTTCCAGCGGAGTCATCGTTCCCAGCTCCAGTTTTTTGATCTCATCGATGATATCCGTATCCTTGACCGTATCAAAAAGAGACATCTGGGCCAGATCCACTTCGTCATAGACGACCCGTTTCTTTTTGTTCCCGGTGGTGATATCCTTCACGGCCGCCGTGATATCCGCCGTGCTCAGCTCTTCCGCCAGCTGCTTTGCTCTCTCGATCACGGAATCCGGCACACCCGCAAGCCTTGCGACCTGGATCCCGTAGCTTCGGTCTGCACCGCCTTTGATGATCTTCCGTAGAAAAACGATATCTTCGCCCTTCTCCTTCACGGCGATACAGTAATTGTTTACGCCGGGGATTTTCCCCTCCAGCTCGGTAAGCTCGTGATAATGGGTGGCAAACAGTGTTTTGGCCCCGCAAAGCTTTGTGTTGCTGATATGCTCCACCACAGCCCAGGCAATGGCCAGACCGTCAAATGTGCTGGTCCCTCTCCCGATCTCGTCCAGGATCAAAAGGCTCTGCCGGGTTGCGTTCTTCAGGATGTTGGCAACCTCGGTCATTTCCACCATAAAGGTACTTTGGCCGCTGGCCAGATCATCCGAAGCGCCTACCCGGGTAAAGATCCGGTCCACGATCCCGATATTTGCCTTGGAAGCCGGCACAAAGCTGCCGATCTGGGCCATCAGCACGATCAGGGCCGTCTGTCTCATGTAGGTGGATTTTCCCGCCATGTTGGGGCCGGTGATGATGGAAACGCGCCGCCGGTTATTGTCCAGGACCGTATCGTTGGGAATGAACATATCATTCTCGATCATCTGCTCCACGACCGGATGCCGTCCCTCTTTGATGTCGATCAGGCCGGTCGTATTGATCTTCGGCCGGCTGTAATGATTTCGGGATGCCGTGAGGGACAGAGACACAAAAACATCCAGCGCCGCCACTGCCTTGGCGGTTTTCTGGATCCGTACCACTTCCCGGCCCACCCGGGAACGGACATCGCAGAACAGTTCATATTCCAGTGCGTTCAGACGGTCTTCCGCGCCGAGAATCAGATCCTCCAGCTCCTTCAGCTCCTGGGTAATATACCGTTCTGCATTGGTAAGGGTCTGCTTCCGGATATAATAATCCGGCACCTGATCCCGGAAGGAATTGGTCACCTCCAGCGAATAACCGAAAACCCGGTTGAATTTTATCTTCAGATTCTTGATCCCGGTTTTTTCCCGTTCCCGGCTCTCCAGCTCGGAAAGCCAGAGCTTCCCGTCCGTCCGGGACTTCCGGTACGTATCCACATCGGGATTATAGCCTGTCCGGATGATGCCTCCCTCTTTCTGCGCGATGGGCGGCTCCTCCGTGATGGCTGACCGGATCAGCTCCGCCAGATCCGAAAGAGCGTCCATGTCCTCATCGATCTGCTTCAGCAGCGGACAGGAAAATTCCGCAAGCTGCAGCTTGATGGCTGGAAGCATCTCCACGGAGGACGCAAAAGCGATCAGATCCCTCGGATTAGCGGATTCATAGCTGATGCGGCTGGTCAGTCTTTCCAGGTCGTAGATGGGGCCCAGATACTCTCTGATCTCATCCCGCAGCATCGGGTTGTCATTCAGCTCCTGCACCGCATCCAGCCGTTTTTCGATCTCCTCCGGATCGATCAACGGCTGCTCCACGTAGGAACGGAGCGTCCTCGCGCCCATGGCCGTCCGGGTCTTATCCAGGACCCACAGAAGAGACCCCCTCTTCTGTTTTTCCCGGAGGGTCTCCACCAGCTCCAGATTCCGTCGGCTGGAGCTGTCGATCCGCATGAACATATCCACCGTATAGGGAATGATGTTCGTCATCTGCGAAAGACGGCTTTTCTGTGTTTCCCGGAGATACAAGAACAGAGCGCCGGCAGCGATCAGGCCGCAGTCATACTCCGACAGGCCCAGTGTGCCCAGATCCTCCGTTTTAAACTGTTCTTTCAATGTCTTTCTGCAGTTCTCATCGTCAAAGTACCACGGATCCTGGGTGAAAACACAGATTCCGAGTCTTTCCTTCAGATCCGTGATATCCACGCCGCTCATGACAAAGGACTCGTTGCAGATGATTTCCGCCGGAGCGTATTTGTTGATCTCGTCCAGCAGCTTCTGCTTTTTATCCACTTCCGTCAGATAACAGTCACCGGTACTGATATCGGCTATGGAGCAGCCGAACCGGTCCTCCATGCAGACAATGGACATGATATAATTGTTCCGCGACTCATCCAGGGACATGGAATCCAGCGTGGTGCCCGGTGTCACGATCCGGATGACCTCCCGTTTGACCAGTCCTTTTGCCAGCTTCGGATCCTCCACCTGCTCACAGATGGCAACCTTGTGTCCGTTTTCGATCAGACGGTTTATATAGGTTTCCGCAGCATGATAAGGGACTCCGCACATGGGAGCCCTTTCCGGTAAACCGCAGTCTTTTCCAGTCAATGTCAGTTCCAGCTCTTTGGTGACCTGCAGCGCGTCATCAAAAAACATTTCATAGAAATCGCCAAGACGGTAAAAAAGGATACAGTCCTTGTATTCTTCCTTGGTCTTCAGATATTCCTGCATCATAGGAGTCAACGCCATGGGTCATTCCTCTTTCTGTACGGCCGGAGTGCCGAAATAATAAAATCCCTTGCAGGTATCGAGATGGACCGGGATATAGGATCCGATCAGGGAGGGATCCCCGGGGAAATGGACCAGCAGGTTATGCTGGGTCCGTCCCGTCAGGATCCCCTTCTCCCGGTTTTCCTCTTCCACCAGGACCTCCTGTATCGTTCCGGTAAAGCGGGCCGAGTTCTTTCTGCCCTTTTCCTGTACCAGGGAAAGCAGCCGGTCAAAGCGGTCCTTGATCACATCCGCCGGGATCTGCTCTTCCATCCTTGCCGCCGGTGTCCCTGTGCGTTTGGAATAAATGAAGGTAAAGGCCGTGTCAAAATCGGATTTTTCCACCACATCCA
>CAMOUV010000171.1 GCA_946626695.1 uncultured Blautia sp.
CCATTCCCTGGAACCGATACCCGCGTCCCCAGATGCGGCGGGAGGAATGGCTGTGCCTGAACGGAGAGTGGAAAGTAAAAACCGGAGAGAAGACAGGGAGCATCAGGGTCCCCTTCTGTCCGGAAAGCCGGTTATCCGGCTTTGACGGTACGGTGCAGTATGGCCGCCGGATGGTGTATCGCAGGTTCTTTTCCATACCGGATTCCTGGCAGGGAAGGAGGATTCTGCTCCATTTTGGAGCGGTAAGCCGGAAAGCGGTCGTACGGATCAACGGAAAAACAGCCGCTTCCCACGAGAACGGTTATCTTCCCTTCAGCGCGGAGATCACAGAGCTACTGTGCCCGGGGAAGAACGAGCTCACCGTAACGGTGGTAAATGATCTCTCCACAAAGTATCCCTGGGGGAAGCAGAGAGAGAAGCGGGGCGGCATGTGGTATACGCCGGTGTCCGGAATCTGGCAGACGGTCTGGCTGGAGCCGGTTCCGGAACGCTATATCCGAAAGCTGACCATCCGGACGGATCTTTCCCGTGCGGAGATTTCGGTGGAAGGGGAAGGCGTCTCGGAGGGCACCCTTCTGCTGGAAGGACAGAGTTATCCGCTGCAGAACGGAGAAGCCCGGATCGAGCTGACGGACCCCAGAGTGTGGAGTCCGGAGCATCCGGAACTGTACAGCTTTACGGTAATGGCCGGGGACGATGTGGTGGAATCCTACTTTGCCCTGCGTCGCCTGGACATCCGGAAGATCGACGGGATCCCCAGGTTGTGCCTGAACGGCAAGCCGTATTTCTTTCACGGCCTTCTGGATCAGGGATACTGGGATGACGGGCTGTATACGCCTCCGGGACCGGAAGCTTTCGAACAGGATATTCTGTCCATGAAGGCACTGGGCTTTAACACGCTCCGGAAGCACCTGAAGATCGAGCCGGAACAGTATTATTATGACTGCGACCGGCTGGGGATGATCGTCTTCCAGGACATGGTAAACAATGGAGATTACCGGTATCTGCGGGATACCATATTTCCCACGATCGGGATGAAGCAGAGAAAAGACCATTTCATGCACCGTGACGCGGAAACCCGGGAAATCTTTCTTTCCTCGATGGATGAAACGGTGCGGCTTCTGTCCAATCACCCGTGCATCTGTCTGTGGACGATCTTTAACGAGGGCTGGGGACAGTTCTGTGCGGATGAAGCCTATGACCGCCTGAAGAGCATCGACGACAGCCGGTTTATCGACGCCGCCTCCGGATGGTTCCGCCAGAAAAAGAGCGATGTGGAAAGTCTTCATCTGTATTTTGAAAAGCTTCATACGGGAAAAGAGGACAAGCCGCAGCTGTTTTCCGAAATCGGCGGCTGGAGCCTGAAGATTCCCGGCCACAGCTTTAACAGCAAAAAGACCTACGGCTACCGGAAATACCAGGACAGGGAAACCTTTGTAAACGATCTGCGGAACTTCTATCTGCAGGAAGTCCTTCCCTGGATCGGCAAGGGCCTGTGCGGCACGATCTATACACAGCTGTCTGACATAGAAGACGAAACCAACGGGATCGTCACCTATGACCGGAAAGTACAGAAGCTGCTGCCGGAGGAGTTTGCGGATGTATCAGCTCTTCTGAAAATATAAGACTGAAAAGGTGTTTTATGAACAAGAAGAAGCATCGCCTTACATTGTCGGTAAAACTGAATTTTCTGATCATAGCGATCATTCTTTCTGTGTCGGTCGGGCTTGTCGCCATCGGTTACTATACCTATCGCCGCAAGATAGACAGTCTTTACTTTTCGCAGGTTGAAAAGATGGCCCGGATCGTCTGTGAAAATCTGGACGGCTCAGACGTTGCCCGTCTCGTAGAGATGGCAAAGACCCCGGAATTTACCGAAGTCCGCAGCGAAGCGGCGGAGAAGGGGGATCCTTCGCTGGTCTATGAATGGATGGAAGAGCAGGTGGTGGGCAACTATGTGGCATTGATCGTGGATGACGATCTGCACCAGGAGGATGGCGGAACGACCTGGATGACGCTGGCGGATTACTACTACGCCATATTTGATACGCTTGCGACCAGAAAAGAAACCCTCGGGGTGGAGTCGGTATATGTACAGTATGATGAGGATAATGTGACCTATAACCTGATCGACTCCTCCGGAGATCCGCTCCAGATCGGAATACCGGAGCCATACCAGGAAGAATTCGCGGCATATGAAGACAATGCGGCAGTTCCGGCGACCATTGCGACGATGAATGATCATGTCGTCTGTACGGCCGCTGTTCCGTTGGCCGACCTGGCAACCGGAGAAAACGCCGCGCTGGTCGGTGTTGATATCAACATGGATGATGTGATACAGGAACGCAGATGGTTCCTGTGGAACTGTATTCTTTTTGTGATGATCCTCACGGGGCTGGCTATCGCTGCGGCTATGGTGGTTTTCTACAGAATGCTGATCCGTCCGCTGACGATGCTGGCCGGAGCCGCGACCCGGTTCGGCAATGAGGAAGAAGGGTATCCGGAAGGAAATGTCATTTCTCTGGATATCCATTCGAATGACGAGATCGAAGACCTGTATGACGAGATCCACTCCATGCAGGGACGTATCGTGGATTATGCCGACAACCTTGCGGCGGCGGCCGCCGAGAAGGAACGTACCGTCACGGAGCTCCGGACTGCGGCGCAGATCCAGGAAGCGATGCTTCCGGATGAGTTTCCGGCTTTTCCGGACCGGAAGGAATTTGATCTGTTCGCCAGCATGACGCCGGCCAGGGAGGTCGGCGGAGACTTTTATGATTTCTTTTTCAGGGATGAGGACCATCTTGTCCTGGTGATCGCTGATGTTTCCGGAAAGGGAATTCCCGCCGCCCTGTTTATGATGTTTTCCAAGATCCTGATCAATGAGAGGGCTACGATGGGCGGCTCGCCGGCCGAGATCCTGATGGCGGTGAATGACCGCATCTGTGAGAACAACCGGTACAATATGTTTGTCACGGTGTGGCTCGGTATACTGGAGGTCAGCACCGGAAGGATGGTGTGTGCGAATGCGGGGCATGAATATCCCGCCATCCGGCATCCGGGCGGAGATTTTTCACTCCTGCGTGACAGGCATGGCGTTGTAGTAGGCGTAAAGGATAAACTGAAATATACCGATTATGAGATCCTGCTTCAGGAAGGAAGCAGTGTGTTTGTCTATACGGACGGGGTTCCCGAGGCAGCCGATGCAGAGGATACTATGTTTGAGACGGACAGAATGCTTCAGGCTCTGAACGAGGTGCCGGAGGGATCGCCCGAAGAGATCCTGGAGCACGTACATGCTTCGGCCCAGAGCTTTGTGAAGGATGCGCCTCAGTTTGACGATCTGACGATGCTGTGTCTCAAATACCATGGTACCCGTTCATAACACATTTTTACTAACACATGAGCCCGTACAAGGTCGGGGCAGAGAGGAGACAGAGATGGAATTTAAGGAAGTTATCAGACGGCGTTACTCCTGCAAGAAGTATTCGGACCGGCAGCTAGAGAAAGAGAAACTGGATGCGATCCTTGACGCAGGGCGTCTGGCTCCGACGGCAAAGAATCTGCAGGAACAGCATATATACGTCGTACAGAGCCCGGAGGGACTGGCAAAGATCGATGCAGTCACCCCCTGCCGGTACGGCGCGCCGACCGTGCTTGTGGTTGCTTTCGACAAGAACAATGTATTTACCTATCCCGGCGGCAAACGTGATTCCGGCGTGGAAGACGCAACCATCGTGGCCACCCATCTGATTCTGGCGGCTGCAGATGAGGATGTGGACAGCTGCTGGATCAATTTCCTGGATCCCGAGAAACTGGCCGCTGAGCTGGGTCTTCCTGAGAATGAAGAAGTTCTTATGGTCATGGATCTCGGATATGCGGCAGAAGGAGCCGGCCCGCTTCCGAATCATGAGAACAGGAAAGCATTGTCCGAAACCGTCAGCTGTCTTTAAGAGCCTGTCCGTCCTGCGGGGCATCCCTTACCGGCAGGGAAGGAGAGACCGTCACATGTGCGTACTGCGGAAGACA
>CAMOUV010000172.1 GCA_946626695.1 uncultured Blautia sp.
CCAGGAATAGATCGCCACCGGTCCGAGGATATTGTTGAGCATGGAATCACTGTACACCGACTCATCCAGGAATTCCCTGACCTTGAACTGTTCGCTTTCTTTAAACAGAAAGCCCTTCAGGTCCAGCCGCTCCGGCTTGGAGATCAGTTCCTCAAACTCCTCTATGCCCATGGGCTTATAGAAATAATACCCCTGCATATACCGGCAACCGAGATCTGTAAGAAATTCAATCTGCTCTTTCTTCTCCACTCCCTCCATGATGATGGGAATGCCCATGTTCCGGGCCATATTGACGACGGATTCCAGAATATGGATTCCTTTGATCTCCGTGTCACTCTCGAGATTCAGGAAAAACGCATCGATCTTGATCACGTCCACTTCCAGCTCATGCAGCATATTCAGCGAGGAATAACCGCTTCCGAAGTCGTCCATCAGGACCAGAAATCCCTTTTCCCGGAGCTCCACCACGGCCTCCCGTACCTTCTGGGAATCCTCCGCGCAGGCGGATTCGGTGATCTCGATCTTCAGCGCATTCCAGGGCAGATGATATTCGATCACCAGCTCCTCAAAAAACGCCGGAACATCGATGGTAAAGAAGTCCACCTGGGAGACATTCAGCGATACAGGGATCAGCGGATTTCCCTTATCCAGCCAGGACCGGACCCAGGCCGCCACCTCACGCCACATATACTTATCCAGGTCTGTGACAAAACCGTATTTTTCCAACACCGGAACAAAGATACCGGGAGATACCATGGTCCCGTCCTTCTTCCGCCACCGGGCTAAAGCTTCCGCCCCCACGATCTTTCCGTTGGAAGCACGGCACTGGGGCTGAAGACAGAACGAAACCTCATGTTCCACAAGACCCTTCTGAAATTCCGAGATCAGCCTGTATTCCTTTTCGGTTTCTTCAATATACCGGTGATCGTAGATACAGATCCGGTTCTTGAAATTATTCTTGGCCAGGCCGCAGGCAAAGGAAGCCTGATCAAAAAGATCCGAGGCGGAGGTTTTTGCAGCCAGACGGGCAATACCAAAAGCCGGCAGGAAACCGACCGAGATCCCGAACCGCTTCAGGACCTGATAGATCTTCTCAAAAAGATCCTCGATATCCACCGCCTCTTCCGGAACAAAGAGGCAAAAATCATCATCCCCCATATATCCGGCCAGACCGCCGCTTCTTTCCGCATCACCTCGAAGCCCCGCGCCGATCCGGGCCAGCACCAGATTTCCCTTATCCCAGCCATACCATTCATTGAACAGCTTGAATTTTTCCAGATCGATGACGAGCATGATCCACCCGGCCGCAATCCTGGTCAGAAGCTCTTCCGCCTTGTTGAAGAATTCCTTCTGTCCAGGCAGCCCGGTCAGCGCATCCGGTTTGCTGCTTATGCTGATATGAACCTTCGCCGCTCCTTCTTCCCGGTCCTTGATATTCTGTACATCATAGATGTAGCAGTAAATACATCCGTCCTTCAGGCCGAACTGCGGACCGGAAAACAAAAGCTGAGACACCCATCTGCTTTCTCTGTCCAGACTCTTGACCCGGTACAGAAGCTCCGCCGTCCCGGGGATCTCCCCGCCTGCCAGCCGGTCAAGAATCCTCTCCGGATCCATCAGGTCCATATAGGCCTCCCGGTCTTCCGAAAGCACAAAATGATCTGCCGCATATTCATAAAACTCCCGATACCCGCCTTTTGTGACCGGCATCTGGTATTTCCCTTCCACATGATAAATGATCTGCATGCGGTCATTGACCGGATCCAGCTCCATCAGTTCATCGAAGGAAGAATGGTTGATAAAGTCCAGAACCTTGTTTATGGTCCCGGATTGCGAAAAAAGCTTCAGGATCCCATTTGTCATAGCGTATTCCTATCTGCGTATACGTGCTTGTTCTCAGATCTCTATGCCATTCTCCCGCAGAAAGGCAAATATCTTATCAGCCGGCTGAATGGAATTCTGTGCCCCCATGGTCATGGCGGACAATCCTCCGCAGGCATTGCCGAGCCGGATTGTCTGTTCCATGGAAAATCCGTTTACGATCCCGTAGACCAGTCCTCCGTGGAAGGAATCCCCGGCTGCTGTTGTATCCACCGCCTTGATGGAAAAAGCCGGAATGTCCTGGGAATCGGTTCCGTTGGAATAATACGCTCCTTTTTCACCCATGGTGATGCAGAGATTCCGCACGCCCCGTTCATGGAACCATTCGAAGGTTTTTTTCTTCCACTCGTCAATCGGCATATCCGTCCGGAGGATTCCGGTATACTTTTCGCTCTCGGTCTCGTTGGGAGTCAGAAAATCCACATACTGATAAATCTCCTCCGGCAGATCCATGGCGGGAGCCGGGTTCAGGATGGTCGTAACGCCGGCCTCGTGGGCTATTTTCAGGCCGCACAGAGCCGCATCCATGTTCACTTCATTCTGGGTGACAAAAACAGCCGCCGTCTCGATCAGCTCCCGGCACTCCTCCAGCTGCTCCGGCGCGATATGATGATTGGCTCCCGGCGCGTAGACCAGCGTATTGTCGCCGTTCGGATCCACATTGATCGCTGCGCAGCCCGTGCGGAACTCGGAGGAAATCTTCACCTTGTCGATATTGACGCCCTTTTCCGTCAGACTCTTCCGCACAAAGTTTCCCTGCATATCATCGCCTACCATGCCGATCACATGGGTATCCAGACCCAGCTGCGCGCACTGGATGGCCTGATTCGCGCCTTTCCCGCCGCCGAACATGTCCACGGAATAACCTTCCACCGTCTCGCCTCTCTCCGGCAGCCGGACCGCCGATGCGGTGATGTCCGTATTGATGCTGGCGAGGATCACAACATGTTTACTCATGAAAACACCTCCTGGTTTCTCTCTGTCTGCTCCGTAAAAAGGCAGGCAGAGCACGTCCTCTTCTTATCGTACAAGCTTTTTCTCTGCGGATTCTCTCGTGGCAAAGGGTCCCGGAAGGATCTGTGTGCCGCGATGGTCTCCGCGATAATCGCTGTTAAACAGGATCGGCGAACCGTCCGGATTCTCAAATCTCTGTTCCGGCTCGAAGGCCTTGCCCAGAACATCGGAATGGATCATGCCCGGACGGAAATCCGCATCCGCCATCAGCTTTTCCAGAACCTCGTACAGGTTCGTCTTCAGGAAACAGCCATCCTCCGTCTCTGCAACCTCGATCGATACCTCATCGGTATCATTCACCAGCTTCTTCGTCTCTTTTTTCCAGGCTGCGGCCCCGTTCAGATAGACATTTCCGGAAGCCCAGACCGGCAGATGGGTCTCATGGTGCACCGGGGAAAGTTTCTGCATATCCGGCCAGTCGTTGAAATTGAAATTGGCCGCCCATTCCTCGTAGGTGGGATAGTCGTCAAACTGCGCCGTTCCGACCCGGCGGTTTTCCATGTCCGTACCCTCGTCGCTGTCATGCAGGATACAAAGCTCCTTCACCGGCCATTTCTGGACAAAAATATTATTATAGAAACGGTCATCCCCGTGCAGGAAGGTCATAAAGCCCATGACCTCCGTCCGGTGCGGAATATGATACGGCGTATACCGGGGACCTGTGCCTTCTCCCACACAGGTGAGAGCTCCGCAGATCAGGTTATGGACCATGGCCACGCCCTGGGTGGCAAAACGAAGGCTCGCGTCCGAAAGCAGGATGTTGTTGTCGATCAAGGTCGGGCCGTGGCCCACCTCCACGAACAGATCCTGGCTCATCATGCCGCCCTTCAGCTGCTCCGCAAATTCCGGTCTCTGATTGTCGTGCAGCAGGTTCTGGGTGATCCGTGTCCCCTGGGCTTCCCAGTCGCACCAGATCCCCATGGTACAGTGATGGATATAATTCCGCCGCATGATCACGTCTATGGCGGCATGCAGCTTGATGCCGGCAATCTCGGCGCCGCCCAGCTCCATCATATTGTTGATGTGATGGATATGGTTGTCCTCGATGATGCTGAAAACGGAGCCCATACGGCCGATGATCCCGCCCTGCTCACAGTTGTGGATGTTGTTGCGGCGGATGATATGGCTGCC
>CAMOUV010000173.1 GCA_946626695.1 uncultured Blautia sp.
TCGGTATATTGAAACATATTCAGAACATAATCAGACAGAAAGGTCATCCCACAACGGCGTGGAAAACACGGTGGGATGGCCTTTCATTGTGACAGGAGGTATGGACATGACGAAAGAGATTATGGAATTACTGGACGGAGAGATTTTCAGCGTATGGTTTCTGATCGGTGCTGCCTTTGTATTCTGGATGCAGGCCGGATTTGCCATGTGTGAAGCCGGTTTTACCCGGGCGAAAAACGCCGGAAACATCATTATGAAGAACCTGATGGATTTCTGTATCGGAACGGTGATGTGGTTTATCTGCGGTGCTTCTCTGATGCTGGGGCCGAATATCCTGAAGGGCTTTGCCGGAGGCTTCAGCTTTGACGTGTTTACGCAATACGGCAGTTTTGACTATTCTGCCTTTGTATTCAACCTGGTGTTCTGCGCTACGACCGCAACGATCGTATCCGGTTCGATGGCGGAGCGGACCAAATTTTCCAGCTATTGTGTGTATTCTGCCGTGATCTCGGCAGTCATCTATCCCATTGAGGCGCACTGGACCTGGGGCGGCGGGTTCCTGGCCCAGTGGGGCTTTCATGATTATGCCGGCTCCAACTGCATCCACATGGTCGGAGGAATCTGTGCCTTTATCGGAGCCTGGATGCTGGGACCCAGGATCGGAAAATTCGAAAAGGATAAAAATGGCAGAGTTACAAAGGTCAATGCCTTCCCGGGGCACAATCTGGTCATTGCCGCGCTGGGAGTTTTCATTCTGTGGCTCGGCTGGTACGGCTTCAACGGCGCGGCTGCGACGGATGTACCGACCCTCGGGTCCGTATTTCTGACAACGACGGTTGCACCGGCAGTTGCTACGGTCGTGTGCATGATCTTCACATGGATTAAGTATGGAAAACCGGATGTTTCGATGTGTCTGAATGCTTCTCTGGCAGGTCTTGTCGCCATAACGGCTCCCTGCGATGTGGCTGACTGCGCGGGATCAGCCGTCATCGGCGCGGTTTCCGGACTTCTGGTTGTGTTCGGCGTATGGTTCAACGACAACGTTACACATGTGGATGATCCCGTCGGGGCTGTGGCTGTCCACATGCTCAATGGGATCTGGGGAACCCTTGCGGTCGGGCTCTTTGCGACGAAGACGGCTCCCGGGTTTGCCGTAGCCGGGATTCGGGAAGGGCTGTTCTATGGAGGCGGTTTAGCACAGCTGGGGAAACAGTTCGGTGGAATGCTCCTGACGGCAGCATGGACGATCGTGACGATCATCATTGCCTTCACCATCATAAAGAAAACCATCGGTCTGCGGGTTTCGGAGGAAGAGGAGATCACCGGTCTGGACGCGACAGAGCATGGCCTTCCCTCCGCCTATGCGGGCTTCTCCATCATGGATATTTCCAATACCATGACGATGGGAGTGAACGAGAACACCAATCTCGGCGCCGACAGCTATGAGGAAGCATCCGAGGCCAAAAGGAAAGCGGCAGTCCCGGTGGTCAGGGAAGATATGGTCCCGATTCCGGGAGGAACATCGGGTATCAATAAGATCGTGATCGTTGCAAAGCTGTCCCGGTATGACACTCTCCGGAAAGCTCTGAATGAGCTGGGCGTGACCGGAATGACCGTCACCCAGGTCATGGGCTGCGGGATCCAGAAAGGAGCCGGCGAACGGTACAGAGGCGTTGAGATCGACGCAACGCTTCTTCCGAAGGTGAAGCTGGAGGTCGTGGTCAGCGCGATCCCGGTGGATTCGGTCATCGAGGCAGCGAAGAAGGCCCTGTACACAGGTCATATAGGCGATGGAAAGATTTTCGTCTATCCGGTCAGCCGGGTGGTCAAGATCCGGACCGGAGAGGAGAATTACGAGGCCCTGCAGGACGTGGAGTAAGACGCAAAAGGATACGCCTTTGGGGATCCGGCGGACAGGCAGCGGAAGAAAAAAGGACTTGCAAAATCATAAAGACAGGAGTACAATGCTTTAAAATACATGATGATTTTGAAGCAAAGGCGCTTCGGGTTTATATACCCGAAGTGCCTTTTTTCGTGGTGAGAAAGATGAAAAAAGACAGAAAACTGATCCTGGAGGACGGAAGTGAATACTATGGAACCGGATTCGGTTCCCGAAAGGACGCTGTGTGCGAAGTGGTTTTCAATACTTCCATGGCCGGATATCAGGAGATCTTGTCCGATCCGTCCTACACGGATCAGGCGGTGGTGATGTCCTATCCCCTGATCGGCAATTACGGGATCGCAGATGAAGACTTCGAGAGTAAAAGGCTCGCGCCTTCCGCACTGATCGTTCGTGATCTTTGTGAAAATCCATCCAATTTTCGTTCCACCCGTTCCGTGGACGAGCTTCTGGAAGAAAATGGTATCCCTGGGATCAGCAATGTGGATACACGGAGACTCGTGCGCAGCATCCGGGAATACGGCTCCGGCAGAGGTCTCATCACGGGAGCCGGTATGGCTGCCGCGGATGCGCTGGAGATCATCCGGAGAACACCGGTTCCTCATGACGCAGTACGTCGCTGCAGCTGTCTGAAAAAATGGTACAGCCGGACCTCCAATCCCTGTTTTACGGTAGTTGTCATTGACTGCGGGATGAAGACCAATATCATACGAATGCTGAATCACAGCCGCTGCAATGTGACTGTTGTACCGTATGACACCGGGTATGAAGAGATCCTGGCTCTTTCACCTGACGGTGTTCTCATTTCGAACGGCCCCGGTGATCCGCAGGACGTTCCGGAGGTGGTACATACACTGAGGATGATCATCGGAAAATGTCCCGTTTTCGGGATCTGTCTGGGGCATCAGCTGATCGCGCTGGCGTGTGGAGGAAGCACATACAAGCTGCCCTTCGGGCACCGTGGAGGCAATCATCCGGTACGGGATGTGCGGACCGGACGGATCTTCATCACCAGCCAGAATCACAGTTATGCGGTGGACGAAGAGAGCCTTGCGGGAACAGGTCTTATGGTTTCGTATGTTAATCTTCTGGATCAGACGATCGAAGGGCTGTACAGCGAAAAGAATGCGGTTATCTCGGTGCAGTTTCATCCGGAAAGCGCTCCGGGACCGCAGGATACCATGCAGCTGTTCGAATGTTTTACAGATATGATGCGGATGAAGAGGAACAGTCAGGCGTAATCTTTGAAAAGACTTGATTCGAAAAAAGCGTGTTGTGCACATTGGACTCGGAGGATATGTATGCCGAAACGAACAGATATCAGAAAAGTGATGGTCATCGGATCCGGTCCCATCGTGATCGGACAGGCGGCGGAATTCGACTATGCCGGAACCCAGGCCTGCCTGGCTTTGAAGGAGGAAGGATACGAAGTGATCCTTGCCAATTCCAATCCGGCCACCATCATGACGGACCATGCCATCGCGGACAAGGTATATATGGAACCGTTGACGCTGGAATATATGGCCAGGATCTGCCGGTATGAAAGGCCGGATGCCATCGTTCCGGGGATCGGAGGCCAGACAGGACTGAATCTTTCGTTGGAATTGTTCGATAAAGGCGTTCTGGACGAATGTGAGATCGAGCTTCTGGGAACGGACGCCGCCAGTATCCGGAAGGCCGAGGACCGGGAACAGTTCAAAGAGCTGTGTGAAGAACTGGGGGAACCGGTGGTGCCTTCTGCGATCACGACTTCCGTGGAAGCAGGCCTGAAGGCAGCGGCGGAGATCGGGTATCCGGTGATCCTGCGTCCGGCCTTTACATTGGGAGGAACCGGCGGAGGATTTGCCGATAACGAAGAAGAAATGCGGGAGCGAATGCGGCTGGCGCTGGAGCTTTCCCCTGCCCATCAGGTTCTGGTGGAAAAAAGCATCCGGGGATACAAGGAGATTGAGTACGAGGTGATCCGGGATGCGAATGACACCGTGATCACCGTCTGCAACATGGAGAATCTGGACCCGGTAGGGATTCACACCGGCGATTCGATCGTGGTCGCACCGAGCCAGACGCTTACCAACAAGGAAT
>CAMOUV010000174.1 GCA_946626695.1 uncultured Blautia sp.
GATTTCAGCATAAATTATGTGGATACGGAATACGGTCTGTGGTATGATGAGAACAGCGGGCTGCGGAAGAATGCGTATTTTCAGCCGCAGCCAGAGAAGTATCATATGATTATACAGATGGGAGGCAGTATCCATGAAAATCTACAATGTAACAGATCCGGAATTTATCCCCTACGGGAGAGTGATCGAAGGCGCGGAGGTTTCTCAGATCCTGAAAGTTTTGAAGGAAGAGACACCGATCCCGGAAGGAACCGTGTATGTACCGGATTTTGAACCGATCAGCAGTCTGGAGGAGGCGAAGAGACTGAGCCTTTCCATCTTTGGCGGCGTTCCCGCCCAGTTCGGATTCTGCAATGGTCATAATACGAAGCTGAATTGCCTGGAATATCACAGATGCAGCGAATTTAACCTGGGTACCGAGGATTTCATCCTGATCCTGGGTCGTCAGCAGGAGATCGAAGACTACATGTTCGATACCTCCAAGGCTATGGCATTCAAGGTGCCGGCAGGCGTTCTGGTGGAAGTATACGCTACTTCTCTTCACTATGCGCCATGTCATGTGGATCCGGCCAAGGGCTTCCAGGTACTGGTGGTTCTTTCCAAGGGGACCAATGAGGCCAGACCGGAATTTGCCAACGACCTGACCGAAGACAAATATCTGACCGCTGCCAACAAGTGGCTGCTGGCCCATGAGGAGTCCTCTGAGGCAAAGGGCGGCGCTGTTGTCGGACTTAAAGGTGTGAATATCGACATTGCGGAAGACTTATAAGAAACGGAAAATGCATAATAAAAAGACCGGGCTGGAAAAACGGAAAAGGCAGCTTCGGCTGCATCTGATTCTGTTTTTCTGCGTGGTTCTTTTCGGCCTGCTTCTGGCAGCCCTGATCCTGTTTCTGAAGGATCGGGAACCCGCCGTACGTCCCGGAACCCAGACCGGGGTCACGGAACCGGAGGAGGAGCAGCCGCAGGAGAAAGAAGAAGAGGAGGAGACGGAGGAAACACCGGCTCCTCCGTCCTTTGCAGAGGGTCTGCAGGAAACGGATATCTACACCTTCCTGCAGGGGCCGAAGGCTTGGGCGTCCCGGACCGACTGGTCCGGTACCTGGTGTGATGAAGAGCTGAAGGACCAGAAATTCAGCGTGTTCGGCTGCGGTCTCTGTGTCCTGGCCAATATTTACAGTACCTTCACGGACTGTGACTGTTCACCCCTGGACATGTTCTACTATGCCCAGGAGGTGTCCGGCTATACTCCGGTCAGCGGCGTCGGAGCCATCGACTGGCCCTACATGCAGGAAACCCTGAAGACCACCGGCATTTCCAGCCGGCTCGGCCGGAAGGAAGAGAAGTACGAAGATTTTCAGGACACCGTGGCCGGATCCGGGTGTGTGATTGCCCTGATTTCCAGCTATTGCGACGATACCTACTGGCATGAGGTGGAAGGTCATTATGTGAGTCTGTGGCTGTATGACAGCACGGACGATACGGTTTTCCTGGGAGACTCCGGCAATCCGGACCATAACCGGCAGCGGATCCCTCTGCGCTACGTGTATGACGCCCTGAAAACAGGGACGGAGTATCAGTATCTGACCGTCACGGATCTGGATCCGGACGCCAACGCCTGGCAGCACGACGGAATCCATATTCTGTGGAAAAAGCCCGGCTATTACCAGCAAGCGTCCGTGGCAGAGCAGGCGGATCCTTCCGAACCGGCCCTTTCGCAGCTGAGCCGTCTTGCGGCAGCGCCTTATCCGAAGATCCAGAGAGCCTTCACCACGGAAACGATGGAAGGGACGATCCGTTATGTACAGCAGACCCCGGGAGAAGGGGCGGAAGGGGATTTCTTTTACAGTGATTACTGGAGCCCTCTGGATACCGGGAAAAGCGAATGCTATTCTGCCTCGGTCTCAATGGCCTTGTCGTATATCGGAATCAACCAGACCGCAGGCACCATCGTGTCGGAAGGCAGACTGGTGGAACAGCCCGGCGCCGAAAAGCTTACCCCATCCTCCCTGCAGGAGGCCCTGGAACAGTACAAAAACGGCGGCGGGGAATACAGCCCGCCGGTACTGCACATCGCACCGTATGCAGGACGGGGCGGAGGCAATGAACACTGGGTCGTGGTGGCGGCACAGCTGAACGGGAATACATACCGCATTCTCGATCCGACCCATTCCCAGCACGGGATCCAGTGGGATGCCGTCATCGAAGGAGACCAGATGTCCTACTGGGACGGATGCACGGATACCATCTACGAAATATACCAATATAAACGGAAATAAGAAAAGCCACGGGGGAACCGTGACTTTTCTTTATTCTCCTGAGGAGGAGCTTGACACAGAGATCGAGTTGTTGGTTCTGTCCCTGATCATATGCTGAAGGGTTATCAGGATCGCAATGACGGTTTTTTCTGCTTCCGGCTTGTAAATATCGATGCAGTATTTATCATGCAGGGAGAGCATTTTCTGGCTGATGACCGCGATGATGCTTTCATCCTTGTCGTACAGTTCAAAATTGAGCGCGACGATATTGCCCCTCAGCTGCCATCCCAGACCTTCAATGTTGGTTATATCCTTGATCAGGTGGAAGAATTCGTTGGAGATCTGAAATTCCGTTCCATCTTCCATGGTCACGAAATGCCGTTCGTGCAGGGTGAAAATCTTGCGCCAGATGTTCGCCACGGGCCGGTCGGCTGCATCATACACGGTGGTCCTGTCATGCAGGGACGGAAATTTGGTCTCTGCGCGGTACACCGTCTGTTCATAGGAATCCGTGATGGCGATGCGATGATGAAGCGTAAACACCTTTGTGGAAGTGAAAAGGGACCGGACCGGTTCGCCGAAAACCTCCACATTGTTGACATTGGCGGATTCGCCGGCCTCACGGTATCGATGATACTTGGAAAACTTTCCCATTTGCCTCTCCTCCTTTACGTATGAAAGAACGCCGTTCTTTCATCGGCGTTTGTGAAAACTGTTGACGGGTTATTCCAGAACCGAGAGCAGCTCCGACAGTGTGTGGATCATCACATCCGGATTGGATTCCCGTACCAGAAGCTCCTCAGGAAAGCTGGTGTCGATGCCCACCGAGAACATGCCGGCGGCGTTGGCAGCCTTGATGCCGCTGGGGGAATCCTCCACCACGGCACATTTTGCGGGATCGATGCCTACAAGGGCCGCGCCGGTGAGATAGATCTCCGGGTCGGGTTTCAGCTTTGTGATGTTGTCTCCGGTCACCATCCCGTCAAAAATATCCTTTGTCACGCCCATGGCCCGAAGATTGTGGATCACCTTTCCCCAGTCGGCGGAGGTGCATACGGCAATCTTGTAGCCCAGCTCCTTCAGTCTGTATAAGAGCTCCGGAATCTCCTCCGGAACAAAGGCTTCGGTTTCCACATAATCTCCATAATGATCATAACAGCGCTGCTTCATCGCCGGATCATATTTTACCCCGTACTTTTCGGCAACGCCGCCGATATACAGATCCTCTCCGCGGCCCACAAAGGGAATGAAATCCTCCGGTTTTGCCTCAATGCCGAAATCGTGAAGGGCCATCTGTCCGGCCTTGCTCATCAGTTCCTCGGAGTCGATCAGTACTCCGTCCATGTCAAAAAGGATCGCGTCATATTTTCTCATTTTCGTACCTTTCAATCACACACAGCCGAATCAGGGGACCCATACTTTTAACCCTGAGTATGATACGAATTTCTCCGTGCTTCGCACTCCCGAAATTCTAAAACATTCGGATTCCGCTCATTTTTCTTCGAAAAATGGCTGCTTCCTCATGTTTTGCGGGTCTCAAAGTCATTAAAATATGTGCAAGCACATATTTTATGACCTTTTGCCCCTGGTATCATTGTATCACGGGATCAAAAATACGTAAATACTGAACCGCGGAACAGCAACAATGAAAAAACGGGAATGACAGAATGCGGGAAAAGGTGTACACTTTCTGGTAGAAAAGAGAGTATGGCCAGGGAAC
>CAMOUV010000175.1 GCA_946626695.1 uncultured Blautia sp.
GGGGGTAGGTTTAGGGTAGGCGGCCGTTTTATGCGGAAAAATCGCCCTTATAGAGAGAAAGCAGGGCGTTCCGGTTTTTGCATCCGGTCTTCTGCAGAAGATTCCGTACATGGAACTTGACCGTGTTCTCCGAGATGCAAAGTACCTCGGCGATCTCCGTGTTGGTCTTCTTTTCCAGCAGATGCCGGAGCATATCCTGTTCTCTGGCGGACAGCTCATGCTGCATGGAAAACTGATAGAACTTTTCCTCCTCGCTCACCGGCCGCGCAGGCGCAGAGATATACAGGAGCGGATACATGATAAAGAACACGGCCACAGCTGCCACAAACAGAAGCGCTGCGGTAAGAACCAGAGCTGGTACATGATTACCAAGGAGTATACAGATTCCTTCTCCGACAGCATCTCCGATTCGTCCGACCAGAAGACCGGCGCCGGCAAGATACAGCCAGCCCTTTTCCTCTGCAATATCGGAAAACAGGATCACCCGGTAGACCGCATAAAATCCAAAAGCAAAATAGCTGAGAACCCAGAAAATGACGACGGGGATCGTCTCCCTCCGAAGGGCAAGGATCATAAACGGAATCACCAGGGCGGCCAGGGCGCAGACCGCGCCGTACTTCCGGTTCTTATCCGTCACATACCCGGCCAGGATCAGGCCGGCTCCATAGAATACCCGGGAAAGCTCCACATTGACGGCCCCGCCCAGATCTGCCGCCGGAAACGCAAATCCGCTGCTGTTCACCAGACTGAAAAGAAAGACCAGAACCGCTGCCAGAAGGATAAAGCGACGATTGTCCGGCTCCGTCCAGCCCTGCTCCCGGATCTTCTGTTCTGCTTCTGAAACATCTTCTGCATTTTCCAGGTATGCTTCATTTCTTTTCACGGCAAACCATGTCAGCACAGTAAGACCGGCGGCAATATACAGAACCTTTCTTGAATAATAGATCGATCCTCCGCTAAGGGACAAGAGCCAGGAAGCCAGGGTCGCCAGACCATAGCCCAAACCGAAAACCGTCCCTTTTCCCGGCTTGTCTGTATGCAGTCCCAGATCCCTCAGATAATAACCGGCGATCAATCCGCAGAGATAGTTCATGAGGAACCCTGACAACAGCGTCCCGGCTGTATATGGACTCATGACCGCCAGAACCATGCAGATCATATGAAGGATCAGTGCAGTCTGCATAAGCCGTAAGCCGGTTTCCGGCTTTCTGCGCAGGACCAGGGAAAAAGTCCCTATTCCTGCCGCCTGGAGCAGATATCCGATGATCATCGTACAGACATCTGCTGTACGTGCCGGTACCTGGTCGATCAGATGATACTCCCAGGACAGCCAGGCCGTCGAGGTCAGCAGAAAGCCAAGAAATATCACACTGGTTCTCCTCATGGCAGCCCGGTTCAAAAAGGTTTGTATGAAGGAAGTTTTTCCGGAAACTTCCTCAGGGATGGGACAGTTTTCTGCAGTAACATATTCCATTCTGCTCTCCCTTCCACCGCATGCAGACAGCGGTTCAAACATCCGCTCCTGCTTCGAAAGCAGAAGCGGTCACATCTTCTGAATCATCCTGGAATTCTCTTCAGGATTTTTTTCATCTCCGCAGTCCAGATGTCATGACCTTTTTTGTTCAGATGAATCCCATCCATACGGAAATAGTCCCGCCGGAAGTATCTTCCGTCAAAGGCCTTCATATCCTCTGTTCCGGTATCGCTCATCATAACATCTGTGGCATCCATGAAATACATCCGTTCCGTGGAATCGCACATTTCTTTCAACAACGAATTAACCTTGACGGTATCCTCCCAGTACTGCTGCCGGTTCGGGAGAGGAAGTCCGGACATCACCACAAGACGGGTCTCCGGCATTTTTTCCAGAAACAGGCTGTACATTTTTCGTTTGTTTTCCTTGATCTCTTCAAGGCTCAGGCCATTCGCGATATCATTGGACCCTGTCTGAAAAAAGACCACCGAAGGTTCAAAATCATAGAGCATTTCCTTCGCATAGTCGATCATCTCCTGATCCACACATCCGCCCATGCCATGATTCTGTGCAACATAAGGGAGCATGTCGTCTTCCAGAGAGTACCACATCTGAAGGTTGGACGGACCATAGAAAATGATCTCCCCCTTCCGGTTCTCATATTTGTACCGGATTGCGTCCACACACTGCCGCTGGAGCGTCCGGTCCGTGTTGGACCAGAAATGGCAGGGATCCATCAGATCCACCTCCGTCCCAAACTCTGCGTTCTCTTTATGGATCGTTTTCCATATCGGTGCGTCCGTTTCAAGGAGAATCTCCGCCCGGAACGGTCTGGGCGGTATTCCCGCCTCATTGTACAGATTCATTTCATAATACCCGCCCTGTCCATAACAGAGCTCCGCAACCCTTCCCGGATCGGGAATGACCAGCTCATTTCCTTCGACCGAACCCTGGGTCAGATTGATCACCACCCCATAGCACAGGATTGCCTGCATTCCCTGAAGCGTGTCCCCCTGCAGATGCAGTCCTTCCGCATTGGCAAAACGGATGCGCAGCATACCGTCTTCCCGCCGTATGTCGGTCATTTCCGGCGGATCGCAAAGAATACGCTCTCCATACACATGTCCGCGGGCTGCAAGGGCCATCCGCTCTCCCACCGGTTTTTTGTTCTTCGGATGGATATCCCACTGCATCCCCACATCACCGGTAGTAACCATCCAGGTGCCGGGGACCTTTTTGCTGACTTCATCCTGGCAGCTTCTGACCTTTCCGTAGTTCCTTCCAAAACACAGCATCCACCGTTCAAAGGGTGCCAGCTGGGCAAAGATAAAGGGAAGCTCTTCCCCCCAGAGGCTTCGCCAGTTTTCGATCATCCGGCTGAAGACCGTGGTGTAAAGGTCGGGATGAAAGTCTCCGTCTGTCTCTCCCTGGTACCAGATCACACCGCGGATCCCATAAGGAACGATTTTTTTCAGCATGGTTTCATACAACCCGCCGGGTCTTCTCTCATAATTGGCCGGATAAGCGCTGTCCTGAGCCGCCATCATCGCCTCCATCTCTGCAACGAGCCCAGCCTGCTCTTCTCTGGTCAGGGAATTCTTCACACCCTTGAGGGAAAACTCACTGTGCAGCTCATCGGTACGGTCGTTCATCGGATTCTTTCTGAAATCCTTCAGGAAGGCTGCCATGTCCAGCCCTTTCACAGACTCCTCAAACTCCGTAACCCAGACTTCTCCTTCCGTCCCTTTCAGGTATTCCGGATCCATCCAGGCGCAGGCCGGCGTTCCACCCCAGTTGCATCCGACGATGCCCACCGGGATATCCAGCGCTTTCTGCAGATTTTGCGCAAAATAATACCCAACCGCCGAAAACCAGCCCAGATCCTCCGGGGTGCATCGACGCCAGAAGCCCTGATTGACATACGGAAAATCCTCCAGCTGTCCCTCATAACAGACCTCTGGATAATCAAAGAACCGGATATCCGGATTCATCTCTCCGGAAACCACCTCTTCAAAATGCTTTTCAAAGCCCAGAAGATATTCCATATTGCTCTGTCCGCCTGCCAGCCACACCTCTCCGACGCAGACATCGCTGAAGGCTGCCGCACTCTCCACTCCGGAGATCGTAAGGGTCAGCCCTCTCGCCGCGCTCATTTCCGGCAAAAATGCTCTCCAGTTTCCCTGCGCATCGGCCCGGGTCTCTGCGGAATGATCTCCCAGAGTAATCCGGATCGCCTCGCCCGGTTCGCCTGTGCCCCAGACCGGAATCTTTTTCTCTCGTTGCAGGACCATATGATCCGTAAAAATCATGGCTGGTTTCATATGCTGGTTTCTCCTTTATTCAGACTATATTATTCAGCAGTCCCCGCTTCGGACAGCTGCTTATTCTGTTCGTTTAAGTATCATTATACCATAGATCATCCACAACAGAAAAGCCCGGGATATGAGTCGCGGGGA
>CAMOUV010000176.1 GCA_946626695.1 uncultured Blautia sp.
ATGAAAAAATCACTTGCATTTTGTCAGAGGCATGATATAATAAGATCATGAAGTCGAAACGTTTCGGATTTGCGATCGTCGACAGACAGTATTTACAGAAACACTATAATCAGAAGGAGGATCATCATGGCAATCAATGCTTCCAACATTCCGAAGATCCGTCTGAATACAGGAAATGACATTCCCTGTATCGGCATGGGAACCTTCGGATCGGACCGTTTTACACCGGAACAGGTTTCCAATGCGGTAGCCGGTGCCATTCGCTGCGGATATCGTCTTTTTGACTGCGCAGCCTGCTATGGCAATGAGGACCAGATCGGTGAGGTTTTCAAAGCTGCCTTTGACGAGGGCGTTGTGGAAAGAAAAGACCTGTTCATCATGACAAAAGTCTGGAATGACATGCACAGGGAAGTGGAAAAATCCTGCAGGAAGAGTATCGCGGATCTGCAGTGTGAGTATGTGGATCTGTTTTTCATTCACTGGCCGTTCCCGAACTATCATGCACCGGGGTGTGATGTGGATTCCAGAAATCCGGACTCGAAGCCTTTCTCCGTAGCGGAATTCATGGATACCTACCATCAGTGTGAAGAACTGGTCCGTAAAGGACTGATCCGCCAGATCGGTATCTCCAACCTGACCATTCCCAAGCTGGAAGCGGTATACGACAAGATGGAGATCAAGCCGGCGGCCTGCGAGATGGAGCTGCATCCGTGCTTCCAGCAGCAGGAGCTGTTTGACTGGCTTGTCGCCCATGACATTCAGCCCATCGGGTTCATGCCCCTTGGATCTCCGCAGAGACCGGAAAGAGATATCGTAGCAGAGGATATCGCGGATATGAAGATCCCGGAGATGGTGGAGCTTGGAAAGAAATATGGCGTGCATCCGGCTACGATCTGCCTGAAATGGGCAGTGCAGAGAGGACAGATCCCGATCCCCTTCTCCATTCATGAATCGGAATATGTCAGCAACCTGCAGTGTGTTCTGACCGATCCGCTGACCGACGAGGATATGAAGCTGCTTTCCACGCTGGAGAAGAACAACCGTCTGGTAAAGGGACAGGTTTTCCTGTGGCCCGGCGCCAACGACTGGCATGATCTCTGGGATGAGGACGGCAAGATCGTCGACTGCCCGGATGCCTGAGTAAGTAAACGAAAAGGGCTGTGAAAAGCACAGCTTCACAAAAAGACGGACCTTGGGTTTTCGTATAAACCCCCGGTTCGTCTTTTGTTTTCAACAGAAAAAAGACTTGACAATCATCCGGGGCGGTCGTAAGATAGAAGCAGATAACAGAAACGTTTCGGTTTTGCGATAAGGAGGATACGGATATGCCAATGGTAACATCAATGCAGATGCTTCTGGATGCACAGGCAGGGGGATATGCAGTCGGAGCTTTTAATGCAGAGAATATGGAAATGGTCAAGGCCATCATTCAGGCGGCGGAGGAGCTTCGCGCCCCGGTCATGATCCAGACGACACCTTCCACGATCAAATATGGAACTCTGGATACCTACGCATCGATCGTTGCCGCCGAGGCTGAAAACGCGACGGTGCCGGTATGCCTGCACCTGGATCACGGCAGCAGCTTCGAGCTGGCCATGCAGGCAATCTATGCAGGATACACCTCTGTCATGATCGACGGCTCTAAGCTTCCTTTTGAAGAAAATATCGCTGTCAGCAAAAAAGTGGCGGATGTGGCTGCTTCCCTGAACATCCCCTGTGAAGCCGAGCTTGGAAAAGTGGGCGGCAAGGAAGACGATCTTGTGGCGGATGCGGATACCAATACCGATCCGATGGAAGCAAAGGAATTTGCCAAGAGAACCGGTGTCACATCCCTTGCCGTTGCGATCGGTACAGCCCATGGCTTTTATGTGGGCACACCGGTTCTGGATAAGGAACGCCTCAGCGAGATCCGTAAGGTGGTGGATATTCCGCTGGTGCTCCACGGCGCATCCGGGCTGACGGATGAGGATGTCCGGGATTGTGTACGGCGCGGGATCTGCAAGGTGAATTTTGCCACGGAGCTCAGAGCGGCTTATACCAAAGCGGTCAGAGAGCTTCTGGCTGCTGACGAGAAGGCGTTCGACCCGAAGGCATACGGAAAAGCAGGCATCGCTGCCGTCAAGGCTCTGGTCATGGAGCGGATGAAGGTCTGCGGCTGCGACGGAAAAGCCTGACAAAAGAGAAGGCATGGAAAAAGCCGGAATGCAGATGCAGTCCCGGCAGGCCGGAAGAGAAAGTGAGGTGAGAGAATGGCTGCGACCATGAAGGATATTTCCAGGTATACAGGCTTGGGGCTGGCGACCATCTCATCTTACTTTAACGGCGGAAACGTAAGAGAAAAGAACCGGAAAAAGATTGAGGAAGCCATTTCTGCTCTTCACTATGAAGTCAATGAGGTGGCCAGAGGCCTGAAGACCAATGAAACCAAGACCATCGGTGTGGTTATTCCGGAGCTGAACAATATCTTCTGCGCGGAGATCATCACCGGAATGGAGGATATCCTGCGTTCCCAGGGGTATGCCACCATCGTGTGCGACTGCCGGACGAATGAGGCGCTGGAAAAGGAAGCCATGGACTTCCTTCTGAAAAAGCGGGTGGACGGACTGATCAACATGCCGGTAGATACCCATGGGCAGAATCTGCTGCAGTTTCAGAACAAGGGAAAGCCCATTGTTCTGATCGACCGCAGGATCACGGGCATTCGCTGCGACTGCGTGCTGGTGGACAACCGGAACGCGGCCCGGGAGGCGACGGAGCTGCTGCTGCAGAAGGGGCATACCGAGATCGGGATCATTTCGGGCCCGAGAGACGTCTATACGTCGGAGGAACGTCTGAAGGGATATGTGGAGGCCCACCAGAAGGCAAGGATACCGGTTCAGGAGAGCCTGATCTATCATGGCGATTACACCATTGAAAGCGGTGTGCAGGGACTTGACAGGCTGGTCAGACGGAATCCGCATATGACGGCCGTATTTGTGACAAACTATGAGATGACCCTGGGCAGTGTGATCGGGATCAATGAAAGAAATCTGTCCGTGCCCGGAGATCTGTCCGTCATCGGGTATGACAATCAGGCCTTTGCCAGAGCCTGCAGCCCGACGCTTACGATCGTATCCCAGCCTACGGGGGAGATCGCCAGGGAAGCGGCGGAGATCATCCTGCACAGGCTGAGGGAAAAGGAAGAACAGGACGAGGAACAGATCGTCCGGATCTGTCAGGGAGAGATGATCCCAGGCAGGTCGGTGCGGACTATGGGAGGATGCGATGAAACCTTATCTGTTAGGAATTGATATCGGAACCAGCGCCTGTAAACTCGCGGTCTTTGACCGTGAGGGACGGGTGGCTGCCATGACAAATGAAGCCTATCCGGTGTATTATCCGGAGGAGGGATGGGCCGAGCAGGATCCGGAGGACTGGTACAAGGCCGTCTGCCGGGCCTGCAGACGGATGCTGACAGAGAACGGGATCGACCCGCAGCTCATTGCGGGAATCGGGATCGACGGGCAGAGCTGGTCTGCCATTCCCGTGGACAAAGAGGGCCGTGTGCTGGCCAGAACGCCGATCTGGATGGATACCCGTGCGGCGAACATCTGCGACAGACTGAAAGAGAAGATCGGAGAAGAGGAGATTTTCCGGGTGGCCGGCAACTCTCTGCAGCCCTCCTATACGACGGCCAAGATCCTCTGGTTCCGGGATCATATGCCGGAGATATACGG
>CAMOUV010000177.1 GCA_946626695.1 uncultured Blautia sp.
AAGGAAAAACTATCATGGCAGAGAAATATTACGAAGGTGAAGAGATTAAGAAACGCGGCGGAGTTGCAGGAATCATCCTTGGGATCATCTCGATCGCCGTTTCCTTCCTGCTGTCGCTTATGGGAGGAATCATTGCAGGAATCCCGGCATTGGTCCTGGGCGTGGTCGCACTGATCATCGGAATCAGAGGAATCAGATCCGGTTCCGGAAAAGCGGCTGTTGTGATCGGAATCCTTGCAGTGGCGATCACTGTCATTACACAGGTGACGGCGGCAGGCACGGTTAAAACAATACAGAATGCGGCTAAAGAAGAGAATCTGCCGCTGATGGAAAAATACTGCAGCAATCCGTATCTGGGGCTGGCGGGGATTTTCCTGAATGCATCCAATGACCAGGCGAACATGGATCAGTTTACCGAGGAACTGAACAGGGCTATGGAAGATAAGTGACGAAGACGGACTGAAAGGAAAAAGACATGAGCGAAGCGGTAATCACTCTGCATGACATCAAGAAGAGCTACGGGAAAACCGAAGTTCTGAAGAACGTCAATATGGAAGTGAAAAAAGGAGACATCTACGGCCTGATCGGTAAGAACGGTGCCGGCAAGACGACCCTGTTCAAGGTAATCCTGGGCCTGTCTGATTTTCAGGGCGGAACCGTCTCTCTTTTCGGTGCGAAAAATGAAAAAGAGAACCGTATGAACCGCAGAAGGATCGGCTTTTTTGTGGGGGCCAATTTCTTTTCCTACCTGAGCGGCAGGGAAAACCTGGATTATTACAGGAGGATGAAAGGAATTGCCGACAAGAAGGAAGTGGACCGGGTCCTGGAGATCGTGGGACTGAGCCAGAAGGCAGCCAAAGTGCAGGCAGGCCGGTATTCTCTCGGAATGAGGCAGCGGCTGGGACTCGCCAACGCGATCATGGGCAATCCGGAGCTTCTGATCCTGGATGAACCCACCAACGGCCTGGATCCTCAGGGAATCGCCGATATTCGTAATCTGATCACGGAGATCAATAAGGACGGAACGACGATCCTGATTTCTTCCCATATCCTGGCGGAGCTGGAGCATACGGCTCATTGCTTCGGGATCGTGAATGAAGGGGTCATCATGAGAGAGATGAGCCTGGAAGACATGGCACAGATGACCGGCCTTACCGGGCTGGAAGTGGCCAATGAGGACGTGGAGAAGGCCAGAAAGATTCTGGAGGCAAACGGAGTCCGCGTGAGGAATGTGAAGAAGACCTCCTCTTCCCTGGAGGATTTCTATTTCAGAATCATCGGAGGTGACAACAATGTTTAACTGTATCAAAGCGGATGCACTCCGTGTGCTGAAAAAGAAAGGCTTTCTCATTACGATGAGCATTGTGATCCTTCTGATCATCGGCGCTGCGATCCTTACCGTGTTTTTCCCGGGCGAAGACCGGGGGCAGACCTTTGCGGATCTGGCAGGGGTGATTTACGGTATCAACGGCCTGCTGGTGGGGATTCCGATCTTCCTGGCTGTTTTTTCGGACGATTTTAAAAGCAAGGCCATGCAGACCGCGATCGGGTTCGGAATCAGCCGTCCGGCCCTGATCATCTGCAGAGTGATCGAGATGGTCTGGCTGATCATCCAGACGGGCATCGTTTTCTCGATCGTATCCGTGATCACCGGGGTTGCGCTCGGAGCATCCACTTCGGTCCTTCTGTCCATGATCGGCAATCTGTGGTATGAATCTCTGAAGATCATTCTTTACGGTGCGGTCTCCATGATCATTGTCTACCTTATGCAGAGTGCAACCACGGCGCTGGTCATATTTATCCTGTCTACCGTAGGGACTATTGATCTGGTCCTGATGGGGATCGGGGCTATTCCCGCCGTGCAGAAACTGCATCTGGATCCCACTGTGATTACGATCGAAAGTGTTCTCAGCAAAGCGATGGACAAGACTTATGCACTGGCTCCGCTGATGTGGGTGGTGGCGATCCTGGCTTTTCTGGTGCTGCCGACCATCATCACCATCGTTGTTTTCCAGAAAAAGGAACTGGAATTCTGACGGGGCATTACGCTGATCCGGATTACGTGGGAGCAGCAGAAAGGCAGCTCCCCTTTTTTTTTGCAAATGAAATAAAGTATTTCCGGGCGGAGAATTCCTGCAGCTTCGAGCAGGCTCAAACCGCAGTGGTTTCTTCGCCTGCTGTCATTACAAGAAAGAATAACGGAGGATACAAAATGAAGAAAACTGTACTTGCAGTGTTGCTTGCCGGCTGCCTTTGCGTACCTGTGTGGGCGGAGGCAGATTCGGCCGAAACAGATACCCTCAATGCAACCATCATGAACGAGGATGTGGTGGGAAATGTTGAGGCGGAGATCGAAGACGGGATCCTTACGATCCGGATGGAAGCATCCGAAATGGGAAAGGAAGGCTTCTGGTGGGAATACCTGCAGGATGAGGCGGATCCGCATGTGGAGCTTCTGACCCAGTCAACCGAGGAGGAAGACCTGGACTATGCCGGGAGCTTTCGCGGACTGGAGGACGGAGAAAGCCTGATCCGTCTTGTGTATACCAACGGAGTCTATGTGTATCAGTACATAGAGTTTTATGTCAAGGTGGAAAACGGAGCGATCACCGAGCGTACCGGCGGCGGCTATGCCTATCCGGACAGCGCGGAATCTCTGGCGGAGTCCTTCGGCGGTACCTGGCAGTGTGCCGAGGATGAGAATACCTTTATGGAGATTGAACTCGGAGAAGATAACAGCCTTCTTGTCACGGTGTCCGACGGCAGCGGACAGGATGGATTGACCAGTGTCTATACCATGACGGTTTATCCGGATGCCCTTACGGGAACCCTGGTGTATAAGAACGGCGGCTCCCACACAGTGGCCGTGACGGACAGCGAAGAAGCTGCGGCGGAAGATACCATGGAAGAGGGCAGCGACGAGGGATATCTGATGTATCAGGCGGAAGAAGGAAGCGAAGAACTGCAGATCCTCTGGGTGCAGGGAACGGAAGCAGACGCAGCCGGCACGCTTTTTGTGCGGGCGGAAGAAGAATAACAGACCGTTTTTTGCAGGTCCTGCATATCGGAAATGGAAAAACCAGCGCGACGGAATTATCCAGGCGCTGGTTTTTTTGTGCGATAAGGCTGGAAAGCGGCCGTCGTGCTTGCACGAGCGGGCATTTGACAGCCAACGGACATCGAAGCGGCTTGCCGCGAGATGTGCACATTGCGTCGGGCGGGCGGCGTCAGCCTGCCCATCCGATTGTGATAAGGCTCTCATCCCGGGCAGGAAATCTGCCCGATCTTTTCGATCATCAGGTGCAGGGACTGGGCGAGCTCGCTGTCGCTGGCCCGGTAATGCATCTCCTTGCCGCGGCGTGTCGAGGTGACAAGCCCCCCGGCCTTCAGAAGCCGCAGATGATGAGACACCGCAGGGCTGGACATGTTGACCATGGCGGCCAGATTGGCTACACATTCCTCACAATGACAAAGGATCCAGAAAATCTGCAGGCGGCTGGGATCCCCGAGCTGCTTCAGGGCGTCGGCTACCAGCCGGATCTCCTCGATATCCGGGATATTTTCGATTACGTTCTCTTCAAGATCCTCATGATGATGGTGAGGAAGAATATCGGAATGCGGCATAAAAACCTCCATAAGTCAGGAATCGGCATATACTGTATCCTATTTTAACAAATAATGGCGGATAATTCAATGATTGAGTCAGAGTGAGTCG
>CAMOUV010000178.1 GCA_946626695.1 uncultured Blautia sp.
AACGCCCCTGCGCCGGGATCTCCCATAACGCAGGGGCGTTCTCGTTTTCCTTTCCGTATCAGACACCTGATCCCAGGCAGAATCTCAGGCTGTATTTTTCCCTACCGGAAACTTTTCACCCAGGCAACCAGCGAATCGTGCCAGATATTTTCCTCCACATCCCGCCTCATCTGCTCTGTAACCGGGCCGTTTTTCGCCATCTTCTCCAGAATGGCACTTTGCAGCTGCTCTACCGTCATTTCCTCATAGGGGATGCCTGCCGGAACTGGAACAGCCGGTTTCGCAGCTTCCGATCTTTCCGGATTTCGCTGCAGCGTTTTCGGAATTTCCTGCAGTACCGGTTCGGGAGTCCCTGTGTCTGTGCCTTCCGGAACCCAGATTTCTCCGGAATTTCCCGGAATGGTAAACGTGAGGCAATGATCTTCTGCCGTCTTCTTCTGACCGGACAATATGCCGGTATAGGTTCTGCCGTCCTCTGCCGGGATCCGCAGTTCTACAGGATTTTCATCATTGTTGACCGCTGCGAAGACGCTGCCTGTATCCAACGTCCGGGCAAAAACATACTGCCGGGTCGTAAGAAACAGCTCCCGGTACTCTCCTTCGGTAAGTGCACGCACATTCTGCCGGGCCTGCCCCAGAGCGGCAATCAGCCTGGTGCAGGGATTCTGCGTAAGCGCATCCTTATACTCATCCAGGGAGAGGGCCGGACGCAGAGAGTCATCGGATCCCCTCTCTTTCCGTCCCTCGATCCCAAACTCAGAGCCATAGTAGATGGAAGGTATGCCGGGCAGTGTATACAGGAGAATATGAACCGGAACGAAATGCGCCTTCTCCTGCAGCTTGGTATAGATGCGTTCCACATCATGATTGTCAGCAAAGCTGTAGAGCCGGATTCCTCCGGGATGATTCAGTCCCATATCACGGGTACGTTTCACCGTATGGGCAATCTCAAAATAATTATGGTCATTGTGGCCCGAATACAGCGCCTTGTGCAGACTGTAATCAGTAACCGAATGCAGCGTGGAACCATTGGCCCAGCGGGTATAATCTCCATGGATTACCTCACCCATCAGCCAGAATTCGGGTTTCACCTCATCAGCCACCCGACGAAGGGTCTGCATAAAACCGAAGTCCAGCACATCCGCTGCGTCCAGGCGAAGCCCGTCGATGTCAAATTCCGACACCCACATCCGGATCGTGTCGCACAGATAGTTCTGTACGTCACCGTTTCGCTGGTTCAGTTTCACCAGCAGGTTAAACCCTCCCCAGTTATCATAGGAGAATCCGTCATTATACTCGTTGTTTCCCCAGAAATTGACATTGCAGAACCAGTCCCGGTACGGCGAACTTTCCCGGTTCCGTTTCAGATCCTGAAACGCGAAGAAATCCCGCCCCACATGATTGAACACTCCGTCCAGGATCACCCGGATTCCCTGCCTGTGGCATTCCGCCACGAAATTCTTCAGATCCTCGTTGGTTCCCAGCCGGCTGTCCAGCTTTCTGTAATCGGTCGTATCGTACCCATGGCTGCCCGACTCAAACAGGGGACCGATATAGAGCGCATTGCACCCCAGGTTCCGTATATGTCCGGTCCAGGGGATGAGCGTGCTCAGCCTGTGAACCGGCTCCCCGTACTCATTGTACTTCGGTGCGCCGGAAAGCCCCAACGGATAGATATGATAAAACACGGCCTTTTCATACCAGGTCATTGTCAATGCCTCCTTTCTTATGTCTCTTGATAAATCCTTGCGCTGAAGGAGGGCAGAACAAACTCATACCCATGTTCTGCGGTAATCTGCAGGGCTTCGGGCTCATCGATATGCCGCCGGCCGGTGTAGGTGTCTTCGTCTGTGTCCAGCAGAAGCGTCCACGTTCCGGTCCAGCCCGGATGGAAGTCATAGCGCTGCTCCAGTCCGGAGAAATTAAAGATGCAGAGAAGAGTCTCCTCCTCCGATCGTCTCCGGTATACATAGACGCTCTTTTCGGTCTGGTCCGCATCGATCCACTCAAATCCGCTGCGGTCATAATCGTGCTTCCACAGCGCCGGGTGATCTTTATAGAGTTTCGCCAGATCCCGGATAAAATGAAGGAAGCTGTCGTGCAGCGGATATTTGGTCAGGAACCAGTCCTGCTCTCTCCGTTCATCCCATTCCCGCAGCTGGCCCAGTTCATTGCCCATAAAGTTCAGCTTTTTCCCGGGATGCGTATACATATACAGATACAGGGCTCTGGCCTGTGGAAATTTTCCCTCGTACAGTCCGAACATCTTCTGCATGATCGTAGCCTTCCCATGCACCACCTCATCGTGGGACAGCGGAAGGATATACTTTTCGTTATAAAAATACTGCATGGAGAAGGTCAGCTTGTGATGGATGCGGTTCCGGTTCTGGGGCCATTCCTTGAAATAAGAAAGTGTGTCGTTCATCCACCCCAGATCCCATTTGTAGTCAAAGCCCAGGCCGCCATGCTCCACCGGCGTGGTCACTCCCGGAAACGCCGTGGAATCCTCTGCGATCAGCATGATTCCGGGATGTCTCATCTTCAGGCCGGCATTCATCGTACGCAGGAATTCGATGGCATTTTTGTTTTCACCCCGGCTCTGATCCCCCTGCCAGTACAACAGATTCCCGACCGCGTCGTAGCGGAGCCCGTCAAAATGATACCGGGAAAGCCAGAAATCCCCTGCCGACTGGAGGAAGGTACGCACCTCTCCGCTGGAATGCATGAAATTGCTGCTGCCCCACTCACTTCTTCCCACCGCCGGATGCGGATATTCGTACAGAGCGGTACCGTCATACTGAAGAAGGCCGTAATCATTGGAAGCAAAATGCACCGTGACGATATCCATGATCACGGCGATTCCGTTCTGATGGCACTGTTCGATCAGCTTGCGGAAGCCGTCCGGATCGCCATAGCGGGAGGTGACACTGAAGAATCCGGTGGCCTGATAGCCCCAGGATTCATCCGCAGGATACTCATTCAAGGGCATAAATTCCAGCGCATTGTATCCGTTTTCCTTCAAATAAGGGATCAGCATCTCTCCGATCTCCTCGTACCGGTACCAGCCCTCGCTGAAGTCTCCGGACTCCTCCTCTTCCTTTCGGAGTGCCGTTCTCTCCTCATGCTCCTGGTCCGATTCCGCATAGCCCTCGGCGCCTCCGTCCGGCACGCCTTCCTCCTCCGCGCCGGCGGAATATCCGTCCTTCCGCCGCCAGGAGCCCATGTGAAACTCGTAGATATTCAACGGGCGATTCATAAAATCGTCCCGCGATTTCATGAATTCTTCGTCGTCGAAGAAAAACCGGTCCATATCATAAATGATCGAGGCCGTTCCCGGACGCAGCTCCGCGTAAAAGCCGTAGGGATCCTGATGATCCCTGAAGCTGCCGTCCTGCCGGTAAATCCGGTACTTGTACATCTGGCCGTGATGAGCTCCATCCACATAGGCTTCCCAGAACTTTCCATCCTCGATCTTGTGCATGGGAGTCTCCTCCCAGCCATTGAATTCGCCGATCACCGCCACATGACGGGCCGCCGGCGCGTAGGTCCGGAACACCGTGCCGAACTCCGTCACATGCGCTCCCAGGTAATTGTATGCTTCAAAATCCTTGCCGGTATAGAAATCATACAGGTTCATTCTT
>CAMOUV010000179.1 GCA_946626695.1 uncultured Blautia sp.
ATGTACCACCTGAAGAACCGGGGGAATCTGGGTCCGCTGACCCGGGATGACATCAGCTATCTGGAAACGGAGGCACCGGAGGCTACCGGCAAAGACGGGACCATCAATGCTTCGGACTGGGCAGAGACCTATCCGGAAATCGTCGCCACCATGGGACAGAACAAGGAAAACAGCTACGTGACCAGCTATCTGGAGGAGGATCCGTATCTGGTCAACATCTACGAAGGATACGGCTTCGCCAAGGATTACGGCAGTGCCCGGGGACACGAATATACCCTGGAGGATGTGGCAAATACAGAACGTCCGCATCCCATGGCCAACTGCCTGACCTGCAAAACACCCAACTTTGCCAAGCTGGTCAACGACCAGGGCGTCGGCGTGTACACTATGGACTTTGACGAGGTCATGGGCATGATGGAGGAGAACATCAGCTGTTACACCTGTCATGGCAATGATGCCGGCAACAGGGGAGCGCTGGTGGTCACCCACTCCTATGTTAACAAGGCGCTGGGAGAAACGGTGAGCGAGATCGATCCCGCCACCCTTTCCTGCGGACAGTGTCATATCGAGTATTATTTCACTCCGGAAGACAAAGAAACCATGATGCCCTATCACAGCGCGGCTGAGATGACGCCGGAGGCGATCCTGGCCTACTATGACGAGATGGGCTTCTATGACTGGGAACAGGAGAGCACCGGAACGAAGCTGCTGAAGGCCCAGCATCCGGAAATGGAGACCTTCCTGCATGGGAAGCATGCCGCGCTGCTGAACTGCGCGGACTGCCATATGCCGATTGAGCAGACAGAGGACGGAACCATCTATCACAGCCATATGCTGGTCAGCCCGCTGGAGAACGAGACCCTGCTTTCGACCTGCGCAACCTGCCATGGCGACACCGATATGGTGGAATTTGTCCATCGCATTCAGGACCGGGTCACTGCACGTGAGACCACGGTAGGAAACGAACTGTCAGAGTTTAAAGACTCTCTGGCCGCGGCGGTCGCTGCAGGCAAAATGGAGGAAGAAGAGCTGGAGGCCGTCCGGAAGATCCACCGCGAAGCCCAGTGGTATTTTGATTTCTGCTATGTGGAAAATTCCGAAGGCGCACACAACTCGGATCTGTCCATGTCCTGCCTGGACAGATCGGAAGAGCTGATCCGTCAGGGACTGACAATGCTTGGAAAGTGAAAATATGGGACACGGGAACAGGTTCCGTGTCCCATACTTTCTTTAGGAATGGAAAACTATGGCAAAGAAAATCTGGAATTTTATATCCTCCATGCAGTTTGCCATCATCCTGCTGGTGATCCTGTCCGCGGCGTGTACGGTGGGCAGCTTTGTTACGCAGGGGCAGACGTATGAGTGGTATGTGAAGCAGTATTCGGAAAGAACGGCGGCGCTGATCATCGCGCTTCATCTGGATGATGCCTTCCACAGCTGGTGGTTTGTGCTGATCACGGTTTTTCTATGTGTGAATCTGTTGCTCTGTAATGTGATCCGGCTTCCCCGGCTGATCCGGAGAACCAGGCGGTTTGACGATCCCCGGAGGATGGTAACGGAAATCCGGAACCGAAACGGATCAGATCCTTTTGCAGATGGAGTGACCGATCCCGGGAGACTGTTTGAGAAGCTGCATATGCCGAAGCCCAGGGAGGGAAAAACGGAGGATGGGAAAGAATATCTGTTTTCCCGGAAGAACCGGGCGGGACTGTGGGGAGCCTGGGTGTGCCACCTGGGAATTCTGCTTCTGATCGCAGGGTTTGGATTTGGCCAGATGACGAAGAAGGAGTATACGGTATACGGGCTTCCGGGCCAGACCAAAGAGATCGGAGACACCGGGCTTACGCTTGCGATCGATGATTTCAGGGTGGATCTGAGGGAGGATGACACGGTCAGCCAGTATACGGCGGATATCACGGTGAAAAAGGGAACCGGATCGGAGAGCGCAAGGATCAGCGTCAATCATCCGGCGTCCATGTATGGCATGAAGTTTTATCAGAATTCCACGGGATGGGCAGCCAAGGTCACCATCACCAAGGATGGGGAGCCCTTTCAGGAGGCGGTGATCTGTGCAGGAGAGTTTGTTCCGGTACAGGATAAACCGGAGCTGGTGATCTACCTGAACGCTTTCTATCCGGACTATGTGCTGGACAACGGGACGCCCCGGACAGTAAGCGGACAGATCAACAATCCGGCCTATCTGTATACGGTGTATTATCAGGGGCAGGTTCTTGGGATGAACGCCCTGATGGAGGATGAGGATCTGACCATCGATGAATATGTGGTTCGTTTTTCGGAACCGCAGAATTATACACTGATCCAGATCAAGAAGGATTCCTTCACATGGCTGGCGCTGCTGGGCGGCCTGACGACCATGCTGGGACTGCTTCTTGCCTTCTATTGTTTCCCCGGGCAGGTATGTGCGGTCCGTGAGGACGATGGCACATGGGCCGTTCTCGGTTTCTGCCGCAAGGGTGGTTCTATTTTCAGAGAGAATTTCCTGAAGGCGGCCGGTCCGATAGAAGCCGCGGCCGTTCCGGAACAGAAATGACAGACGGCCGGCATGGCAATGTACAGTCGACCGGGATAAGGAGAAAAAGATGGCAGAAAGAATGCTGCAGGTGGAAAATGTCCTGTTTACGATCGTTATGCTGCTGTATTTCGCAGCGATGGTCCTCTACTTTGTTTTTATTGCCGTGAAAAAAGAGATGATCTCCAGGGTGGCGATCCGGATTCAGCAGGTCGGATTTGTTCTGCACACGGCGGCTCTTGTCTGCCGGGGGATCGGTGCCGGCCGGCTGCCCATGACCAACCAGTATGAGTTTGCCACAAGCTTTGCCTGGGGAATCTGTCTGGTGAGCCTGATCTTTATTCTGAAATTCCATTTCCCGGTGCTGGGGACCTTTGCTTCGCCGGTGATGTTCCTGATCATCGGGTATGCAGCCATGCAGAGCAAGGATGTGCATGAGCTGATGCCGGCTCTTCGCAGCAACTGGCTGGGCTTTCATGTATCCACAGCCATCGTGGCGTACGGCGCATTCGGCGTTTCCTTCGTGCTGGCGCTGATCTTTCTGCTGCGGGAGCGGATCACGAGAGGAGGCTTTCTGGACCGGCATATACCGGACAAGGAGAAACTGGATCTGATCAGCTACCGGAGCATTGCACTGGGACTGCTGTTTCTGACTTTTACGATCGTTACGGGAGCGATCTGGGCGGAACGGGCCTGGGGCAGCTACTGGTCCTGGGATCCCAAGGAGACCTGGTCTCTGATCACCTGGATCATCTACGCCATCTATCTGCATCTGCGGGTCCGGAAGGGATATGAGGGAAAGGCGGCAGCCATTTTTGCAGCCATTGGTTTTGTCTGTGTGATGTTTACTTATATCGGAGTAAACACGTTCCTCCCCGGAATTCACAGTTATGCATGATATTTGAAAAAATCAAAAAACAGAAAAATAATGCTTGCTTTTTGCAGGAGGATGCGTTATAATACCATTTGTCGCAGGTCAATGGCTTGCACATAGGGCTATCGCCAAATGGTAAGGCAACGGACTCTGACTCCGTCAGTTGGAGGTTCGAATCCTCCTAGCCCTGCACAGGAGTTCCGTTCAGGAACTCCTTTTTTTTATC
>CAMOUV010000180.1 GCA_946626695.1 uncultured Blautia sp.
CGCAGAGGGATCGAGGAAGCCTACCGGACCGGAAAAGGGAAGATCCGGGTCCGGGCTGTCACCAGCATCGAGACGACGCCGGCCGGCCGGACGCAGATCATTGTCACGGAGCTTCCCTATCTTGTGAACAAAGCCCGGCTGATCGCCAAGATCGCGGAGCTGGTCCGGGAGAAAAAGATCGAAGGGATTGTGGACCTGAATGATCATTCCAGCCGGGAGGGCATGCGCATCACGATCGACCTGCGCAAAGATGCCAATGCCAACGTGGTGCTGAACCAGCTGTTCAAGCATACCCAGCTGCAGGATACCTTCGGGGTGAACATGCTTTCGCTGGTTCCCAACCGGGGAAGCCTGGAGCCGCGGGTCCTGAATCTCAAGGAAATGCTGGAATACTATCTGGCGCATCAGGAGGATGTGGTCCGCAGGAGGACCGAATACGACCTGAACAAGGCCAGAGAGCGGGCTCATATCCTGGAAGGACTTCTGAAGGCCCTGGACAATATTGACGAAGTGATCCGTATTATCCGCGGATCCGCCACGGTCCAGATCGCAAAACAGGAATTGATGGACCGTTTTGAACTGACCGATATCCAGGCTCAGGCGATCGTGGACATGCGTCTGCGTGCTCTGACAGGTCTGGAAAGAGAGAAGCTGGAGGCAGAATATAAGGAGCTGATGGAGAAGATCCGTCAGTACGAGGCCATTCTGGCGGACCGGAACCTTCTGCTGGGAGTGATCCGGGAAGAAATCCTGGCGATCAGTGAAAAATACGGGGACGACCGGAGAACCGCCGTGGGCTTCGATGTATTCGATATTGCCGACGAGGATCTGATCTCAAGAGAGAATACGGTGATCGCCATGACCAAGGGCGGTTACATCAAGAGAATGACCGTGGATACCTTCCGGAGCCAGAACCGGGGCGGACGGGGCGTAAAAGGCATGCAGACCCTGGAGAATGATTATATTGATGAGCTGTTTATCACGACGACCCATCATAATCTGCTGTTCTTCACCAATCTGGGCCGCGTGTACAAGCTGAAAGCCTACGAGATCCCGGAAGCCGGCCGGACTGCAAGGGGAACTGCGATCATCAATCTGCTGCAGCTTCTTCCGGAGGAAAGAGTCACCGCCATTATCCCGGTGATGACCTTTGATCCGGGCGACAATCTGATGATGGCGACCCGGAAGGGACTGATCAAAAAGACCCCGCTGATCGCCTATGCAAATGTCAGAAAGACCGGTCTGATCGGAATTCTCCTGCGGGATGATGACGAACTGATCGAGGTGAAGATCACCAACGCGGACAAAGAAATCCTTCTGGTGACCCGGTATGGCCAGTGCATCCGCTTTAAAGAAACCGATGCCCGGGTGACCGGACGCAGCTCCATGGGTGTCAGAGGAATCAATCTGACGGATGACGATGAAGTCGTGGCGATGCAGCTGACGTCCCAGGGGCAGTATCTCCTGGTGGTTTCGGAGAATGGTCTGGGCAAGCTTACGGACATCGAAGAGTTTATCGTACAGAACCGCGGAGGAAAGGGTGTCCGTTGTTACAAGATCACGGAGAAGACCGGAAATGTTCTTGCCGCCAAGGCGGTGGATCCGGATCAGGAGATCATGCTGATCACAACGGAGGGAATCATCATCCGGATGCCGTGTGAAGGAATTTCGATCCAGAAGAGGATCACTTCCGGGGTGAAGCTGATCAATCTGGATGAGGGCGTGACGGTGGCCGGGATCGCCAAGGTGAAGGACAGAGTCGGAGAGAGTGCTCCGGAGGCTTCGGAAGCCGTGGAGGACGAAGAGACGGAAGATCCTGAGGAAGTATAAAAGAGTATGGCAAACAGACAAAGCAGCGGAAAAAAACAGAAGAGACGAGCCAGGCGGAGAAGATCGGTCATGATCACTGCCGGGGCTGCCCTGTTTCTGGCGGTGGTCCTGCTTCTTCTTCTGTTCCGCAGCTGCGGCTCCACCCATGGCTCTGCCATCGGGGTGGTCCGGAGCCTGGTAAAAGCCGGCGTGGACGGTGACCTGAAAAAAATGAAGGACTGTTACGGGGTGAAAGCAGATGCTCCGGGTGAACTGCAGAGTGAACTGGATGCGACGGTCCGGTACTACAAAGCCCATAATCCCGACAGGGTAAGGATCCGTAAATGCGGGAAGCTGTTCGAAGATGAGGAGCTTTCCTGCACGGGAGTCTATATCGTCTATCATCTGCGGCTTCCGGATGGGCAGGATTATCCTTGTATAGGCACCTACCTGGTCCAGAAAAGGGAAGGAAGGTATTATGTTCTGACAGCGGCGCAGACTGAAAAGGAAATGAGCGACGCGGCGGCTGCCGCCTATGCAAAGTTCATGGAAACGGATCTGTACAAGGATTATGCAAAGGAATATGATACCTTTATCCGGAGAAATCCCGGATACGAGGATAAAATTGCCGGTAAGCTGAACTGATTGTTTTTCGTTTATTGCAGCGCCAAAGGAGGAGCTTTCATGAAACGCATCGCAATGATGATGCTGCGGAATTTCTTTTTTGTGATCTATGCCTGGTTTGTGGAAACCTGGCACGCGCATCATCTGGACACGGTACCGGAAGAAAAGAGATACCGTTTTATACAGAAAATCTGTACCCGCGCCTTGAAGAGCGGTAACGTGGATCTGGTATGTACGGGAACCGAAAACATTCCCGAGAAGGACGGATTTATGTTTTTTCCCAATCATCAGGGAATGTTCGACCTTCTTACCTTGATCCACGTGTGTCCGAGACCGATTTCCGTGGTGGCCAAAAAAGAAGTGCAAAATATCCCGGTATTGCGCAAGATCTTTACAAACATGGAAGCTCTTTTCATGGACCGCGAGGATCTGCGCCAGTCCATGAAGATCATTCAGCAGGTAAGCGAAGAAGTCCGTAAAGGGCGTAATTATACGATCTTTCCGGAGGGAACACGCAGCAAAAAGGGAAATCAGCTGAATGAATTCAAGGCAGGAAGCTTTAAAGCGGCCCAGAAAGCAAAATGCCCCATCGTTCCGGTGGCCCTGATCGATTCGTATAAGGTGTTCGACACGGGATCCATCAAGAGGCAGACCGTGCAGGTGCATATCCTTCCGCCTCTGTATTACGATGAGTATAAAGAGATGAAAACCCCTGAGATCGCGGCGGAAGTACAGAGCCGGATTGAGAAAAAAATTGCGGAGAACACCTGACGGGGAAGGGCTTTGAAGAGGTGTTTCTACCATATATAGTGTTGACCGCAAAGACATTTTCTCATATATGGTATTCAAAAAAAATGAGCATGATTGGAAAGAAAACCCGTTGACAATACGGGTTTTCTTTTGTATAATAATTATTGCATTTTTGAAAGAAGATGCACTCCAACAGAATATTCATTAAGAATTCGGAGTCTGGAGAAGTACTCAAGAGGCCGAAGAGGTGCCCCTGCTAAGGGTATAGGTCGGGTGACCGGCGCGAGGGTTCAAATCCCTCCTTCTCCGTTTTTTGTTTGAAAAATTTTTCAAACAAATTTAAAAAAAGTTGTTGACAGGACGGCTGAGATGTGCTAATCTAATTAAGCTGTCGCTGAGACAGAGAACCTTGATAACTGAACAGTGAAACACATACGAT
>CAMOUV010000181.1 GCA_946626695.1 uncultured Blautia sp.
CTTCTCGGATGAATGATCAGTTCACAGAATGGATAACGGTTGAATACCCGGATCAGCTGCTCCGGCATATGCTCGTCCATCCCGGTCCGGGTCTTGACCGAAATCCGTACAGCGTACTCCTCCGGATGCCCTTCCATCTGTTCAAAAACCTCTTCAAAGAAACAGTCCAGCCGGTCCGGATCTGCCAGCATCGCGGCTCCTCTTCCCCGGGTGACCACCATCGGAGACGGACAGCCCAGGTTCAGATTGATCTCCCGATACCCATACTCCTGAATCGCTCTGACAGCCCAGAGGAATTCCTCCGCCTTGTTGGTCAGTACCTGAGGTACCACCTCCAGTCCGCGGTTATTTTCCGGAAGGATCTCCCGTATCTCCTTTTTCTTGAAATGCAGTGTCTGATTCGCCACCAGAAACGGAGTATAGTATTTTGACACTCCTCCAAAACAGGCATGATGGACCTGCCTGAACGGAAACAATGTCAGTCCCTCCATCGGCGCACAATAAATCTTCATAGGATTTTTCCCCTGTCCTCTTCTCATCAAATCAGTCTGTATTCATTATACCTGAATTCTCCTGTCTCCACAATCAATAAAAACCGTTTGCATTGCTTTATAACCGAATACAGCCTCCAGGATGCACACTGCACACTTCCTCTTCCACATCATGGAAATTCCGGACAAGCTGTGATACAATAGCAATAACGATATACCGCCACTGAGCGTTCCGGTTTACAATAAGGTGATCATTCATGAATAACAAGAGTAATCGCTGTTTTCAATTCATTCTGCTGTTCGTTTTTCTTTTTGCCTGTTCCGTACATCCTGTAAAGGCAGAGGCTTCCTCCGCGCTGACCTGTCATTTTCTGGATGTCGGCCAGGGATTAAGCGTGCTGCTGGAATCCGACGGTCATTATGCCCTGTATGACGGCGGCGGCCCGGAGAGTTCGCAGTTTGTCGTCTCGTATCTGCGGGATCAGGGCGTCGAACGTCTGGACCTTGTGATCGCCTCCCACTACGATCTGGACCATGTCAGCGGTCTGGTCGGCGTACTGCATGTTTTTCCGGTTCTGGAAGTCTGGGGACCGGATTACAGCATTAACACCAATATTTACGAATCTCTGATGCGGGAAACCGCTGAGCTTGGATATACATTTTATCATCCCGAACAGAACGAAACCCGTACCCTTGGGCATGCCACCCTTCAGGTTCTTTCGGACGGTCTGTATCATGAAGAAGAAAACGATCGCTCCATCGTTCTGACCGCGAAGCAGAATGAAAGCTCCCTTCTGCTGACCGGGGATCTCACTTCCGTCGGTGAACAGGAGCTGATCGACCAGGGATGTGATCTGGATTCGGACATCCTTGTTCTGGGCCATCATGGCAGCGGTTCCTCAAGCTCCTGGAGCTTTCTGTCCGCGGTATCTCCTTCTTCCGTTGTGGTAAGCTGCGGAGCCGTGAATGATTTCGGCCATCCTTCGACAAGAACCATGGAACGAATACAGACCTGCGGTTCCGCCCTTTTCCGGACGGATCTTCAAGGCACCGTCACGGCTTCCTTTCTGCCCGGCGGAAAGATTCTGTGGAACACCGCTCAATGCGACGATTATTCCGGACGGGTCTGGGATCCGGATACCTCCCGCAGCGAAAAAACGGAAGCTCCCGAAGAGCCGTCTGCCCCTGTGACCTATGTTCTGAATGGCAGTTCCTTCCGTTTCCACCGTCCGGACTGTGAAATGACTTCCAAAATCAGTGCAAAGAACCGCGTGGATTTTACCGGAACCCGCGAACAAGCCATAGAACTGGGATATGACCCCTGCGGAGTATGCCGTCCATAGCTTTTTTACGAAAAACAGCTGTACTTATTCTATAGTATATGTTAAAATATTTTATATATTTCAAAACAAGGGAGGTCCACCATGAATAAGCTCTATTTTATCCCCGGTTCTCAGGATCTGTATGGCGAGGAATGTCTGAAACAGGTCGCCGCAAACTGTAAGACCATCGTCGATTTTCTGAATGAGAAGCTGGGCGATACCATCACCATCGAACTCCTTCCCACCGTAGAAACATCCGCTGTCTGCGTCGAAGACATGAAGCGTGTCATGTGTGATGATGACTGTGTCGGCGTCATCACCTGGATGCATACCTTCTCCCCCGCAAAAATGTGGATCAAAGGCCTTCAGCTGCTTCGCAAACCGCTGCTCCATCTCCACACACAGGCCAACGAAAAGCTTCCCTATGACGAGATCGACATGGATTTCATGAACCTGAACCAGGCCGCCCACGGAGATCGTGAATACGGCTTTATCCTGGCCAGGCTTGGCATTCCTCACGAAGTGGTTGCCGGCTATTATACGCACGAAAACGTGATCTCCAGAATCCGTCAGTTCGCACAGGTCGCCAAAGCCATCGGTTTTTCAAAGAAAGTCCGCGTAGCCACCTTTGGCAATAACATGCGTGATGTCGCCGTAACGGACGGAAATCGTCTGGAAAGCGAAATCAAATATGGCTGGGAAATCAAATACTGGGGAATCGGAGAAATTGCGAAGCTTGCTGCAGAAGCAACCGAAGAAGAAGTCAACAGCAAGATGGAAGAATATACTTCCAAGTATATCGTCGATACCGACAATACCGAAGCGATTCGTGAGCAGGCCCGTTACGAGGTGGCTTTCGAAAAATTCATCTGCAAGAACGAATGCTGTGCCTTTACGGATACCTTCCAGGATCTGTTCGGAATGAAACAGCTTCCCGGCATCGCAGCGCAGAACCTGATGGCCAAAGGAATCGGATTCGGTCCGGAGGGCGACTACAAGATCGCCGCTTTCTCGGCTGTTCTGATGAAGATGGCGGAAGGAAGAGAAGGGGCTACCGGTTTTATTGAAGACTATACGTATGATCTGACTCCCGGACATGAGCTGGAGCTGGCTTCTCATATGCTGGAAGTACCGGCTTCCTTTGCGGCGACACAGCCTAAGATCCAGGTTCATCATCTTGGCATCGGCAATAAGGAAGATCCGGCCCGTCTGGTATTTGATTCGGTGACCGGTGACGGCATCCAGGTCACTCTGATCGATCTGGGCTCTCATTTCCGCATTATCTGTGCCGATATCGAACTCGTCAAAGTACCTGCACCCATGCCGAAGCTTCCGGTGGCGCAGATCATGTACCGTCATAAACCGAATTTCCAGATCGGAACCGCAGCCTGGTGCTATGCCGGCGGCGCACATCACAGCGTAGTCTCCACAGCCCTGACCCGTGCCGATATCGCCATGTTTGCACGTCTGACAGGAACCGAGCTGATCACCATTGGCGAAGACACCACAGAAGATGATCTCCGGAAATTCTATATGTAAGTTCCTGTACGAATAAAACCTGACATAACGAATCCCCTTGTTCTCAAAGCCGGAATCAGATCTGAGAACAAGGGGATTTTTGATAAATTTTCAGAATTTTATCTTAATTGAAATTTCCTGTTGCATTCTGTGAAGTTTTTATATATAATATACCTCGTGATGGGGCATTAGCGCAGTTGGGAGCGCGCCACACTGGCAGTGTGGAGGTC
>CAMOUV010000182.1 GCA_946626695.1 uncultured Blautia sp.
GCTGCTTCCATGTTGTTCTCCGTAAATGCGTTTGCAGACCAGATCAAGGTCTGGGTGGCAGACAATGTGGTGGATTTCACCAATCAGCAGATCGACGCTTTCAAAGAGGCCAATCCGGATTTTGCGGATTATGAGTATGTCGTGGAAGCTGTCGGCGAAGGCGATGCGGCCGGCAATATGATCACCGATGTGGAAGCCGGTGCAGACATCTACTGCTTCGCGCAGGACCAGATCGCCCGTCTGGTGGCAGCAGGCGCACTGGAGGAGGTTGCTCCGGAAAATGTGGAGGCGGTTGAGAATGACAATGATGCCGGTGCTGTCGGCGCGGCTACCGTAGGCGACATCCTTTATGCCTATCCGATCACCTCGGACAACGGCTACTTCCTGTATTATGACAAGAGCGTAGTCACGGATCCGTCCTCTCTGGAGCAGATCATCGCAGACTGCGAGGCAGCAGGAAAGAACTTCTATATGGAAATCAACTCCGGCTGGTATCAGACCGCATTCTTCTTTGCTACCGGCGCGGAACTGACCTATGAGACCGATGACAGCGGTGCGTTCACAGCCTGCAATGCAAGCTATGCATCCGAAGAAGGCCTGCAGGCTCTGAAGAAGATGATCGAGCTGAAAGCTTCTTCCGCTTTCCAGAACGGCTCTTCTGTAGGCGAAGCGACCAACTGTGCAGCCATCGTGGACGGTACCTGGGATGCAGAGGCAGCCAAGGATCTGTTCGGCGACAACTATGCCTGCGCGAAGCTCCCGACCTTCACCGCAGCCAACGGCGAGACCTATCAGATGAGCGGCTTCGGCGGATTCAAGCTTCTGGGCGTGAAACCGCAGGAAGACGAAGACAAACTGGTTGCCTGCGACGCACTGGCAGCGTTCCTTTCCAGCGGCGATGTACAGCTGGCCCGTTTCGAGGCAGTCGGCTGGGGTCCCTCCAATCTGGAAGCACAGCAGAGTGATGCCGTTAAGGCTGACGAGGCTCTTTCCGCTCTGGCAGAGCAGCTTGCATTCACCATTCCGCAGGGACAGTATCCGGGAGACTACTGGTCACTGGCTACCTCTCTGGGCGATTCTATCCTCAGCAAAGAGATCACACCGGACACCAGCGATGATGATCTGATGGCTACCCTTCAGAAATTCCAGGATACCTGCGAAGGGTATGTAGGATAACAACACGGGACGGAAGTTCCTGAGAAAATGTCATTGCTCCCGGCGGCATGTCGGGTTTGAACGAACCAATTCCGGGCCGTCAGGGCAGCAGCTCTGGCGGCCCGAAATTGATAAGGGGACAATTTTCTTGTACACGTGTTTGCAGGGGAAGGGAGCATCATCGGAATGAAAATTTTGAAATCAATCGGATCCGTCTTTCATACCATCGGATCCACATTTGTAAAAGGAGACGCCAGGACAAAGCTCTCCTATATCTTGTTCGGGATCGGACCGCTGCTTCGCGGCCAGACCGTGACAGGCCTTGCGTATCTGGCCTGTGAAGTCCTGTTTATAGTGTATATGGTTCTTTTCGGCGGGAAATATATCAGCAAATTCAGCACGCTGGGAACCGTGGAAACCACGAAGGTCCGCCGTGTCACAACGTACGGGGACAACAGTTTCCTGATCCTGTTGTTCAGTCTTCTGACCATCATCCTGATCCTTCTGTTCGTGGTGGTCTGGTATATGAATATCTGCGAAAACAAGAAGGAAGAGGAGCTCCTGAAGAACGGAAAAGCCCTCCCCACCAACAAGCAGGTCCTGGGATCCTTCCTGGATGCCAATTTCGACAAAACCCTGCTGACGATCCCGGTGCTGGGCATTTTCGTGTTCACGGTGCTGCCGATCCTGTTCATGATCTGCATCGCCTTTACCAATTATGACAAGACCCACACTCCGCCCAGCAAGCTGTTCACCTGGGTCGGCCTGCAAAACTTCAGGGAGCTGTTCGGTATCGGGGGAGGGTCGGAGTTTTCTTCCACCTTCCTGCAGGTCCTCTTATGGACCCTGGCCTGGGCCTTCTTTGCCACCTTCCTGGATTATTTCCTGGGAATGGCCGTGGCTATCCTGATCAACAAAAAAGGCATCAAATTCAAAAAGCTGTGGAGGACCATCCTGGTCGTCACCATCGCGGTGCCCCAGTTCGTGTCTTTGCTGTATGTCATGAAGATGTTTGCCAATGACGGCCTGATCAACGGCTATCTGATGAAATGGGGGTGGATCAAGAGTCCGATTCCCTTCTGGACCAATCCGACCCTGGCCCAGATCACCATCATTGTGGTCAACATCTGGATCGGTATCCCGTACATGATGCTGATCGCAACCGGTCTTCTGATGAATATTCCGGAGGAGCTGTATGAGAGCGCACGGATCGACGGCGCCTCTCCCTTCCAGATGTTCAAGAGCATCACTCTGCCGTACATGCTGTTCGTCACGGGACCCTTCCTGCTGACCCAGTTCACGGGCAACCTCAACAACTTCAACGTCATCTACCTGCTGACCCAGGGAAAACCACAGTCCATGTCTCTCTCCAACAATGCCGGGCGGACGGACCTGCTGGTCACCTGGCTGTACAAGATGACCATCAACGACAGCAACTACAAGATGGCTGCCGTCATCGGTATCATGGTCTTTATCGTGACCGCCGTGATCTCGCTGGTGGTATACAACATGCTGCCTTCGGTCAAGGATGAAGGGGGGTTCCAATAATGAAACAGGATACAGCTTCCATGAAAAGAAAACAACGGATCGGGAATGCCATCACCTATGTCGTTCTGATCCTGATCAGCATCATCTGGCTCTTCCCCTTCTTCGGGCTTCTGATGCAGAGCTTCCGGTCCTACGATCCGGCGGTGGAGTACGGCGGCATGGTGGATTATATTATCCCCAAGACCTTCTCCCTGGACAATTATAAGTTCCTGTTCTCCGGACAGACCAATTTCCTGCGGTGGTATGGCAATACCCTGATCATCGCGATCAGTGTGTCGATCCTGCAGACAATCATCATTCTGTGCGTAAGCTACGCGCTGTCAAGAATGCGTTTCAGAGGAAGAACCTTCCTGATGCGTTTCTGGCTGATTCTGGGCATGTTCCCCGGATTTCTGACCATGATCTGTCTGTACTTCCTGCTGAGCAACATGGGTCTGACCCAGAGCGGCGCCGTTCCGGGGTTGATCCTGGTGTCGGTGGCCAGCTCCGGCATGGGCTACTATGTCTGCAAGGGCTATTTCGATACCCTGCCCATCGCGCTGGACGAGGCCGCCCGGATCGACGGAGCCTCCCGGGCGCGGATCTTCTTCATCATGACGATCCCGCTCAGCAAGCCGATCATCATCTACACCGCGCTGGTAGCCTTCATGGCGCCCTGGTGCGATTATGTGTTTGCCTCTTATGTGGCTTTCGGCGAAGACAAGAGCTTCAACGTGGCCGTGGCCATGACCCGCTGGGTATGGACCAACGACTATCAGGGATACTTCACCCGGTTCTGTGCCGGCGGCATCCTGATCGC
>CAMOUV010000183.1 GCA_946626695.1 uncultured Blautia sp.
CGGATTGTCAGATCTGCCAGAAAAGGATCGTTTCAGAGGCTGGTCCCTGTATGGAAAAGAAGCGTGCGTCCTGCCCAAGGATGGTTCCGTTCTTGATCTCTTCGTTCAGATTGTTCAGGCCTCTGGAGCAGATCAGGGAATACGCTCCCTCAATATCATCGACCTGAATCGAATATTCTGCAGCGCCGCCGTTCGCATCGGCGGCGTTTTCATTTTCTGTGACCGCCAGCATCAGATGACCGAGCCTCAGATAGATCGTCTGCCGGCCGGTTTCGGCGTCTTCATCTGTACCCGCCACATCAAAGCCAAGCTCCGTGTAAAACAGCATGGTTTCTGTCAGATCCGGGGTCGTCAGCCGGAAAAACCCCAGATCCGGATTATAATCGCTCATTCTCATAAGAAAACCTCCATTCTCTGTATATACTCTTCCAGTATACCACAAAATGAGTCGCGGGGACAGGTTCCTTGACTCATCCTTACCTTCAGAATATTCTGAAAGTAAGAACGAGTCACGGAACCTGTCCCCGTGACTCAACGGAACCCCCGTGACTCACTTTGAAAAGATGACATATTTCCGTAACATTTTTGTTGTATTTACTACGGGGGTATGGTAAAATGATAAATGCGCCATAAGGATTTATAGTTGTAAGGAGGAAAGAAATTTGCATTTGAAACACAGAACAGCGGCCGTGATTCTGGCGGCTGCGATGATTACGGGAAGTATGTCCGCGGTCTCCGCGGAGGAGCTGACCGGAGATATATATGACATACAGGAGGAGATCCTGACAGACAGTATCGAGTCGATACCGGCAGAGGCGGACAATATCGCAGGTGATGCGGTCGAAACCGCACAGGAGCAGGAGGACCTGATCACTTCGGAGATCCGGGTGGTACGGCCGGACGGGGACGCAAAGTCCTTTGCCATGGTCCGCGCTTCTTCCATCGGAGCCCTGGACGGAGAGATCACGGATCTGATCACGATCATGTACAACCGGTCTACCGGAGCGGTTTCCGGCGTGACGGTGCAGACATACCAGACCGAAAACGGAGAAGACAAGGTGATCCAGACGATCCGCTGGCTTGCGTCAAACGGTTCCTGGTCCTATGTCGGGGAGGACGGAAGCCTGACTCCCATCTCTCCGGCCGGTGCTTATAACCTTCTTTCCAACTGGAACTGGAACATCGGAGAACTGTCTGATAATGTGTACGGCGGAATCGGCGGATATACCGTCACGGTGGGGGAAGAAGAAGGAGTCTGGAATTATTATTTCACCCTTGAGGATGTAAAGAGCGGAGCCTACAAAAAAGAGCTGTCCGGATATTTCGCGGACCTGCCGGATGAGTTTTATATCGGTGTGGAAGGAAAGCAGACCGGACGGGAAGGCCTGCATAAGGTGGGGACCGACTATTATTTCCTGGAGGAGAACGGATCCATCGTGATCAACGATTCCAGAGTAGTGGAAGGAGAAACCTACTATTTCGGACTGAACGGCGTCTGCGACAACCCGCCGGCACCCCCCATCGAGGTCGGCTGGCATGAGGTGGACGGAGAGTATTACTGGATGGAGGAGAGCGGAGAATATATCACCGAATCCGGCCTCCGGGAACTGGACGGAAAAACGTATTACCTTGGAGAGGGCGGAAAACGCACCACCGGTTTTGTACGGACCGGCGGCAAGACCTACTATTTCGATCCGGAGACAGGGATCCTGCAGACCGGATGGATCACCCTGGAAAAAGGAAAATACTACGCGAACAAGAAGGGTGAGATCTTCTACAATTTCCACAACATCGGCAGCAAAAAGTATTATTTCCGCAGCGACGGTACGCTGATGACCGACAAGGAGTCGGTCTACATCAACAAGCAGTATTACGCGATCGACAAGAACGGTGTCGTGACTGAACAGCCGCGGGTCATCGGACTTACCATTTCAAGGCTTGCCAAGGCCGGCAGAAACCGCTGGGCTGCCTTCAAGTATGCCGCAGGGCTTACGTATGTGAACCGGCCGGCTCTTTCCGGCACCGAAGCCGAAAAGCTGGAAGCCTATGCAACCTATGGCTTTGAGACCGGCAAGGGCAACAACATCGTGATGGCGGCCTGCTACTATTACATGGGGAAACAGCTTGGACTGGACATTCACTATGTGACAGGCAAGGTTCCTCTTGCCAGCGGCAAGGATCTTTCCCATGCCTGGTGCGAGGTCGTGATCGACGGAAAGACGCTGGTCGTGGATCCGTATTGTTATTATCTGAATAAAAAAGGCGCCTTCCTGTTCGAATACGGCTCCGCAGGAAGCTGGAGATATACCATATCCCAACGCGTCAACTGAAAGGAACAATAGGAGGAAATGATCATGAAGAAAAGATCTGTTATCGTTTTGCTTCTTGCCTCTGTGATTACGCTGGCCATGGCCGGCTGCGGCAGCGACAACACGGGAAAGAAAAAAGCTTCCGAGGTGTCGTCGGAACAGGCGGTATCCCCGACTCCCGCGCCGACAGAGACTCCGGCGGAGGAACCGGCTCCGGAACCGGAGGCGGAAGAGGATCTTGCCTATGTCGGAACACCGGAAGAGGGCGGTTATGAAGTGAAAGCGCGCAACATGACCGGCGAGAATATCAAAGGCGTGGCCGTGCGGGAGCAGGGAGACGAGGCAGGATTTGGCGAGAATCTGATGGCGGAGAATGACCTGTATGTGTTCGAACAGGCCCGGAAACTCTGCTTCAAGCCGAAGGATGCCGAAGGAGATGCGGAACGGAAGTTTGACATTCAGCTCACCTTCCAGGATGACACCCGTCATATCCTTCATGATTTCCCCTTCGGGCGGATCAAGGAATGCGAGATCTACTATGAAGACGATGTGGTCTTTCTGACCTATGAGGACGATATCACGGGAGCTCCGGTGACCACCAAGGCCGCGGAGATTGCAGCGGCGGATGAAGAGGCAGGGAATCCGGAGGAGGAAGAACTGACGCCGACGCCGACCCCGACGGAGGCACCGCGGGAAGACAATGCGGCGCCGACGGCCACAACAGCTCCGGCACGTCCAACCCGGTCGCCGATCCGGTATTCGACACCGACCACGGCTCCGTCGCAGCCGACCACAGCTCCGGCTCAGCCGACCACAGCTCCGGCTCAGCCTACCACGGCACCCTCGGAGCCCACAACGGCACCCTCCGAACCGACCACGGCACCGTCCGAGCCGACGACGCCTCCGGATGATGTGCCCATCACGATCCCGGCGGATCCCACCACAGGTCCGTCCGAACCCAGCGTACCTACGACGGCTCCTGCAGAGCCCAGTGTGCCGACGACTGCTCCGGTGGATCCCGGAACCGATCCCGGACTGGGAGACGATACGGTGATCACATATTAAGGAAATAATGCAGCGCGGGGAGCGTTTCTCTGAGGCAGGGAAACGCTCCCCGCTTTTTCTGTTTTCTTTTGCAGCTATGGAC
>CAMOUV010000184.1 GCA_946626695.1 uncultured Blautia sp.
CCGATATGCTCCATCATGGTGGCGATGGCGATGGGCGCCATGACCAGGATGGCGGTCAGGTCAAATTTGCAGATAAAGAAATCCGGAACGCCTACGAGGCTGGCCGAAGCCACACCGGCAAAATCCAGGATCGCGCTGCCGTCCGGGTTATGGATGCCGACGGCATTCATGATCAGGGCCGCCGCATAGGAGATCAGAACACCCATCAGAATGGGGATGATCTTGAACATGCCTTTGCCCCAGATGTTGAAGATGATGATCACGCCCAGGGCGATCAGAGCCAGGAACCAGTTGGAGCTGGCATTGCCGATGGCGGAGCCTGCAAGGGAAAGACCGATGCAGATGATGATCGGACCGGTAACGACGGGCGGAAGATAACGCATGACGCGCCGGACGCCGACGATTCGGATGATCAGTGCGAGTACGAGATACAGAAGACCCGCGACAACGACACCGCCGCAGGCGTAGGGAAGTTTTTCCCCGTAGGACATATCTTTGAAGATGCCCGAATCCAGATTGGCTACGGTCTCAAAACCGCCGAGAAATGCAAAAGATGAACCGAGAAATGCAGGTACTTTGAGCTTGGAGCAGACATGGAAGAAAAGTGTACCGACACCGGCGAAGAAAAGAGTCACCTGTACCGAAAGACCTTCTCCGTGGAAATAACTGTTGACCAGGATCGGAACCAGTACGGTGGCGCCGAACATGGCAAACATGTGCTGCAGACCGAGGATCAGCATCTTGGGAACACCAAGCTTTTTGGCGTCATAGATGGCTGCCTGGTCCATTTGTGGTTTGTTGCTCATCAGCAAAACCTCCCTTTCCTTTAGCTTTTTGTTATCCTGAAAGATTATACAAAATCTCTCTGCAGATATCAATCACTTTTTTTGCCCGGGTTTTGCGCAGGTCCGGAATACGGAGAGGAGATTCTGCGGAGGCTGCAGAAAGCCTTGCATAAAATGCTTATCAAGGATAAGATAAAAATACAATGTGGTTTTGTGTCTGAACAGACAAGCGGGAAATCAAAGGAACAGATCATAAGGAGAACGGAGGTCATTTATATGGAAAAAATCAGGGGCACCAACATCGGAAACTGGTTGGTACTGGAAAAATGGATGAAACCCGATCTTTTTGAAGGGACCGGCGCGGAGGATGAGGTCTGGATGGCCAGAAAGCTGAAACCGGAGGAATTTGAAGCGCGTCTGAAAAAGCATCGGGATACCTATATGTCCGAGAAGGATTTCGAGACGATCGCTTCCTTCGAGCTTAAAATGGTCCGGCTTCCCGTGCCCTATTTTGTTTTCGGCGACCGGCCTCCCATGGTTGGCTGCATCGAATATGTGGACAAAGCCTTCGACTGGGCAGAAAAGCATGGCCTGAAGATCCTTCTGGATCTGCATACGGTTCCGGGCAGCCAGAACGGCTATGACAACGGAGGCATCACCGGTGTCTGCAAATGGCGCAAGGACCCCGAAGAGGTGGAGTTTGCCCTGACCGTACTGGAAAGGCTGGCGGAACGCTACGGAACCCGGGAAGGGCTTTTCGGAATCGAGGTCCTCAATGAGCCCATCAGCTGGCTTGTCTATATCACAGCCCCTTCCACCGGGAAAGCGGAAGACAAGGAAGAAGCGAAAGGCTCAGGCTATGTTCCCATGGGCTTCCTCAAAAAGTTCTACACGGATGCCTATAACCGCCTGCGCAGGATCCTGCCGGAGGACAAGACGATCGTATTTCACGACGGGTTCCGGTTTACCAGCTGGAATCGTTTCTTCCGGAACAGCGGCATGAAGAATGTGATGCTGGACACCCATATCTATATTTTTGCCATGGAGAATTTTGTTCCCTTCGCAAAGCCCTGGGTGTATAAGATCTACATTGACATCTGTCATCGTCAGATCAAGAAGGTGCAGAAGGATATCCCCGTGATCGTGGGCGAATGGTGTATCTGCAACAAATATTCCTACAAGATGGAGCAGGGAGCGATGGACGAAAAGGAGCTTGCGAAGGAAAAACGCAGGAAATACCGGAAAATCGCCCGGATGGAGCTCCGGGCATGGGAAGAAGCGGCAGGGTGGTTTTACTGGAATTATCAGCTCCTTCGTGACCGGAAGGAACCGGTGGATGAAACCTGGAAGGAGAGCTGGGATCTCTGGCGCTGCTTTAAAAACGGGTGGATCGACACAAAGATGATCCGATAATGGCAAAAGGGGCCGGAAATTAATCCGTACGCCCCTTCAGATGTGCGATCAGATCCTCCAGCTGCAGGTCTTCCCATTCCAGCACCTCGATTCCCAGGCCGGCCGCCCGGCGGTGCATCGGAGCACGGCTGCTGCCGGCGGAAGAGGAGGTCACGATGATGGCCCGGGAATCCTTTCCGCCGAAACGATCCCGCAGGATGGCCAGCTCGTTCAGAGCCTCTGTCTTGATCTCGCTGGTCTTGCAGCTGATGAAGACCGGCTGGATCCCGCGCACGGCCATGACATCGATCTCGTTGGTGACGCCGTCCCGCTGGCTGATACCGCCCTGCCAGTTGACCACGGCGCTCAGGACTACATCATCGAAGCAGCCGGCGGCCAGGCAGGCCCGGTACACTTGGAGCTCCAGCACGGAACCGATATCCCGGAGCCAGAAACGCCGGGTACTGTCCGGAAAACGAAAATGAACCTTGTCGGATGAGCAGGTCAGATCCAGGATCAGACCTGCTTTTTCCAGGTCCTTTAACAGGCCGGTATCGGCGGTGACGGTGCCGTGATCCGCTTTTTCCGTGAGATTTCCATCCGCGGTCAGTATGCCTTCCTCGGAGGAGGAGATTTTCTGGATATAACTGATCTGCCGGTTCCAAATATTCCGGTAGGTACAGAAAACCTCAAACAACCGGTCGATCTCCGGCAGCAGATCCCGGAGCTTTCTGTTGTCCTCCCGCCCCGGCAGCAGAGTGCCTCCTGCCATCAGGAAACAGGACTCGACATCAAGATGCAGATCACAGGACAGTCCACGGGCAAAGGGGGCATTCCGGATCTCAAAGAACTTGTTTTTCTTCCGGCTGTAGGTATAAACCGGAAAATCCCCCGCGACCGCGCCTGCCGCAAAAAGAGACGCGTCGGTGCCGCCGGCAATGTCTATGGCACAGTCCTCATGGGTCTCCAGGATCTGGGCCAGCTTTTTGGCCACCTTCCCGGCGTCCAGCAGACTCACCGGAACAAACGTGAGCTTTACCGGGCAGTTTCTGTGTCGGAAATATTTTTCCAGAGAATCCTGCAGAGTCCGGTCTGCCTCGATTTCCGGGGGACAGATCAGGATCGTTTCCTCGGGATGGAACATCTCCGTCCCCAGCACGTTTTCGATGGGGCTGTCGTCGTACAGTTCGATCAGGGTTTTCATACTATATACCTCTCTGAAAGTCAGTGTATTTCTGCGCGCGGATCCATTGATTTATCCAGATTTTACTGCAAAAA
>CAMOUV010000185.1 GCA_946626695.1 uncultured Blautia sp.
GAACTTTCCCGTTATGCTTTCTTCGCAGTTTTTCACCTCGGCGGGTGTTCCGCAGGCCACGATCCGGCCTCCCTGCTCTCCGCCGCCCGGTCCCATATCGATCAGATAGTCCGCACTGCGGATCACATCCAGGTCATGTTCGATCACGATCACCGTGGCTCCGTTTTCGATCAGGGTGCGGAAAACACCCAGCAGAGTCTGTACATCCAGCGGATGCAGGCCTATGGTCGGTTCATCGAACACAAACACGGAATCCGACTGCAGCCTTCCCATCTCGCTGGCTAGCTTCAGCCGCTGCGCTTCTCCGCCGGACAGGCTCGGGGTTTCCTCTCCCAGCGTCAGATAACCCAGTCCGAGATTCTTCAGCACCTGCAGCTTCGGCCAGACATTTTTCATGTCTTTGCAGAAACCAAGAGCCGTATTCACATCCATATCCATCAATTCCGGGAGAGTCCTTGCCTCTCCTTTTTTGTTGGTATGACGGATGCTGTACGCCGTCTTTGCATACCGGGAGCCCCTGCATTCCGGACAGGGAATATCCACATCCGGCAGAAACTGCACATCCAGGCTGATGGAGCCGGTGCCGTCGCAGACCGGGCACCGCAGACTGCCTGTGTTGTAGGAAAAATCTCCCGCTTTACAGCCTCTCCGTTTCGCGTCCGGCGTGCGGGCGTAGATTTTCCGCAGTTCGTCGTGCACATTGGCATAGGTTGCCACCGTGGAACGGACGTTGATCCCGATGGGTGTCGCGTCGATCAGCTTGACATGATCGATCCCCACCGCTTCCACAAAGAGGACATGGTCTGGCAGGTGCTTTCCCTGGGTGGCTGCTTCGATGGCCGGGACCAGACTCTCCAGCACCATGGTGGTTTTTCCGGAACCGGAAACCCCCGTCACCACGGTCAGCTTTCCTTTGGGAAAGGAGACATCCAACGGTCTGACCGTATGGATCGAACCGGTCCGCAGCCGGATTTCCCCTTCTGCAAACACACTGCCATTCTCCTGCCCACGGATTTCTGCCTCTTCTTCAGCCAGAAACGGTCCGATGCGGGAAGCCGGATTCTCGATGATCTGCGGGATCGTTCCTTCCGCGATCACCCGTCCGCCGTCGGCGCCTGCCTCCGGCCCCATCTCGATCAGCCAGTCGGCTTCCTTCAGGATCCGGGTGTCATGATCCACCAGAAGGACCGAATTCCCATCCGCCACCAGATCATGCATCACGCCGTTCAGCCCTTTGATATTCGCCGGATGCAGGCCGATGGACGGCTCATCCAGCACATAAAGCACACCGGTGGTACGGTTCCGCACCGCCCGGGCCAGCTGCATTCTCTGCCGTTCTCCGGTAGACAGGGTGGAGGCAGCCCGGTCCAGAGTCAGATACGAAAGCCCCAGATCCATCAGCCGCTTTGCCACCGTCCGGTAGGATTCGCAGATGCTCTCCGCCATCGCGCGCATCTCTTCGGGGAGGGATCCCGGCACCCGGGAAACCCATTCAATGGAATCCGAGAGGGTCATGGTACAGGTTTCGGCCAGGGAGATTCCCATCAGCCTCGGCGCCCTGGCTTTTTCGGAAAGCCGGGTTCCTCCGCACTCCGGGCAGACGCTCATGCGCAGAAACTTCTCCACCCGTTTCATGCCCTTCTCGTCCTTCACCTTGGATAACGCATTTTCCACGGTGTAGGTGGCGTTGAAATAGGTAAAGTCCATCTCCCCGGCTGCTCCGCTGGTCCGATTCTGGTAGATCATATGATGCTTGACCGGAGGACCATGGAAAACCATATCCTTTTCCTTCTCCGACAGATCCCTAAAAGGCACATCCGTCCGTACGCCCAGCTCTCTGGCGATGTCCTTCATCAAAGACCACATCAGGGTCTGCCACGGCAGCACGGCTCCCTCATCGATGGTCAGGGATTCATCCGGGACCAGGGTGGACTCATCCACCACCCGGACGATCCCGGTCCCGTCACAATGGGGACAGGCGCCCTGGCTGTTGAAAGCCAGCTCCTCCGCCCCCGGTCCGTAAAAATGCTCTCCGCATTCCGGACACACCAGCTCCTGCCCGGCAGCCACATGCAAGGAAGGAGGCAGATAATGCCCGTTGGGGCACGGATGACTACCAAGCCGGGAGAACATAAGCCGCAGACTGTTCAGCAGCTCGGTTCCCGTTCCGAACGTAGAACGGATCCCCGGCACGGAAGGTCTCTGATGCAGTGCCAGCGACGCAGGCACATACAGAATCTCATCCACATCCGCCTTGGAAGCCTGCGTCATTCTTCTTCGTGTATAGGTGGATAAGGATTCCAGATACCGTCTGGAGCCTTCGGCATACAGAACACCCAAGGCCAGGGAAGATTTCCCCGATCCCGAAACACCCGCTATTCCAACAATCTTATTCAGGGGAATATCCACATCGATGTTCTTCAGATTGTGGACCCTTGCCCCTCGTACTCGTATTTTTTCAGGCATCTTCGTATTCATCAGTTATCCGTTGATCAGGCTCTCCAGCTCCGTATATTCGTACCCATGGGCCAGAGCCACATTCCGGTTGGTCAGCTTTCCGCAATAGCAGTTCACGCCGGAAGCGATCACCGGATCCTTGGCGGCAGCCTCCAGTCCCTCAGCCGCGATCTGCAGACCATACCGCAGCGTCGCGTTGGTAAGAGCGATCGTACTGGTACGCGGTACGGCACCCGGCATATTGCCCACACAGTAATGCACGACACCATCCTCGATATAAACCGGATCATCATGCGTCGTAACCCGGCTGCTCTCCCCGCAGCCGCCCTGGTCGATGGCCACATCCACAAACACCGCACCATTCTTCATCTCCGGAAGATATCTGCGCTTGAACAGCTTGGGTGTGGAACCGCCCGGGATCAATACCGAACCGATCACCAGATCCGCATCCCTCAACACACGCTCGATGTTCGAATCCGTGCTCACCAGAGTCTGGATATGCGCACCGAACATATTGTCCAGCTCCTCCAGTCTCTTCAGATTGACATCCAGGATCGTCACATTGGCACCCATACCTACGGCAATCTTACACGCGTTGGTACCCACCGTACCACCGCCCAGGATGACGACATTCGCCTTCGGCGTGCCAGGCACACCCGCCAGAAGAATCCCCTCACCGCCAAAACGCTTCTCCAGATACTTGGCGCCTTCCTGAATGGAAAGACGCCCGGCGATCTGCGACATCGGCGCAAGACAGGGAAGAGAACGATCCCCCTCCTGAATCGTCTCATACGCCACAGCCTTCACCTTACCCTCCAGCAAAGCATCCATCTGCTGCTTGTCCGCAGCTAGATGCAGATACGTATACAGGATAATACCCGGATGAAACAACGGATACTCCTCCTCCAGCGGCTCCTTCACCTTCACCATCATATCCACCAGATGCCA
>CAMOUV010000186.1 GCA_946626695.1 uncultured Blautia sp.
CCCGTGACGGAGATCCGGGAGTGGCTGAAGGAACACAGGGACAAGCCCTACATCACCTGCGAGTATGCCCATGCCATGGGCAATTCCTGCGGGGCCATCCGGAAGTATACGGATCTGACGGAGGAGGAACCGCTGTTCCAGGGCGGCTTTATCTGGGATTACATTGACCAGTGCCTGGAGAAAAAAGACCGCTATGGAAAGACCTGGTACGGGTACGGAGGCGATTTCGGGGATATCCTGAATGACGGGAATTTCAGCGGGAACGGGATTGTCTATGGGGATGACCGGACACCGACGCCCAAGATGCAGGAGGTGAAATTCTGCTATCAGAACATCAAGATCACTTTTGCAGAGAATGCAGACAGTCCCTGCGGATATGATGCGGTGATCTGGAACAAGAATCTGTTTGCGAATACGGACGCGTATGCCTGTACGATGATCCTGCTTTCCGACGGAATACCGGTGGAGGAGCGTCAGTGTGAAGCTGCCGTTCCACCCATGGAAACGATGGCGGTTCCGGTTTCTCTGGAAATTCCGGAGGATAGCAAGGAACATATTGTTATCGTTTCCTTCACTCTGAAGGAGAATACAGCTTGGGCAGAAGCCGGACACGAAGTTGCCTATGGGCAGATGGTCCTTCCGGAAGAGGACAGGACCGCAGATCACGGACGTAAAAATCCGGCAGATCATTCCGGCCTCGGAGAAGCAGGCCTTCGTCTGGTCCGGGGATGGTCCAACTACTGTGTGGAGGGGGAAGACTTCCGTGCCTTCTTTTCCGAGCTGCATGGAGGACTGGTGTCCTATAAATGGAAGGGTCGGGAGCTGCTGGACGGCGCACCGAAGCCGAATTTCTGGCGGGCGATGACCGACAACGATATTGCGGCCCAGCAGCCTTTCCGTGCCGGATTCTTTAAGGCTGCCAGCCAGTTTGTCTCTCATAAGTTCAACCATGGACGCGGGGCGGCTCCCTGCACGGTGGTGGAGGAGGAGCATTCTGTCTGCATCACCTTTACATACTATCTGACTGCGCCGGAGAAGAAGCCGCTGACCCTTTCGTACCGCGTGTTTGCCGACGGAGTGATCGATACAGAGCTGACGCTTCCGCCCACGTCCGAACTGGGCGAACTGCCGGAGCTTTCGGTCCTCTTTACCCTGCCGCAGGAGCTGAATCAGGTGAAATGGTATGGAAAAGGCCCCGGAGAAACCTATCCGGACAGACCCGACGGGAAATACGGGATCTGGGAAAGTACAGCCAGGGATAGCCTTGCACGGTATCTTCGTCCGCAGGAAAGCGGCTGGCATATGGATGCCCGATGGGCAGAGGTGACGGATTCCGAGGGGCATGGCCTTCGCTTCCGGATAACCGGAATCGGAAAAGAAGAGAAGCAGCCATCTCCGGTTCACTCCGGCTTTTCGGTATTGCCCTACACCCCGCATCAGCTGGAAAACGCAGCACATCCCAATGAACTGCCGGATGTGTATCACACCTGCGTCCGTGTTGGTCAGCAGATGGGAGTCGGCGGCGACGATACCTGGGGAGCGCTGGTTCATCCGGAATATCTTCTGGACAATACCAAAGAGATAACGATCCGGTTCACCTTCCAGGGAAAATAACCCATCCAGGTGAGTCACCGGTTCCGTGACTCATCTCGGAAAGCCGGCAGCAACGAAAAAAGAAAGCTCCACACCGGGAGACGGGTGATGTATCATAACCAGTCTCCGGTGTGGAGCTTTTTATATGCAGAATCAGATATGGAACGTAAATTGTCAAAGAACTTTCACGAGTTCAGCAATGACCGTTTCCATATGCGGGTCGATCAGCCCGAAATCCATCTCTTTGTAGCTCCAGGCCGCCCGGCCGATTCCGAACTGATCAAAAACCTTCCCGATGGTGCGGTACCAGGCAAGAGCTTCTTCGGGCTGCGCACGGTCGATCACTCCGTATTCCCCGCAGTAAAGAGATACATTTCTTTCCTCGGCGATGCGTACGGCTTCCGAAAAGTACCGCTCGAAAAATTCCGGTCCCAGCGGTTTGTCCGGATCAAAGCCATCCAGAGAGACGACAGCCTGGGAAAGGTAATTGTCGGAGGCCTTTTTCAGTTCCCGGTATGAAGCTTCGATCGGAATACGGAATTCCGTATCCATACCCTGCACCCAGTACGCACCCTGGTGCGTGAAGATCAGGGGCTCATAGCAGTGGAAATTGTAGATGATGTTTTCATCATACGGAGGCAGCAGATCCTTGAGAGCTTCGATGCTGTTGTTCCAGTATCCGCCGATCAGAATCTTAACTTCCGGCGCGATGAGCCGGATCCTGCGGATGCATTCGGAAGAGATCCGGTTCCAGATGTCGCAGACCTCTTTGTCCGTCACTTCATTCAGAAGCTCGAAGGCGATCCGTTCTCCAAGATTTCCGAAACGGTGGGCGAGCCTTTCCCACAGCCGGTAAAACCGCTCCTGGTATGCTTCGTTCTCAAAAAAGCCGTCTTCCTTTTCTCCGTCATCGAAGGAAAATCCATAGGTCTTATGGAGATCCAGCACCAGATTCAAGCCGAATTTTTCTGCCCACTCCACGGCTTTGTCGATATAAGCCATGCCGTCATCAAGGGGAGTTCCATCTTTATCCTCGATCAGATTGTAATCGATGGGAAGCCGTACATGATCCAGTCCCCACTCACTGATCCGGCAGAAATCTTCCTCCCGGATAAACGTATCATATCTTTCTTTCGTATGGCTGCACTGGGAAAGCCAGCCGCCCAGATTGACGCCATGCTCATATCCATTCCATCTTTTCATTCCGGTTTCTCCTTTCGCTCAACAAAAAGCCTTCTGTGGCTATTATACAACAATCGCCTGAATGTTATCAATGCCGGCGTTATGGGAGGAAGATGACGGAAGAAAACGATTAAATGATTGTTTAATAATTTAATATTAACTATTGACAAGTTAGCTATTTGAAACTATAATCCACCATATAAGACAACAGTTGGATGTGCAAAACAAAATATACATGGAGGAAACAGGAATGGCAATCGTAGAGTTTAAGGATGTATCCCGTGTATACAGGAACGGCGATCATGAGCAGCGGGCGCTGGATCATGTGGACCTGACGCTGGAGGAAGGGAAATTTATTGTGGTGCTGGGACCGAGCGGCGCCGGTAAGAGTACACTGCTGAATCTGCTTGGCGGTCTGGACAGCCCGACCGAGGGGACGATTCTGGTAGGAGGAAAGGATATCTCCACACTGTCGCCCAACGAACTGGCAGATTACCGCGCCGATGCGGTGGGCTTTGTTTTTCAGAGCTACAACCTGATCCCGACGTTGACCGTGATTGAGAATGTAGCCCTGGTAAAGGAAATTGCAAAGAATCCCCTGAGCAGCCATGACATGCT
>CAMOUV010000187.1 GCA_946626695.1 uncultured Blautia sp.
CTGGCCCAGGGAATGCTCACCAACCGGTATCTGAACGGCATCCCCGCCGACAGCCGTATCCGTACGGACGGAAGATTCCTCCATGAAGATCAGATCAGTCCGGAGCAGGTGGACAGGATCAGAAAACTGGATGCCATAGCTTCCGGACGCGGACAGACACTGGCGGAGATGGCGCTGGCATGGCTGCTTCACGATGAGGCCGTCACTTCGGTGCTCGTCGGGGCTTCCAGACCTTCGCAGATCATTGATAATGTGCAGGCCATTCAGAACACAAGATTTACCGATGCAGAGCTCCAGGAAATTGACCGCCTGTCTCTGGGAGAGTCATAAGGTTGTAGTGATTTTACAGAAGCTGAAGACACAGGAGTATATACATAAGGAGAACAGCTCATGCAATATTACGTAAACTGTAACGCGGAGTTTGACGGGATCGGAACAAAGGAGAGGCCGTTCCGGAGGATCAGCGAGGCGGCGAAGATCGCTTTGCCGGGAGATGAAGTGCTTGTACTGCCGGGCATCTATCGTGAGTATGTAGACCCACAAAACGCCGGGACAGAACAGGACCGGATCACCTACCGGAGCACGGAACCGCTGGGAGCGGTGATCACGGGCGCCGAACCGGTCACAGAATGGACCAGAGAATCAGAGAACCTCTGGACGGCCCGGATCGATAACGGCATCTTCAACAGCTACAATCCCTATACGACCTACGTCTACGGGGACTGGTATTTTGCCGGCAGGACCAAACATACCGGGGCCGTCTATCTGAACGGGAAAATGCTCTATGAAGCCGGTTCCAAAGAAGAATGTGAAAAAGGAGAGATCTATCCCTGCTCCTGGGAGCCGGAAGCATCCAGGCTTAAATGGTACAGCGAGCAGGACGAAAAAAATAATCAGACGATCCTGTACGCCAACTTCCAGGGCAAAGATCCGACGAAGGAAAATGTCGAGATCAATGTGCGCCGGGAGTGTTTCATGCCTTCCGTCACCGGGATCGGGTATATCACGGTTTCCGGCTTCCGCATCGACAAGGCGGCGACCACATGGGCTCCGCCGGCCGCATTTCAGGACTGCATGATCGGTCCGCACTGGTCAAAGGGATGGATCATCGAAGACTGCGAGATCAGCAACAGCAAATGCGCAGGCATCGGTCTTGGCAAATACCGTGATCCTGACAACGACCATTACTTCACATACCGGCAGGTAAAAAGCCCGACTCAGATGGAAAGAGATGCTGTATGCCGCGGCCAGTACCATGGCTGGCTGAAAGAGAAGGTCGGCAGCCATATTATCCGCAGAAACAATATCCACAACTGTGAACAGGGCGGTATCATCGGACGTATGGGCGCGGTGTTCAGCATCATCGAGGACAACCATATCCACCATATCAACAACATGATGGAGCTCGGAGGCGCCGAGATCTCCGGCATCAAACTGCATGCGGCGATCGATGTGACCATGCGCAGGAACTATATCCACCACTGCACCATGGGGATCTGGTGCGACTGGGAAGCGCAGGGAACCAGGATCACGCAGAATCTGCTGCATGACAACCAGAAGCCCGCTTTTGCCGAACAGCTGAAGGGCGGCATGATGAGCCAGGATCTTTTTGTGGAAGTGGGACACGGCCCGACGCTGATCGACCATAACGTGCTGCTTTCGGATGCGTCTCTTCGCTTCGCGACGCAGGGCGTAGCGATGGTACACAACCTGATCTGCGGCGCCTTTACATGCGTCGGAGACGGAACAGGCCCGCGGTATACGCCTTACCATATCCCGCACCGGACAGAGGTCATGGGCTTTATGACCATCCTGCACGGGGATGACCGCTTCTACAACAACATCTTTGTTCAGAAGTGGCCGAAGGAGGAGAAGACCGTCCTGCATGATTCCGACGATGGAAAAGACGCAGAGAACCGTACGGTCGGAACAGCAGTCTTTGACGAGTATCCGGACTGGAACGAGTGGATCAGCCAGTTCGACTTTGACAATTTCCCGGATATGATGAAGCTGGCTCCGGTTCATCACAGCCATCTTCCGGTCTGGGCGGCAGGAAATGTCTATCTGAACGGAGCGGCTGCCTGGAAAAAGGAAAAGAACTGTCTTACAGACGATGCGGCTGCAGTGACCGTGGAGCTGGAAGAGCAGGAGGACGGCGTTTATCTGAAGACCAACCTCTACGATCTTCTGGAAAAGAACAACGACTTCCGCCCGGGCATGATCCACTCGGATCTTCTGGGAAAAGCCTTTGAACCGGAGGAGAGATTTGAAAATCCGGACGGAACACCGATCTGCTTTAACAGCGATTATCGCGGAGAGCACAGAAGCACCGTGATCCTTCCCGGCCCCTTTGCTTCCAGAGAATCCGCCGAACGGCCTGTATGGCGTGATCCTTCAGATTTCTGATCAGGCGAAAAAGTATAAAACTGCAGCCCCTCCATAAAAGCGCAGAGTTTTTATGGTGGGCAGAAGAGGAGAATCATTTATGAAAAGAAGTGTTATTACGACAGTGCTGCTTGGATCTCTCGTATTTGCGGCATCTTTCGTACAGGCTTCCGAGACGGAAGAACCGGAAGGCCTGGTGATCAACAATCAGATCGAAGACGGAAACTACATCATCCGGATCCCGGCTGAAGAGGGTGACGAAGGCTGGACCATCAACGGGGACAATTTCGACGAAAGCATCTTAAAGATCGAAAGCGCCCTGTATGATGACGATGGCTTTACCGCGGTCATCGCTCCGGCAGCGGACGGAACCGCGACCGTCGAGATCGATCATTATGATGACTTTGTCTGCGACCAGCGCTTTACCTGGGACCTTCTCGTGGAAGACGGCAAGATCACAGAAAGCACCGGCGGTTCACACGAAGCCGCTCCCGATGAAGAAAGCCTGGATCCTTACCTTTCCGGAGAATGGACCGAAGAAGAAACCCAGCTTTCCGTCATGACCATCTCCAAAAATCCGGAACAAGGCTGGGATATCAAGGTCGTCTCGGCAGCTGATCACGATGCTTATGTTTTTACGGCAACAGCCCGCTATGACTGTGTGACAGAAGGACTTGCTTATCAGGATGGAGCCATCTATCAGACGTCCATCACGGATTCCGAAGAAGAAGAGGAACTCGGCGAACCGTATATGGAAAACATTATAGGGAGCTTCACCTTCGAGGGTGAGACCGAAAAAGACCTTCAGCTGATCTGGAAGAAAGACGTGCTGGACGAAGAAACCATTACATTTTCTCACAACTAAGTAAAGCAACGACAGCGAATATATCCTGATATATTCGCGTACTCCGGCAGCAAAACGCCCGGGTCAAAAAACCATGGTCATCCAACCTCTGCACAAGTC
>CAMOUV010000188.1 GCA_946626695.1 uncultured Blautia sp.
GGGCTCTTCGTCTGCAGCACCTACGGGAAGAAACACATGCAGGAAATCACGCGGTTTGTCCGGCAGTTTGACGACCGCATCTCCCTTTCCGCGGAGCACCTGTATGACCGTTTCGGACGGGAAAACGGAGAAGCCGTGCTTCGTGATTCCTTTGCGTGGATCTCCTGGCAGATCTATGACGATCATCTTCTGGTAACGGAACCGGAGCCCTTGATTTCCTACATTCTCTCCTGCCACGGGAACCAGAACCAGTATATTCTGGACCGGTATAAGGATTTCCGGGCCATGGCTCTGCGGGAGACGAAAAATGGCTTTCAAATCACCAAAGATGCCGGGGCTTTTTTGTGCAGAAGTCCTAAATTTGAGAAAAACTGAAATTTCCGCTTGAAGGTGACCTTAGGTCACCTTTTATAGTTATTGTAAACGAAAGGAGAATCCCGTATGAAAGGTATCATTCTGGCCGGAGGATCCGGCACCCGTCTTTACCCGTTGACCATGGTGACTTCCAAGCAGCTTCTGCCCATCTACGACAAACCGATGATCTACTATCCCATGTCCGTGCTGATGAATGCAGGCATCCGGGATATCCTGATCATCTCCACCCCGCAGGACACGCCCCGTTTTGAGGAGCTGCTGGGCAACGGCGCACAGTTCGGCGTACGGCTGTCTTACGCGGTGCAGCCCAGTCCCGACGGGCTGGCCCAGGCTTTTCTGATCGGCGAGGACTTTATCGGAGGAGATCCCGTGGCGATGATCCTCGGAGACAATATTTTCTCCGGCCATGGACTGAAAAAGAGACTGAAGGCGGCTGTGCAGAACGCCGTGGAAGGAAGAGGCGCCACCGTTTTCGGCTATTATGTGGATGATCCGGAGCGTTTCGGCATTGTGGAGTTTGACAAGGAAGGCCATGCCGTTTCCATCGAGGAAAAGCCGGTTCACCCGAAGAGCAACTACTGTGTCACCGGCCTTTATTTCTATGACGAGCATGTGGTGGAATATGCAAAGAGCCTGAAGCCCAGCGCCCGCGGCGAGCTGGAGATCACGGACCTGAACCGGATCTATCTGGAGCAGGGAAACCTGAATGTGGAGCTTCTGGGACAGGGCTTTACCTGGCTGGACACCGGTACCCACGAGAGTCTGGTGGAAGCGACCAACTTTGTCAAGACCGTGGAGAGCCATCAGCATCGTAAAATCGCGTGTCTCGAGGAGATCGCCTATCTGAACGGATGGATCACCAAAGAGGATGTGATGAAGGAATACGAGATCATGAAGAAAAACCAGTATGGCCAATACTTAAAGGACGTACTGGACGGAAAATATCTCGACGTGCTTCACTGAAACCCCAATATCAAAAAAGGAGAAAAACATGACCATAATCGTTACCGGCGGAGCCGGTTTTATCGGAAGCAACTTTATTTTCCACATGCTGGGCAAGTATCCGGACTACCGGATCGTCTGCCTGGACTGCCTGACCTACGCCGGGAATCTTTCCACCCTGGCGCCGGTGATGGACAATCCGAATTTCCGTTTCGTGAAGGAAAGCATCACAGACCGCGAAGCCGTCTATCGTCTATTTGAAGAAGAACACCCCGATATGGTGGTGAACTTCGCGGCGGAGAGCCACGTGGACCGTTCCATCGAAAATCCCGAGGTCTTCCTGGACACGAATATCAAAGGCACGGCGGTGCTGATGGATGCCTGCCGCAAGTACGGCATCACCCGGTATCATCAGGTGTCTACCGACGAGGTGTACGGTGACCTGCCTCTGGACCGGCCGGACCTGTTCTTTACCGAGGAAACCCCGATCCACACCAGCAGCCCTTACAGCTCTTCCAAGGCCGGCGCGGATCTGCTGGTTCTGGCCTACCACCGCACCTATGGTCTGCCGGTCACCATCAGCCGCTGCTCCAACAACTACGGCCCCTATCATTTTCCGGAAAAGCTGATCCCGCTGATGATCGCCAACGCCCTGAACGACAAGCCGCTGCCGGTCTACGGCAAGGGAGAAAACGTCCGGGACTGGCTCTATGTGGAGGATCACTGCAAGGCCATCGACCTGATCATTCATAAAGGCCGTGTGGGCGAGGTTTACAACATCGGCGGCCACAACGAGATGAAAAATATCGATATCGTAAAGATCATCTGCAAGGAGCTCGGAAAACCGGAAAGCCTGATCACCTATGTGACAGACCGCAAGGGACATGACATGCGTTATGCCATCGATCCCACCAAGATCCACAACGAGCTGGGCTGGCTTCCGGAAACCCGATTTACCGACGGCATCAAGAAGACCATCCGCTGGTATCTGGAAAACCGTGAATGGTGGGAAACCATCATTTCCGGCGAGTACCAGAATTACTATGAGAAAATGTACGGAAACCGCGGGGAGGCCAGCCTATGAAGGTTTTTGTGACCGGCGTCGCCGGACAGCTGGGCCATGACGTGATCAACGAGCTGTACGCCCGTGGACACGAGGGGATCGGTTCCGACCTTGCACCCGCCTACAGCGGAGCTCAGGACGGAAGTGCCGTCGTCAAGGCCCCCTATATCCCGCTGGATATCACCGACAGAAATGCCGTGAACGAAACCCTGATGAAGGTCCGGCCCGGGGCGGTCATCCACTGCGCCGCCTGGACCGCCGTGGATCTGGCGGAAGATGAGGACAAAAGGGACAAGGTTTTCGCCATCAATGAGAGCGGAACCCGGTATATCGCAGAAGCCTGTAAAGCCCTGGACATCCCCATGGTCTACATAAGCACGGATTATGTCTTCAACGGAGAAGGGGAAAAGCCCTGGGAACCGGACTGCAAAGCCTACGCGCCTTTGAACGTGTACGGTGCTTCGAAGCTGGCCGGGGAGCAGGCTGTATCCTCTCTTCTGGACAAATTCTTCATCGTCCGGATCGCCTGGGTGTTCGGACTGAACGGAAACAACTTTATCCGGACGATGCTGAAGATCGGAGCCTCGCACGATCAGCTGCGGGTGGTGGACGACCAGATCGGGACCCCCACCTATACGCTGGATCTGGCGGTGCTGCTGGTCTCCATGATCGGGACCGGCCGGTACGGATATTACCACGCCACCAACGAAGGCGGCTATATCAGCTGGTATGATTTTGCCGCAGAGATTTTCCGCCAGGCGGAAGCCCTGGGCCATCCGGAATATGGTCCGGAGCATCTGACCGTCACGCCGGTGACCACGGCGGAATACGGCATATCCAAAGCAAAACGGCCCTTCAACAGCCGCCTGGATAAGTCGAAACTGAGGGAAAGCGGCTTCACACCCCTTCCGGACTGGAAGGATGCGCTGGCACGCTACCTGAGAGAAATCCTGTAAAA
>CAMOUV010000189.1 GCA_946626695.1 uncultured Blautia sp.
TTTAGCACCGACCGAAGTGAAACGGAGACTTTCGAGAGTGCGAAGCGCAGAGAAATCGGTATCAGAGCCAGGGCAAATGCTTTTGACCTGACATCATCAGCTGCAGAAGATGACAATCAGAGGTGGATTTCAATTTGAAGAAGAACGGTAAATCATGGATGTGCGCTGCCCTGGCGGGAATACTCTGGATAGGAGGATCTGTCCCCGCCGGGAGCATGCAGGAAGACAGGATCACAGAGACAGAAGGAATCGAAGACACCGGAGAAGTCCTGATCCAGGCTCATGCCGGAGCGTCCTCCATCGCACCGGAAAATACGATGGCGGCGTTCCGGGCGGCCAAGGAGATCGGCGCGGACGGAATCGAGACGGACGTGAGGATGACCAAAGATCATCATCTGGTGCTGCATCATGACAACAGCATCGACAATACGAGCGACGGTTCCGGCTATATCTCCCAGATGACCCTGGAAGAGCTGAAGGCCTGCGATTTCGGGTCCTGGTTCGGACAGGAATACGCAGGGGAAAAGATCCTGACCCTGGAGGAATGCCTCACGGCGGCGGAAGAACTGGATTTTTCGGTCCTGAATCTGGAGCTGAAGCCGGTCAGCGAAGACGCGGAGGACTTTGTGCATCTTGCAGCGGATACGATCCAGGCTTCGCCCATGGCGGATCGGGTCATGGTGTGTTCCTTTGACAGTCAGCTCCTGAAGGAACTGAAGGCCTATGCTCCGGAGATCCATGCCGCCATGCTGACGATCCCGGATCTTTCCATCCTTTCCCTCTTTAATCTGTCCGTATTCATGCCGAAGGATAAACCCCTTCGTGACTATACGATGGAGGATGTGGCACGGATCCCGGAGGGCGTGGCGTCCCTGTTGAGAAGTTTCGGAGCAAAAGGAAATTCGAAGGAGGAGATCCTTCTTGAGACCATCGCGGATATCACGGCGGTGGTGCCTGTGAATACAACGTGGAATGAGCTGGAAGAGATGATCGAGGAACAGTCTGACCTGGTCTCTTTTGTGGACGGTCTTGGCTTTTCCATCGATTCCCTGAACTGTCATTTCAACAGTCTGAGCAGCAAACTGATGGATGCGATGGAGGAGCGGGGGATCACAGTGAATGTCTGGACCCCGGACAAGGAGTGGGAACTGAAGAAAGTCCTGTCATTTAATCCGGCAGGCATCATCACGAATGAACCGGAGACTGCGTTGGAAATAAGGGAGGGAAAGTCAGTTGAATTATGAAAAGAAGGTAACCATGGATCCGTCAGGCTTTGTCCTGCTGGCGGATGCCGTACCGGGGATCGTGCAGGAGATCCGGTATTACTCGACCTACAATTTTATCGGAGAGCGGATCGACTGCTATGAGGAGCCCTGCGCATTGCTGACGAAGGAGGCAGCCCGTGCGCTGAAGGCGGTCAGCAATGCAGCCAATGTGTATGGCTATCGACTGAAGATCTTCGATGCCTACCGGCCTGCGGGAGCGGTGCGGCAGTTTGTTCTTTGGGGGATTGAGGACACGGACATCCGGATGAAGCCCTATTTCTATCCGGACCTGGACAAGACCTCCCTCTTTGAAAAGGGCTACATTGCCAGCAAATCCGGCCACAGCCGGGGCAGCACAGTGGATCTGACCCTTCTGGACATGAAAACGGGAAAGGAAGTGGACATGGGAAGCCCCTTCGATCTGTTCAGTGAGATATCCCATCCGGATTACCGGGGGATCACCCAGGAGCAGTACGAAAACCGGATGTTCCTGCAAAGCACCATGGTGCGGAACGGCTTTGTCCCCATCGACTGCGAATGGTGGCACTTTACCCTGGAAAACGAGCCCTATCCGGACACCTATTTTGAGTTTCCGGTTTCTTCGGCCTATCTGCGAAAATAAGATCATCTGTATATCTGTAAAATAAAAAAAGAGAGGAACAAGACAATGCACGCTTACGAACGACTGATCAACTATGTGAAGATCCATACCACCAGCGATGAGGAGAGCACGACCGTCCCGACCACCGCACGGCAGTTTGACCTTGCCCGGTATCTGGAAAAAGAGATGAAGGAGCTTGGAATTTCCGATGTCCGGGTGGATGATAAAAGCTATGTCTACGGAACCATTCCGGCGACGCCGGGATACGAAGCCAGTACCGGAATCGGATTTCTGGCTCATCTGGATACAGCCCCGGATTTTTGTGGGGAAAATGTGCATCCGCTGATCCACGAAAACTACGACGGAGAAGATCTGCCTCTGGGAGAGAGCGGGAGAGTCCTCTCGGCAGCCCAGTTCCCCCATCTGAAAAATCTGAAAGGCCGGACGCTGATCACTACGGACGGGACCACCCTTCTGGGAGCGGATGACAAGGCCGGGATCGCCGAGATCATGACCCTGGCGGAAAAGCTGCTGACCGGAGACGAGCCCCACGGGAAAGTCGCCATCGCCTTCACGCCGGACGAAGAGGTGGGCGGAGGTGCTGCCGACCTGGATATCGAAGCCTTTGGCGTTCCCTATGCCTACACGGTGGACGGCGGATGCGAAAACGAGATGGTCTACGAAAACTTCAACGCCTCTGCCGCCGTGGTGGAGATCAACGGCTTCAACATTCATCCGGGCGAAGCCAAGGACACCATGATCAACGCGGCTCTTGTGGCTATGGAATTCAACAGCATGCTGCCCGCCGCAGAGACTCCCCGGGACACGGAGATGTATGAGGGCTTTTTCCATCTGACGGATATGGAAGGCAATGTGGAGAAAGCGGTCCTGCACTATATCATCCGGGATCATGACAGCGCACATTTTGCGATCCGGGAAGAGATGCTCCGTCATATCGCGAAACGGCTGAACGACAAATACGGAGAAGGAACGGTACAAGTCTCCCTTCGTCCCCAGTACCGCAATATGAAAGAGAAGCTGAACGGCTGCATGCATCTGGTGGACAATGCCCTGCAAGTGATCCGGGAGCTTGGCATGGAACCGGATGTATCGCCCATCCGCGGCGGCACGGACGGGGCCCAGCTCTCGTTCCGCGGGCTCCCCTGCCCGAACCTGGGAACCGGCGGATACGCCTTCCACGGACCCTACGAACATATCACCGCCGAAGGCATGGACACCATGGTGGAGGTTCTTGCAGGGATCGTGCGCAAGTACCGAAAGGAAGGCTGAAATCACCTTCTTTGTTGAAAAGTGAAAAAGTGCTTGCAATTTCCGGCAGATATTGTATAATATCATTTGTGCCGTGCACATGCTGGAATAGCTCAGTCGGTAGAGCACTTCACTCGTAATGAAGGGGTCGAGAGTTCGAGTCTCTTTTCCAGCTTA
>CAMOUV010000190.1 GCA_946626695.1 uncultured Blautia sp.
ACGCACCTCTTTGCTGATCTCTTCGGTATTGTCCGCCTCACTGCTGTCTACACCGACCTTGACCAGCTTCAGGACAAAGTAGGAGATGACGAAGTCAGCCGCGATAACGACCAGAAGGATCGTTGACACCACTTCCCGGGCCCGCAGTGAAAACAGGTCCAGGAACCTGTACAGGACAGGATTCAGGATATGCATGATCGCTACCCCGGCTACGCCGAACAGAAGCAGGTTGCCGATCCAGACCCTTCCGTGCAGATTCATCGGCTTCTGGCTGTAATCCCACCACCGGGCATGGAAGATCTTCTCCAGAACCAGACTTGTCAGATACTCCACCACGCCGCAGATCACAAAGGACAGGGCGAAGGTCATGACAAGGCCGGATTCCACGCCGGATAAGCCGCCGATCACGACGGTGATCAGAACGGCTCCGCAGCCATAGATCGGACAGACGGGACCTGTCAGGAAGCCGCGGTTGATGAACCGGTGAAACTGGATGTACTTAAGAATGACCTCCATACACCAGCCCGCAAAAGCATACATAAAAAACAACAGGATAATATTGATCCAGTACTCCATTACTCTGGTCTCCTTCTTTTTTGATGGCAGAGGCAGCGAAGCCGCCCTGATTCTGAACGGCTTTTGTTCAGGTTCCTGCCTGCTGTTCCGTGTCTTCCGGCGCTGCGGCGGAACTGGTTATCCCTTTCCCGGTATTGGGAACGAAGGAAGAATAGACAACGTCCGCGATAAACACAGCCAGTAAAGCGATGCAGATCCCCCAGAGAACCGAAGAACGGATCCGCAGGATCAGATCGTCGACCCACGGCGCAAGGACATAGACAAATGCCGCCCCGCCGATTCCGAACACCAGAAGGCCTTCCGCACAGATCCGGCCGTTCAGGTTCAGGTAATACCCGCTGTAATCCCACCAGCGCTGTCCGTCGTGGGTCACCTCCAGGATCCAGGAGGAAAAGTATTCGATGATACCGCACAGAACGATGATCATGAAGAACTCCACGAGGGGCTTCTTCCGAAGCTTAAACAAGATCGCCAGGATCGCGGCGCAGCCTCCTCCGTAGATCGGAAGCCAGGGACCGTGCAGCGTACCCCGGTTCACGAATTCACCGGTCTGCATCAGATGAAGCACCACTTCCCAGAGCCAGCCGAAGATGCAGATCAGGAAGAACAGCATGATGACGGATGGAAGGGTATAGTTTCGCATGTAGCCTGCGCCCTCCGTCTTCTTCTGTTTCTCCTTCACAGGCAGAGGATACAGTCTGACGGGATAGGTCCGGCAGGCCAGCGTATCCGCATATTCTTCTTTCCGAAGAGACAGGCTCAGATATGCCCGGTTTTCCTTTTCTTTCTCATCAAAGGAGAAAACAACGCCCAGGTACTTCTCCATAAATCCCCAGAAGCCCTTGCGGGGTTCGGGTTTCGGAAGCGTCATATCCGCCACCCGCACAGCGTCCGGATACGCTCCGGCGATCGCCGAGCGCGAAGGAATCTCGAAGAGGTACCGGTCTTTCAGCCGGTCTCTGAGATTCGGGATCTCCTTCATGGAAAGAGCCCGGATCTTCGCGTGATACTCTGCCATTACAGCCTCTCTGTACGGATTCGCAAAAAGGAATCCGGCCAGGCCGCCGGTCGCGATGGACAGAAGCTTCCACGGAAGGATTGACAGCTCCAGCAGAAACGCTTCCCATTTGTGTCCTTTCATCATGCGGGAGGACAGCCGGATGGCTTCCATCGGGGAAAGATCCGGATTCTCCGCCACGAGAAACGGGACCAGCAGGTAGGCATACCGTTTCACCGGATACAGAACCAGGGTGATCAGCCATACATACTGCAGCAGCACATAGACCGCCATGGAAAGAGACGCCTTGATGTGCTTCTTCAGCCTGAACAGGAAAAGGAATCGGGAGAACGGGACTTTCCCGTAGATCCGCCCTTCCAGAAACATTCTCGCATACGCCGCTCTGTACACGTTGCCGATGAATAACCAGAACAACAGGATGGCTGCAAAACCGAGAAGAGCCAGCAGTATTCCTTTGATATTCCGTGTTCCGATCATGGTATCGATCGTCGTCAGGATCGACATCAGAAGTGCACCGGACGCGACCTCGTTGACGACCGAAGCGATTATTCCGTCCGAGTGTCCCAGTTCCAGATCCCCGATATAGGTATCTTTTCCGGTATATACATCGATCCTGTGCTGAAGGGACGCGATCGCCCCGTCCAGATTTCCGTTGATCAGGTCGTTCAGGACCGACATCTCACCGGACCTCTGCGCCACGCCCAGGGCCGGCGCGCTGTCGCTCTTCCTGTCTTCCACTCTTTTCTGCAGCTGAAACGCCTGCAGGGAGTTGGTGTACTCGGTTCCCAGGATCGCCGCGAGAAGACAGGAGACGACAAAAAGCCAATAGTGTTTTTTCAGGGACTGCAGAGCTGTCTTTCGTATTTCTTTCCTCTCCGGCATACTGTAAACTCCTTCTTGTTACGTTTTTTCAAAAATCGGCCAGAGTCCTTCCTTCTCCGCCTGCCGGACCTGGCCGGGAGACCGGAGGGTCCAGGAAACGCCCTGCTTTTTCAGCACCCGCAGACAGAACCGGTTGGCCAGCTTTCTGCGGTCCTTGAACCGGTAGGCGATAAAATCAGGCCGGGTGATGAAGACATGAAGCAGATGCGTCGCGAACACCGCCTGCGGGAGGGTCAGTCCGCTCCGCTCCTTTATAAAATCCATAGAGAGCTGCCCGCGGATGATGTCCGGACGGTTCTTCCGGAGCCACAGCACCACCCATGGATCAAAGCTCTCCAGACAGTATAATCCTTTATATCCTTCCAGCTCTTTTACCACTGCCTCTGTAAGAACAGCCGCGTTTCCCTTCCAGGTTTTGAGTTCGATGATCAGCGGCGTCTTTCCGCCGAAGATCTCCAGCACCTCCCGGAAGGTGGGGATGGTCTCCTGCGTCCCTCCGAGCTTCAGCTCCGGAAGGTCTGATCGGGTGCAGTCCTCGATGACGCCTTCTCTTCCGGTCATTCTCTTCAGCAGCGAATCATGGAGGACCGCCAGTGTTCCGTCGGAAAGCAGGTGTACATCCAGCTCCGCGCCGAAGCCGTTCTTCACGGCTCTTCGGAATGCAGCCCGGCTGTTCTCCGGGATATCCGGTTTTCTGTGAAGCCCCCGGTGGGCGTATCTCCACCCATCGAAAGAGCCCATTCTTTGTTTTCTGTTGTTCATGCTTTCTCCTGCATATTCCGCCCGGCATATCGTGACCGCGCAGTGTCAGATATCCAGGTCATCAAAAGT
>CAMOUV010000191.1 GCA_946626695.1 uncultured Blautia sp.
ATGTACATACGCCAGATAGGATAATCCTCAGTATCTGTTGGACAAAAATGACTTTATCTTCGATTGCTCCGGTACGTTGTCGGAGATTCACCGGTCTCTTTCTTGAATACTCTGGTAAAATAAGCATAGTCCTCATAGCCCACCATGGAGGATACCGCCTTCACGGGCAGGTCTGTCTTTTTGAGGATCCGTTTTGCCGTGTTCAGCCGCTCCTGGGTAATATATTCCACGATAGACAAGCCGGTTTTGTTTTTGAACGAACGCATCAGATACTGTGGATTAAAATGCAGCTCGTCCGCGATGTTTGCAACGGAAATACTGTCTGACATGTGATCCTTGATATATTTCTTAACCTCCAGTTCCATGTTCTGTTCGTTTCCCTCGGGCTTTCTTTCCAAAAGAACCGGTTCTGTCACCTCCGGCATGGGCTGCTTTCCATTTTCATTTTTCTGTGAATCTGCCGTCTGTCTGTCCTCCATCTTGTGTACCAGTTCCGACAGCAGATTCTGAAATTCCTCATAATCGATGGGCTTCAGCACATAGTCATAGCAGTTCAGCTGAATCGCTTTTCGCATATAGGCAAATTCCGGATGACAGGTCAGGAAAATACAGTTAATGAGCCGGTCATGATCCCGCATCCATTCAAGCAGCTGGAGGCCGGTTCCGTTCGGCATCTCTATATCGCTCACCAGGATCTCGATCTTTTCGTCAGATATTGTCTGGATCGCCTGATTCATGCTGGAAGCTTTGAAGACTTTTCGGATCCCGCATTTCTTCCAGTCTATATTCTTCTCCAGGGCATCGATCGTCCGCACTTCATCGTCCACAAGAATGACATTGTACATACTTTTCTACTCCTCTTTTGAAGCGTATCTGGCTGGAATTGAGATCAGAATGGTAGCACCGCCATCTTCTTCATTCCAGAATTTCAGCTCAGCCTTTCCGTTATACAGAATATCCAGTCTTTCGATCACATTACGGATCCCGACCCCAAGACCGGAAACCTCCTGCCGGTTCTCCAGAAACCGATTGATTTTCAGCAAGGTCTCATCATCAAAGCCTTTACCGGTGTCAGCGATAAAGATTTCTGCTGTCTCTTCTTTGACGGTTACGTTGACGAAGAAAAAAGACTGTCCTTCATCCTTCATTCCATATTTGATACTGTTCTCCAGAAACGTCTGAATGATCAGCGGCGGGATCAGGACTTTCTCCGCCCGGACCTCACATTCCACCAGAAAATCAAGACGGTTCGGATAACGCTCCTTCTGGATCTTCAGGTAATTGCGGGAATGTTCCAGCTCGTCACATACCTCCACAAAATCCCTGTTCAGGTTCACGATGTAGCGGAAATACCGTGTCAGGTACATGACCATCTTCTTGACCAGGTGGAATTCACTTTCATCATATGTATATATAATGTTCAGAGCGTTGAGGATAAAATGCGGGCGGATCTGCTGGCTGATATACCGCAGTTTCGTCTTCTGGGCACGAAGCTTAGTCTCGTAGAGGGTAAACTGTGTTTCGCGCAGTTCATCCATCATGGCGTTGAAATGCATTGCCAGACGGTCAAACTCGTTATATGTTCTGGAATCTGTGGTTGGAAGACGATAGTCCAGATTGCCTTCCGCGATGAGCTTCATGCCTTCATCCACATCCCGCATCGGACGGACGATCTGTTTCCTCAGCCAGAGGATCACGATCATTACCAGAAGCGCGGCAAGAAAAGCACCCGAAAACAGAAGTCTGGAAGCCAGCGGAAGTCTGCCGAACAGTGTGACCTGGGGACTGAGAAACCCGATGGAGAGCATTTCTTTTGGCTCCATCTCCACATAATTCCTGTATTCTGTTCTTCCTTCCCGGAATGTACTGGCCGCAGGGTCCGAGGCGATGGAAACGTTCAGTTTTTCCTCCGGGTAGGTATTTTTCCCATCCGCATCCACTATATAAACAGTTCCCGGATACGCCTCACTGTCCAGTCCCAGCTCTGTGTACAGATTGTCGGCTGATATCCACACCCCTCCGGAAAAATGATTTGTCTGAAACAGGTACAGGACATAACACTTCTTATCGATACAGAGCAGCTGCCATTGGTTCGGGACAAGCTGCCCTGCTTCACCCGACAGTTGTTCGATTATATATCTCTGAACATCAAAGCCCTGGGTTCCCCGGAACTGAAACTTCCCCATATTTTCGTAGTATACGAAGGCTTTCTGCACCTCCCGGAAAGTATTAACCTGCTCATCCAGCCATTTCCGGACGTTGCTCTCGTAACGGACGGTTTTTTCCGGCGGCGTATCCTCCGTACATCTTCTTAAAAATGCATGATTTTCATTCTGAGCCACAAATTCAAGGAATGGCTGTTCGATTCTTTCCTCCAGATTGTTCAGCTGGTTCATTGAGATCCGAAGGGACGCCTGATTCCGCTCTGCGAGCTGTTCCTGTGTGTTCCGAAAGCTGTAGATGCAGGCGATCACACAGATGACCAGTGTGACAAGCATCGCAAAAATAGGGATCACGGACAAATCCCGCAGAACGGATCGGAATTTTCTGTCATGTAGATCATTCATATGCTTTTCTCTCAAAAAGCCCCCAGTTATGAAACATATTCCCGGAAACTGTAAATTAAAACTGCCATCAGACAGTGATCTGATGGCAGCGTAAATTATTCAATGGATGAGTACCTTATCAGAATCAATCATTCTGCATGTGCGGCAAGCCACTCATCAAGCTGTCTCTGGTTCTCTTCGATGATTTTGCTCATTCCGGCTGCTTCAAGGGCATCCAGGAAAGTCGGAAGCATTTCTTCCGTATCTACCGTACCGACATTGAGGGCCGGGCCGTACTTGCCGATTTCCGCGATAACTGCGGTGATCTCGGAGGAAACGCTGCTGGTGTCAAAGTTATAACCCATGAATCTGGAAACCTTTGCGTTTTCCGGGCCCCACAGATCCAGATTATCGACAAATTCGTCAGTAAGAGGTGCACGGAAGTAAGCACCTTTCTGATCGCCATAGGTTCCGATCGTATGTCCGTATCCTACGGATCCTGCGTCCACACCTTCCGGATAATCCACGATGTGGCTGCCTTCGTTGACTACATAATGCTTGCCTTCGATACCGAGATCCATAAGGTTGGTGATATCAAGGTTGTTATACATGAGTTCCAGGAAATCAGCGGTCTTCTGCGGATTCTCGCTGGAGGAAGAGATGCTCCATGCGGTATTCATCGTAGAAGCAGTATCAAGAAGATATTCTCCTGTGCCGATCGGGATGGATCCGAGCTCTTTGCCGGTCTGTGCAGACCAGT
>CAMOUV010000192.1 GCA_946626695.1 uncultured Blautia sp.
GCCGGAGAGCTGAAGCACGGCACGATCTCTCTGGTAGAGGACGGCACTCTGGTGGTGGGTTCTCTGACCCAGAATGACCTGTATGAAAAGACCATCAGCAATATGGTGGAATGCAAGAGCCGGGGCGCCTACCTGATGGGCCTGACCAGCTATGGAAACTATAACGTGGAGGATACCGCGGACTTTACCGTGTATATTCCCCGGACAGATTCCCATTTTGCCACCAGTCTGGCGGTGATTCCCCTTCAGCTGATGGGGTACTATATCAGCGTGGCACGGGGGCTGGATGTGGATAAGCCGCGCAATCTGGCGAAATCGGTTACTGTAGAATAAAAAAGAAAATGCTTGACAACGGCCCCAAAACGAAATATAATCCTTAACCATAAAGACAAAGGCGTCTTGAAGTACAGCTTCAGGGCGCCTTTCTTTTGTTTTGGCTGCAATCGTTGATCATGATGAAAAGAGGAGGTGTGCCATGTGCTCTATACTAGGTTATTGTGGTAAAAACGGGGATTACACAGACATCAGGTCGGCACTCCAGAGGACTCGCTCACGAGGCCCGGATGCTGTTCGGATCGTCAATTCCGGAAACGGCTGGCTGGGCTTTAACCGACTCTCCATCATGGGACTGACCGAGGAAGGAATGCAGCCCTTTGCGTACGGAAACAGAAAGACGCTTCGTTGGGAAAAGGAAACAGCGGGAATACAATGGAGAGAGACCCCGGAGGAAACGGAGATTCTTCTGGTCTGCAACGGGGAGATATACGGATTCCGCCCTTGGAAGAAAGAACTTGAGGAGAAGGGGTATTCCTTTATCAGCGATTCGGACTGTGAGATCCTGCCGGCTTTGTACCGGGAGTACGGGACAGATATGTTCCGGATGCTGGATGCCGAATTTGCCCTGGTCCTGTATGACAAAAAAGAAGACACCTGGATCGCGGCGAGGGATCCCATTGGGATCCGGCCTCTGTACTACGGAATCCGGGAGGATGGGACCTATGTGTTCGCATCAGAACCGAAAAACCTGGTTTCCCTTGTGAAAGAGATCTGTCCCTTTCCTCCGGGACATTATTTCCGGAACGGCGTCTTCGTGAAATACCGGGATCTGTCGGAGGTCCGGAAGTATAACGAAGACAGTCCTGAGGAAATCTCCCTTCAAATCCATGATCTTCTGATCGAAGGCGTCCGGAAAAGACTGGATTCGGATACGCCGGTAGGTTTCCTCCTGTCGGGCGGTCTGGATTCCTCACTGGTCTGCGGGATCGCCGCTCAACTGCTGAAGAAACCGCTCCGGACCTGGGCGATCGGAATGGATATGGATGCCATCGATCTGAAGTATGCCCGAAAAGTGGCCGATTTCATTCATTCCGAGCACCATGAGGTGATCATCACGAAGGAAGACGTGATCCATGCTCTGGAGCCGGTGATCGAAGCTCTGGGGACCTACGATATCACGACCATCCGGGCTTCGATTGGCATGTACCTGGTCTGTAAGGCGATTCACGAACAGTCGGATGTCCGTGTGATTTTGACCGGGGAAATATCGGATGAGATCTTCGGATACAAGTATACCGATTTTGCGCCGAACGCAGAGGAATTCCAGAAGGAAGCCGAAAAACGGATCCGGGAAATTCACATGTATGATGTGCTTCGGGCGGACCGCTGCATCAGCGTGAACTCACTGGAGGCAAGAGTACCATTCGGAGATCTTGCTTTTGCAGAGTATTGTATGGCGATCGATCCGGAAAAGAAGCTGAACCGGTACGGGAAGGGAAAATATCTTCTCCGTCGTGCTTTTGAAAAGGATCATCTGATCCCGGACAGCATTCTGTGGCGGGAAAAGGCGGCTTTTTCGGATGCGGTGGGTCATTCTCTGAAGGATGACCTTGCGGAATATGCGGAGAACTGTTATACGGATGCAGAGTATGAAGAGCGGATCCGGAACTATACGCATGCAAAACCGTTTACGAAGGAATCTCTGCTGTACCGGGAAATTTTCGAAAAATATTATCCTGGCCAGTCGGAAATGGTGAAAGATTTCTGGATGCCCAACAGGAACTGGGAGGGCTGTAATGTAACGGATCCCTCTGCGAGAGTCCTCTCCAATTACGGGGACAGCGGAAAGTAGATAACCGTTCGGTTTTTTGGCTGACAGACCCTGGCAGAATAGAGTGAAAAGAGTTTGGACAAAGGCGTCCTGGTTTTGGAGAAACCGGGGCGCTTTTCGCTTTCAGAAGGAGGATTATTATGAAGAAAGAAACTGTACCGGAACTGTTCGGATCCATGGTGTTTGATGACAGAGAGATGAGAGCCAGACTGTCTGCAAAGGTGTACCGCTCCCTTCGGAAAACCATCGATGAGAACGCCCGTCTCGAGGACGATGTGGCTGAGGCGGTCGCCACCGAGATGAGGGACTGGGCGGTGGAACGGGGAGCGACCCATTTCACCCACTGGTTCCAGCCGCTGACCGGCGTCACGGCGGAAAAGCATGACAGCTTTATCACACCTTCACCGGACGGAGGCGTGATCATGGAGTTTTCCGGCAAGGAGCTGATCAAGGGCGAACCGGATGCCTCCTCCTTCCCGTCCGGAGGACTGCGGGCTACTTTTGAGGCCCGTGGATACACAGCCTGGGACCCGACGTCCTATGCCTTCATCAAGGATCACACCCTCTGCATCCCGACGGCCTTCTGCTCCTATTCCGGGGATGCGCTGGATAAGAAGACACCGCTGCTCCGGTCCATGCAGGCACTGGACCGTCAGGCGAGAAGAGTCCTGAAGCTGTTCGGAAAAGAAGTGAAATACGTCCGGACCAGCGTGGGACCGGAGCAGGAGTATTTCCTGATCGATAAGGAGATGTTTGAAAAGAGGCCGGATCTGGCGTATACCGGAAGGACCCTCTTCGGGGCCATGCCGCCGAAGGGCCAGGAGCTGGATGATCACTATTTCGGCGTGATCAAGCCCCGGGTGACGGCTTTTATGGAGGATCTGAACAATGAACTCTGGAAGCTGGGCATCCTGGCCAAGACGGAGCACAATGAAGTGGCTCCGGCCCAGCATGAGCTGGCACCGATCTTCTCTACCACCAACGTGGCGACCGACAACAACCAGCTTACCATGGAGATCATGCAGAAGGTCGCCCGGAAGCATGGGATGGTCTGCCTGCTTCATGAGAAGCCTTTTGCGGGGGTGAACGGGTCCGGCAAGCACAACAACTGGTCAATGGCGA
>CAMOUV010000193.1 GCA_946626695.1 uncultured Blautia sp.
TTTTTCTTTGTAACCAACAATTCATTAGGCTCAATCACAAAACTTGTGGGATTGAGCCATTTTAAAATGTAGAAGCACAACAAAACCCCGTTCTCCATAAAGGACACGGGGTTCATTTAGATAGAATATCTGCTTCTCTGAATCTATTCGTCTGTCTTGCTTGGACTATTCTCTCCATCTTCAGGTCCAGACACTTCGTCCAGAGGCGGGATCAGGTTTTCATTCATTGCTTCCTGATAGGCTTTCTCAACTTCTGCCGATGCTTCCTGTGCGGAAATCTCTGGTTCGTCTGTTTCGGAGGACGCTAGAGCGGCTTCTTCCTCTGGTGATTCTGTTGGCCCTGGTTCACTGTTGTCTGTACCCTCAACTGTATGGATGTCTGTCTTACCGTCTGTACCTTCAGTTATTGTTAGCTCTGTGCTGTTTTCCGTTTCCGGGGTTTCTCCGGTTTCATCAGCCGGCTTGTCTTCGCCGGCGGTGTTTTCAGCAGCCGTTTTTTCTTCTTTACTCTGTTTTTCCGCCTCCGCCGCTGCGAGGCGTTCCGCGCTGACTCTCTCCCTTGCTTCTTCCTTCGCGCTCAGGGACCGGCTTTCTTCCATCCGGGCGGCTGCTTCGGTCCGGTCTGTATCTACTCCCGAATAATCCTTGTCCTGCCACTGTTTTTTCAGAGCAGACCGTTTGTTGGCCAGAGAAGAACGGACCCGGATCACCAGGCCGAACAGGACAAAGAATACCGCGGAAAGCACCAGGGAAAGTCCTGTTTTGGTTCCGGGGATCATCAGCTTGTCCGTCCGGAACCACTCGATCCCGAAGCGGATGAGACCGTACCAGCAGAGATACCGGTAAAAAATGATTCCGGTAAACTTCCGTTTCCGGCTGTTGCCCAGCAGGATCAGCAGCAGGATCAGGCACAGGATACTCTCCGCCAGAAACAGGGGAGTCACCTGGATGTAGGGGATTTTCCCGAAGGTTACGGCCTTTTCCCGCATGGTCTCGGTGACCTCACCGGCCCGGACACTGGTAAGAGGCAGCTGCATGGCGAAGAACTGATCGGTATATTCGCCGAAGGAACAGCGGTTGAACAGATCTCCCCATCGGCCGATGGCCTGACAGAGCAGGGCGCCAAGCACCAGGGTATCGGCAATCTCCAGAAAAGGGAGCTTTGCGACTCTGCAGTACAGAGCCGCAAAAAGAATGCCGCCCAGGATGGCCCCGTAGAGGGCAAAACCGCCTTCCCGGAATGCCAGCAGCTTCATCGGCTCGGCAGAGTACATTTCCCAGTTGCAGGCAGCGTAAAGAAGTCTGGCTCCGAGGATACCCCCCGCAACGGTGAAAAGCGCTGCCCCCAGGACATGATTGGGATTGTTGCCCTTTCTTTTGGCATGCAGAATGATCAGGAGCAGGCCCAGCAGCATTCCGATGGCGATCAGGATGCCGAAGGCCGTCACCTCATTTCCCAGGATCGTAAAGGCTCTGGGAACATTCTTAAATTCCAGATCCATTTTCGGAAATCGAATTGTCATTTGAATCTCCTCATTTCAGTCGTCCGAAGATCCGGACCGTTGTCTGCGGCGGATTCTTTACACATTAAACCGGAACAGGATCACATCGCCGTCCTGCACCACGTAATCCTTGCCCTCCATCCGGACAAGGCCTTTTTCGCGGGCACCCGCGTAGGAGCCGCAGTCCAGCAGGTCTTTATAGTTGACCACTTCCGCCTTGATAAAGCCGCGTTCAAAATCCGTATGGATCTTTCCGGCTGCCTGGGGTGCCTTGGTGCCGATCTTGATGGTCCAGGCGCGGGTCTCATCCTCGCCGGCGGTCAGAAAGCTCATCAGGCCCAGAAGGCGGTAGCTGGCCTTCACCAGTTTCTCGAGGCCGGATTCGGAAAGTCCCAGATCCTCCAGGAACATTTTCTTTTCATCGTCATCCAGTTCGGCGATCTCCTGTTCGATCTGGGCACAGATCACGAAGATCTCGCTGTTCTGCTCCGCCGCGAAGGCCCGGACCTTTTCCACATGGGGATTGGAGGCACCGTCGTCAGCCAGATCATCCTCGGATACGTTGGCTGCGTAGATCACCGGTTTGGCCGTCAGCAGATTGTAGGAGGCGAAGAAACCCTCTTCCTCCTCGTTTTCCGGCACCAGCGTGATGGCAAGATTGCCGTTTTCGAGATGCTCCTTCACCTTCTGGAGGAAAGCCATCTCTTTGCCGGCCGTCTTATCCATCTTGGCCGTGCGGGCCACCTTCGCGATCCTCCGTTCCAGGATCTCCAGATCTGAGAAGATCAGCTCCAGGTTAATGGTCTCGATATCACGCATGGGATCGATGGACCCGTCCACATGGATCACATTGGAATCCTCAAAGCACCGCACCACATGCACGATCGCATCCACTTCCCGGATATTGGCCAGGAACTGGTTCCCAAGGCCCTCACCCTTCGACGCCCCTTTGACCAGGCCTGCGATATCCACGAACTCGATCACCGCCGGAGTCACCTTTTTCGAATGATAAAAATCTCCAAGAAGCGCCAGTCTCTCATCCGGCACCGTCACGATCCCGATATTCGGATCGATGGTACAGAAGGGATAGTTGGCCGATTCGGCGCCTGCCTTGGTCAGTGAATTGAACAATGTGCTCTTTCCCACATTGGGAAGTCCTACGATACCTAATTTCATTTTTACATCTATCTCCTTAAGTTTCCTATATTGAGCGGGCTTTAGACCGCGATACTTCCCGGCTTAGTCGGGAGGGGACCCCTGCTTTTATGAGCCTGCATTTCGACAGCCTTGCAGCACATAAAAAAGAGCCCATTGTGAAAATTAATTATAGCATACGGGCTCTGGTTTCTCAATAAGCAGTATAAAACTTTCTTCGTATCCTGAGCGGATCGCTGTAATCCTCACCTGTCATGTTATAGGGGGCTGATTGCTTCCGCGGCTTCCCCAATAGATTTCATAATAGCCGGGAGGTTCACGATGATGCCATAGATACCGAGAATCACCGACAGAATTCGTCCCGGCACGCTCACAGCGCTGATGTCCCCGAAACCAATTGTCGTCACAATCGCGAAACAATACCAGAGTGCGTCCCCGAAATCGCCTATGCCCGGTTCGATCACCGGCAGGACAACGGAGAATGAGACAATCAGGAGTACTATGCCGAAGAGAATCTCCGCCGCATAGGTTCTTTTCAG
>CAMOUV010000194.1 GCA_946626695.1 uncultured Blautia sp.
TACAACAAGTCGGTACGGGATTTTGACGTGGTGACGATGGACCGGGTCAAAAAGATCGAAGTGGAGCCGGAACTGGAGGCGTGGAAAGAATACGCGTATCAGGCGGGGATTCATCCGGTGGTGATTTCCTATGTAAACGCCAGACCCGGAAACTTTTACAAGATGGAGACCACCGTGGACGGAAAATTCTTCGCGACGCCAAGGGGATGGGAGGATCTTTCACGCCTGATTCAGGTCTATGAGGCCATGGGGAAGACGGTGGACCGGGAGGTGGTCATCCAGTACATTCAGCATCCGGAAATAGCCGGAGATTTTGCAAATTATCTGGAGCTTTCCAGAAGATACCAGACGGACTTTCAGCTGGATGAGGTCTTTGCGGGAAATATCCCGGATCTTCTGCTTAAGAAGCTTTCCCATGCGTCCTTCGATGAAAGGGTGAGCCTTGTGGGACTGATCGTATCCCGCTGCGGTCAGGCCTTCCGGCTCTTCTGTGAACAGGAAGACTTTCTGCAGATGCTTCATCCCCTGCTGCTGGAGGCGAAGGAAGCTTTCCGGGAGTCTGTTCAAGTACAGCCGGAGGAATATCTGAAGAGCCTGCTGGAACGGGTCCGGCAGGAGATGGAGAGGGAGAAGAAGGCGGAACTCTTGTCCAGATCCAGGACAGTCCTTTACCGCCGGACGGAAGACTTTCTGGAGTCGGTGATGATGGACGGACGTTTCAGGGAAGCCGAAGAACCGTTCGAGGTGGTGAGAAGTCATTTTGACGAGGTGAGAGAGGAGCATTCCCGGCGGTATGACAAAGCCGGTCAGACCCTGGAATATGCCTTTGATCTGCTGGAAGCCGCTTTTGGGACCGGGCAGGAGATCGTTCTGTTTCTGACGGAGATCAATGCGGGCCGTTATGGCCTGCGATTTCTGGAACAATATGAATGTGAACGCTATTACCGCTATAATGAGAGTCTTCTGTACGAGGACCGTGGCCGGGAGATCCTGGCCCGTCTGGACAGTCTCGGGGTCCAGACCTGATCCGGAATAGCCCAACGTCAGCCTGCGAAGCGCTGTCGGATGGATTCATAAAAACGCCGGGGAACGATTTGCTTTGGGGATTTAAAAATGAATGGGAATACGGTATAATTCTTTCTATATACAGGCAAAAGCCTTATACCACAAAATGCAAAGGAGGATGATAACAAATGAAAAAGGTGATCACGTATGGTATCTGTGTTATGACTGCGCTCTCCATGACGGTCAACAGTTTTGCGATGGATCTGCTGAAGAATGGAAGCAGGGGCGATGATGTCCAGGAAGTACAGGAAATGCTGATTTCGTCGGGCTATCTGGATGAAGGAGAGGCAGACGGAATCTTCGGACCAAAAACGGAGAAGGCGGTCCTGGCTTTTCAGCAGGAGAATGCTCTCGATGCCACCGGTATCGTGGGTGAAGGAACCTATAACGCTCTGAAAGAAGGCGGAACGGAACAGGCAGAAGAAGAGGCACCGGTGGAAGAAGCACTGGCGGAAGAGACACCGGCAGAAGAGACACCGGCGGAAGAGGCACCGGTGGAAGAGGCACAGACGGATGAAGCACCGGCGGAGACACCGGCCGGCAGTGAGGTGGACGCAGCAGAAGCATTTTCATCCTGGAATCCGGACAGCGCAACGCTGAAGGAACTGGTGGATTTTGTGGCTGCTTCCACAGACGAATCCGATCCCGGGTATCTGGAACCGGTCGATCGGATAGCAGTTTTTGACATGGATGGTACGATCCTCTGTGAGAAAGCGCCGGTCTATGTTGACTATTGCCTGACGATGTACCGTGTGCTTGATGATCCGACCTACAATGCGACCGAAGAAGAGCGTGACGCCATGCAGCAGGTACGCGATCACGCTTATTCGGAAGGAGAAACATTCCATCCTGAGACCATCACCAAGGACGATCTTGTCGCTTCGGCCTTTGCCGGTATGACACCCGCACAGTTCCGCGACTATGTGCGCGACTTTGCTAACAAAGTGGATGCGGTAGGTTTTGAAGGAATGACCTATGGAGAGTCCTTCTATAAGCCCATGCTGGAGGTGATCTCCTATCTGAAGGCCAATGATTTTGACGTGTGGATGGTTTCCGCTTGCGAACGTGAGGTTGTACGGGCCCTCGTGGAGCAGTATGATATCCCGCTCGATCATGTCATTGCCACGGATGTGCCTTACGTCGCTTCCGGTAAGGGAGAGGATGAAGCCGCTGATGATCATAACATGAGCCAGGACGAGGAAATCGTGCTCGGCGCACCGCTGGATCCCGTGGAATGCGGAAAATCCGGCAAGCCGGCCGCCATCATCCGTGAGATCGGCAAACGCCCGGTTCTGGCGTTCGGCAACAGCAGCGGCGATTTCTCGATGCTCAACTTTGCGGAAGGCAACCCGGACCATACCGGCATGGGCTTTTTCGTAGTCTGTGATGACACTGAGCGGGAATACGGCAGCGATGAGAAGGCAGCCGAATTCTATCAGATCGTAGAAAAAGAGAACTGGACAGGCATTTCCATGGCAAATGACTGGAAGACCATCTACGGCGACAATGTGAAGAAAACCGGATTGCCCGGAGCAGAGGAAGAACTTGCCAACGCGGCATAAAGACGATACGTCTGCGAAAGGGACAGACCCTGAAATGGACTTCTGAAGAGTCTGTCCCGGAAGGAGAGAAAATGAAAAAAATCCTGATCATCGACGCCTGTCCCCGGAGAGAGGCATCACGGACGCTCCTGCTTCTGGATAGAGCAGAAAAGACACTGCGCGATCTGCATCCGGACTGGACATTCGAAAAAGTGGTCCTTCCGGAAGAAGGACTGCAGTTTTTGAACACGGATTCCCTGGCGGAGCGGGATGCTCTGCTGGCGGAAAAGCAGTTTGACCATCCCCGTTTCCGCTATGCCCATCAGTTCCGGAATGCGGACGGGATCATCGTGGCGGCTCCTTTCTGGGATCTGAGCTTCCCGGCCATGCTGAAGGTCTATATTGAAAATGTGTCCGTGGATCAGCTGACGTTCTACTGTGATGCGGAGGGTCTTCACGGCAAGTGTAAGGCAGACTGGATGCTGCACCTGGCCACCCGCGGCGGCCTCTGGGAAGGAGACTGGCTGCAGGACAGCGCTTATCTGAAGCAGATGTGCAG
>CAMOUV010000195.1 GCA_946626695.1 uncultured Blautia sp.
CCGTACCACCAGTTTTTCATCCATCGCTTTCTTTTTCATCACAGATCCTCCTTGTTAGATGATAAGCTTTCCTTTGGCGGGCATGGTTTTTCTGCAGAAGCCGCAAGGTCCCGTATCTTTTCGAGCAGCTCTTCCATCTTCTCCCGATGGGCTGCTGCACGGAAGAACGGATCGCCCCGCACTCCCTTGATCACATAATCGTGTGATTCCAGTTTAAAAAAAGGTTTTCTGAGCTGCTTTAAATATAAAAACGATCCCCTTGCTCCCCGGAACTGAAGAATGTCTTCGTCCGTCAGTCCTTCCTCCAGCAGCAGGTCCACCGCGTCCCAGCCGCTCTCGGTACAAGGCTCCAGGGATCTTCTTATTTCTATGATCTTCACAGTATTTCCCTCAAAGCATCCGTCAGTACGTTTATGTCCTCTGCTGTGTTAAATGGTGAAAAGCTGATCCGGACTGTCCCTTTTTTATCGCTCCCTATGTAAGGATGGATCAGCGGGGAGCAATGCAGTCCCGTCCGGGTGACGATCCCGTATCCGCTGCGAAGGATGTAGCCGAGGTCGTCCGCGTTCAGCCTGTCCGTCCGGAAACTGATCACCGGGCCATAGCGTCTGGCACTGTTTCCGGCGGGATCATCCTTCCCGGTCTCACCGGCAGGATCTCCGCAGATCCTGATCCCCGGGATGGTCCGAAGCGCTTCCACCGCCTTTGACCGCAGAATATGCTCTGTATTCCGGATCTCTTCGATCCCCTCTTCAAGGATCCAGCCGGCTGCGGATGCAAGCGCAGCAATCCCCGGCATATTCTGTGTGCCGGCGTCCGGGACATAGTCTTCCTCCTCAAACAGAAGCTTTTCGGATTCCCGGCCGGTCCCGCCGTACCTGACCGGCCGGAACGGTACTCCGCCGCGGACGAAAAAGCCGCCCGTCCCCTGCAGTCCCAGCAGGCTTTTGTGCCCGGTAAAGGCTATGGCGTCCACATGCCAGGCGTCGGCATCCACCTCCATACATCCTGCGCTCTGCGAAGCGTCCAGGATGAACAGAAGCCCATACCTGCGGGCAATCTCTCCAAAGGCTTCGGCGTCCTGCACGGCTCCGGTCACGTTGGAACAGTGGTTAAGGACCACCGCCCTTGCCTGGGTGCGGGCCGCTTCTTTTTCCAGCAGCGCCGGATCGACAAATCCACCGGCATCACAGGGCAGAAGGACCGGCCTGCCGGCGATCCCGGGCAGATTGTAAAGCGGCCGCAGCACACTGTTATGCTCGGTGACCGTCGTAATGATCCGGGATGCCGGAATGCCAAGGCCTAAGAGAAGCCGGTTCAGGCTCTCCGTCGCGCCGGAGGCAAACCGGATACGCTCCGTATCGGCGATCCCGAGCAGACGGCCCAGCCGCTCTCTGCACTGTGTAAACAGATCCTCCCCGGCCGTCTCATTTCCGTCCCGGAACTGTCCCGGCGGAGGGGCGCTGACGGCCCTCACGGCCGTCTCCTGAACACAGGATGGCTTTGGATAGGAGGTCGCCGCATTGTTCAGATAGATGATGTCTTTTTCTTTCATGTCAGAATCTCAAAGTGTATTCTGTTCCGTCATATGGTAATTCCCGGGTCAGATCTCCGCAGATGACGCGGCAGACACGGTTTACAATGCCGTTGTCAAAAAAGTACTCCGCCCTTCCGATGGTGAAGGTCTTTTCCTCATCGTTCCAGGTCATGGGAATGTGGTTGTAACGCCCGTCTTTATAGGCATATCCGTCGCCGTCGTCCTCATAGTACATAAAGCGCCCGTCCGCTCCCGGATAAATGCGGATCTCCAGCGGCGTCGATACTTTTTCTCCGGCATACCGGAGGGAGTGCTCCATGGGCAGAATGCTCCCGGCGCGCACGAAGCAGGGGATCCCGTCGAGAGTCACAGCCTCCTCGATCTCCTGACCGCCCTGCAGCCTCTCTTTGCCATCCGGACGATACCAGTCGGTGCCTGCGGGAAGATAACATTTCCACAGCGGGTTTTCCGACACCGGGACGCCGCCGGGCCCGTATTCCAGCGCACGGGTCACAGGGAAGACCAGGATGCTTCTGCCCAGCATAAAGGCATCGCTCGAACCGGCCGCTCTGCCATCCTGCGGGAATTCCATCAGCAGAGGCCGCTCTATCAGGCTGTCTTCCAGCCACACGCTCCCTGCAAGCGAATACAGATAAGGCATCAGCTGGTATCGAAGCCTGATCGCCTTTTCGATCGCGTCATAGTACTTTGTCCCGGGCTCTCCGAACTGCCAGATCTCTCTCGGCGTGTCCGTCCCGTGGGAACGCATCATCGGCAGGAAAGCGGCCATCTGCAGCCATCTGACGTACAGCTCCCTGTATCCCGGATCCGCGACGCCCTTCTCAAAGTCACCCTGCCAGAACCATTTGGGAGCGGGATCCGTATTACACCCGCAGCCCCTTCCTCTCCAGTTCTCCTTCACGACAAAAAAGCCGCCGGCGTCGAAGGTCCAGTAAGGATAGCCGGAAAGCGCCATATTCAGGCTCTCGGCAAGCTGTTTTTTCAGCGTATCCCAGGCAGCGCAGACGTCTCCCGACCACAGGACGGCGCCGTACTTCTGGATCCCGGGATAGCCGGAACGGGTCAGATTGAGGACCCTGTGGAAAGGATCCGACCCGGTCTGGTTTTCAAAAATGCCGCGGGCGTGGTACAGGGCGTACAGATTCGCCCTCTCTTCGCCCAGATACTTTTTGTGTTCATCGCCTACGATCCGGAATCGCTCCTCGGGCGGCCTCTTTGTCTCTCCGCCCCAGTCCGGCCCGGAAAACGGCTCCGTGCTGTCGCACCACCAGGAATCAAAGCCTTTCCGGTAAAGACCGGCTTCCGCCTGCTTCCAGTACAGCTTTCTCGCTTCCGGATCAAAAGCGTTGTAGGTAGAAAGGTCGTGCAGAAGGAATCCGTTCTTCTGCATTTCACTGCAGTCTTCCGTATCGTAGTTCATGTTCGGCCAGACCGAGACCATCGAATGAACGTGCAGATCATGCAGTTCTTTTCTCATGCGGGCGCGGTCCGGAAAACGTTCCGGATCGAGGCGCTTCTCGCCCCAGCGGTCGCCCTGCCATGTCTTCCAGTCCTGCACCAC
>CAMOUV010000196.1 GCA_946626695.1 uncultured Blautia sp.
GACAGCCGTGCAAAACGGATGGAAATGATCGAAAACGTGATCTACGAGTCCCTGGAGATCACCCGCATCAACAGCGAGGCAAAGTCCGCCCAGGAGCAGGACAATCAGAAAATCTACCGGGAACAGGCCATCAAGAAACAGATGGAATACCTTCAGAAGGAGCTGGATGAGCTGCATCCGGAAGAGGTGACCGATGTCCGGAAGCTGGAGCTGAAGATCGAAGAATGCGGAATGAACGAGACCGCCGAAGCGGAGGCCCGGAAGGTGCTGAACCGCATGAAGCAGGGCGGAAGCAACAGCGCGGAATACGGCATGCTCTACGATTATCTGGATTTCCTGACCAGTCTCTGCTGGAAGAAGGAAGAACCCGCTGAGATTCAGCTGGAGGAGGCGGAGAAAATCCTGGAGGAGGATCACTTCGGCCTGAAAAAGGTGAAGGAGAGGATCATTCAGCAGCTGGCGGTCATGCAGCTGAACCACAGACAGTCCGGATCGATCCTTCTGTTTGTGGGAGCCCCCGGAACCGGTAAAACCAGTATCGGGCAGAGCATCGCGAAAGCACTGGGCAGAAAATACAGCCGCGTGAGCCTTGGCGGCGTACGGGACGAAGCGGATATCCGCGGCCACAGAAGAACCTACATCGGAGCAATGCCGGGCCGGATCATGGACGGGATCCAGAAATGCGGAGCTTCCAATCCGGTCATGGTGCTGGATGAGGTAGACAAGCTGTCGGCTTCCTATAACGGAGATCCGGCAAGCGCCCTTCTGGAGGTGCTGGATCCGGAACAGAACCACAGCTTTACGGACCACTATATGAATGTGCCCTATGATCTGTCCGATGTGATGTTTATCTGTACGGCAAACACCCTGGATACGATCCCGGAGCCTCTGCTGAACCGTATGGAAGTGATCCAATTCCCGGGCTATACCGCCATCGACAAGTTCCAGATCGCGAGAAGGCATCTGCTTCCCAAGGCGATGAAGGCCATGGGGATCCCGGAGGGGCAGCTTACGGTTACCGACGATGCGGTCCGCGCCATCATCAGCGATTACACCCGGGAAGCCGGCGTGCGGGGCCTGAAGAAGAGAATGGATACTCTCTGCAGGGCGGCAGCCGTCCGTCTGGTGAAAGGCCATCAGGAGCCGGTCACCGTGGAGCCCGGCGATATCCAGGAGCTTCTGGATATGCATCCGATGCACCATGAGCATATTCTGGCGGACAACAAGCCGGGGATCGTTACCGGCCTTGCCTGGACGCAGGCCGGGGGAGAGATCCTGTTCATCGAGACGCTGTTCACCAAGGGGAACGGGAAGATCATTCTGACCGGCCAGCTGGGCGATGTGATGAAGGAATCCGCGCAGATCGCCGTCAGTCTGGTCAAGTCTCTGTACCCGGATAAGGCGGAACTCTTTGAAAAAAATGACCTCCATATCCATGTGCCGGACGGAGCCGTCCCGAAGGACGGACCCTCTGCGGGCATTGCACTGACCACCGCGATCTCATCACTGGTCAACGAAAAGAGGATCAATCCTTCCTTTGCTATGACGGGTGAGGTGTCTCTGCGAGGTGTCGTGAAGCCCATCGGAGGACTTCCGGAAAAGCTGATGGCAGCCCAGAGAGCGGGTATTTCCACCGTATTGATTCCGGAGGAGAATCAGGATGATCTTCGTGAAGTGGCGGATGAGGTGAAAGAAAAGCTGCAGATTATCCCGGTCAGCAACGTGCAGGAGGTCCTGAAGCTGACGTTGAAGGAGACGATGTGACGGAAGAAAGCGGCAGGTCAGAATAATCACCTGCCCGTGGATAACCTGTTAAAACGGATAAAAAGACAGTGCCGGAGGCTGGTTGTGAAAACGCAGCATCCAGCACTGTTTTTTCTTATTCTTGCAGTTTTGCATGCAGGAGGACCGGATTGTGGTCGGAAGACACAAATCCGAGGTCAATCGTTTCCAGCGAATCGACGGAGATATTTTCCGAGAGAATATAGCCGTCGATCAGGTAATACTGGAAATTTTCTTTGTCGGCACCCTCTAAAGGCTTGTCCAGGGAGCGGCAGGAGGGAACGGAATTATCCATCATAAACTGCCATCCGCTGTAGACATCCGTATCGATGTGGCCGCACTGCCACATTCCTTCCATGGAAGGATACATGCTGGTATCGATGTTCGAGAAGGTCTGATTAAAATCTCCGGCTGCGATGACATAGTTGCCGGCGTCGGCCTCCTTCTGCAGAAGCTCCATCATCTGCCGGGTCTGGGCTTCCTTGCCTTCTCCGTTGTCGTAGGCTTCCAGATGAAGATTCACGAGTACCAGCTCTTTATCGCTGTCCTCCAGGGGGATCCGGTTGACCACCAGGCATCGTTTCAGGTTGGCGATCCGTACTGGCCAGGTGAAGGGGCAGGGAAGAGCGACTCTCACGGCGCTTTCGATGGGAAAGCGGCTGAGGGTCAGAATGCCGGAATCCACTTTCCCGATGGGGGGAATGGGGTACGGCACAATGGGAACCTTGAAATTGTTTCCGAAGGAAGAATCATATCCATCCAGAGTATCCCGGATCCTCTGCACTTCATCGGTATGCTCCGAACGGGTGGAGTCCTGGTCAATCTCCTGCAGCAGATATAGATCCGCGTCGGTTTCTGTCAGGAAGCCGGTGATGGAATCGAGGTTTTCGGAAAGACGCTCCGTGGTCGCGGTTTTGACGCCGGAGCCTCCGTCCATGAAGAAATCCGCATTGTCTCCGAGGGCACCGTAGCCGATATTCCAGCTTACCACGGAAAGAACATCTCCGGGCTTCAGGGAGCCGGAGGCACCGGAAGCAACCGAAAGCGGCTCCTCCGGATCCGGTTTAAATTCCGTGATGCTGAGATACAGAAGCAGTCCCCCGAACAGAACCACGACAAGAAGCAGCAGAAGACCGATTCCCTTCAGGATCCGGAAGGGAAGAGCTTTCTTTTTGATGTGTTCGGACCTGTTATTTACTGTCATAATCAAACTCCTGAATGAAAGAAAGGATAATACGCAGACAGGCATCCAAACGGATGCCTGTCTTGTTATTGATTCTTTTTCGTTGTTCAGTGAGAATCCGTCATGCTTATGCTGCAGGCTCTTCCTCT
>CAMOUV010000197.1 GCA_946626695.1 uncultured Blautia sp.
TCGCTGGAGACCGCGCTGAATTCCTCCGGAGATGCGATATTTACCGCAACCGCGGAGTTTGTTGAATGGAAGAAGCAGGGAAAGCAGCTTCCCTTATGAAAAATACAGTGAGTTCCGGGGACAGGTTCCGCGAATCACTCTTACTTTCGGAATATTCGTATAATTGCCCGCCAAAGCGAAACGGCAGGCATAGAGATGAAAATACGATAGAGCAGGTGCAGAGATTACAAAACAGATGACTTATGATTAGAGACAGAGCTTTTTACAGAACCTTTTTTGCCACGATGATCGTACTGGTGCTGCAGAACGTGATCACCCTGAGCGTGAATCTGGCGGACAACATCATGCTGGGGGCCTACAGTGAAGTATCTCTTTCGGGGGTAGCTGCCGTCAACCAGATCCAGTTCATCTACCAGCAGGTGATGATGGCTGCGGCGGAGGGGATCGTGATCCTGGGGACCCAGTATTTCGGGAAAAAGGAGATCGATCCGATCCGGAGAGTTGCGTCCTCGGCCATGCATTTCGGCCTGGGAATCATGGCAGTGCTGTTTGTGCTGACCACGGCGATCCCGCATGTCCTCCTGTCTGCTTTTACGACGGATGAGGCGGTCATCGCGGAGGGGATGGCCTATCTGCGGATCATCCGGTTCACCTATCCGTTTTTTGCGGTGACGCAGATCCTTCTGGGGACGCTCCGGAGTGTGGGAACGGTGCGGATCGCTTTAGGGCTTTCCGCCTGGTCCCTGGTGGTGAACAGCGCCATCAATTACGTTCTGATCTACGGTCACTTCGGGGCTCCGAGGCTGGGCGTCGCCGGCGCCGCCATCGGCACGCTGACAGCCCGGATCACGGAGCTTCTGATCCTGCTGGTCTATATCGACCGGAAGGAAACGGTGCTGCGGCTTTCTTTTCGGAACTATCTGCAAAGGGACCCGGTTCTTCGTAAAGATTATTTCCGGGTGACGCTTCCGGGCCTTCTGGTGAGTTCTCTGTGGGGACTGAATCAGGCGACTCAGAATGCAATCCTCGGTCATATGACCGCCCGGGCCATTGCGGCCAACAGTGTGGCCTCCACGCTGTTCATGATGGTCAAGTCCATGGCCATCGGTACGGCAGCCGCGGCCTCCATCTTTATCGGAAGGACGATCGGGGAAGGAGACCGGGAGAAGCTGCGCCAGCTGTTCCGGACGCTGCAGGTTCTGTTTGTGGTGATCGGACTGGTGTCGGGCATCACGCTGTTTCTGCTTCGGATCCCGGTTCTGTCCCTGTATCAGCTGGAACCGGAGACGAAGGAAATGGCCGATCGTTTTCTGCTGATCCTGAGTGTTGTCGTCGTGACCATGTCCTATCAGATGCCGACCAACAACGGGATCATCCGGGGCGGAGGAAGTCCGGAGTTTGTCATGAAAATGGACCTGATCAGCATCTGGGGGATCGTGATCCCGGTCTCTTTTATCATGGCTTTTGTGGTAAAGGCTTCCCCGGGGGTCGTGGTGTGCTGTCTGAACGCGGATCAGGTCTTCAAATGCATTCCTGCTTTTATCAAGTCGAATTACGGGCACTGGGCAAAGAAGCTGACGAGGTAGTAGAGAGTATGAAAAGTATAAAAAGTGTGTATAAAATCGGCCACGGCCCTTCCAGCTCCCACACAGTCGGACCGTACAATGCGGCGAAGATCTTCAGAAGCCGGTATCCGGACGCGGACTCATACCGTGTGACGTTGTATGGCTCCCTGGCTTTTACCGGAGAGGGCCATGGCACCGGCAAGGCGGTCAAATCCGGCCTGCCCGGAGCGGAGATCATCTACAACAGGGAGGAAACGGACCTGCCCCATCCGAACACCATGCTGTTTGAAGCATATCAGGGCGGGAGCCTGGTGGGCAGCAGCCGGATCTTCAGTATCGGAGGCGGCTCCATCCGTATTGAGGGAGAGGAGTCGGACGAGGAGATCGAGGTCTATTCCCAGGGAAATTTCGGCCAGATTCTGGATATCTGCAAAAAGAGAAACATCAGTCTTGTACAGTTTATCTACCGTTTTGAGGATCCCTCCCTGCGGGGGTGGCTCAAAGAGGTCTGGGAGGCCATGCAGGATTCGGTGCGCCGCGGACTGGCTGCGGAGGGAACTCTGCCCGGCGGTCTGGGCGTAGAGCGAAAGGCGAAGATGCTTCTGGAGAAACGGTGCTACAACGAAAGCGCCGATGTGACCATGAACCGTATCATCGCCGCCTATGCCTATGCGGTCAGTGAGGAGAACGCGGACGAGCATATCGTGGTGACGGCGCCGACCTGCGGAAGCTGCGGGGTTCTTCCCGCGGTGATGTATTACATGCAGTATGACCGGGGCTTTCCCGAGGAGGAGATCCTGGATGCCCTGGCCGTGGCAGCCCTTTTCGGAAACGTGATCCGGACCAATGCCAGTATTTCGGGGGCAGAATGCGGCTGTCAGGCTGAGATCGGAAGCGCCTGCAGTATGACGGCGGCCGCGCTGGCAAGCCTGTACGGGCTCAATATCGACCAGATCGAATACTCTGCGGAGATCGCCATGGAGCATAACCTGGGGCTGACCTGTGATCCGGTGAAGGGGCTGGTGCAGATTCCCTGTATCGAACGGAATGCGGTAGCCGCCATGCGTGCCATCAGCTCCGTCAATCTGTCGCGGTTCCTTTATTCCACCCGGAAGATTTCCTTCGACGAGGTGGTGGAGACCATGTACCAGACCGGAAAAGACATGAACGAGAAATACCGGGAGACCTCCCACGGCGGTCTGGCCCAGATCTATTATGCGGCACAGCCGTAAGAGACGGAGGCGGAAGAGATGGAAACAGTACGTAAGATCCTTTTTTACGGAGATTCCAACACCTACGGATTTGATCCGGCGGACTGGGCGGAGGGACGTTTTCCGGCGGAGATCCGATGGACCGATCTCCTGCAGAGAGACTGCAAGGACCGGTGGACGGTGATTTCCGAAGGGCTGAACGGCAGAAAGATCCCCGAGCTTCCCCGGGCGGAAAGCTGGATCCTGCGTTTTTTGGAGCCGTTGGATGAAGATGATGTTTTTGCCGTGATGCTGGGAACGAACGATCTGCTGGTCATGGCGG
>CAMOUV010000198.1 GCA_946626695.1 uncultured Blautia sp.
TTCTCCACGGTGGCTGTATCGGGTATGATCACCGATGCCTCCTGTCCGGTGGAGTAAATTGTCTGGGTGTCCTCGGTTCCGTCCACACTGCAGCTGACCACATTCCAGGAATCCAGGCTGTCCAGCTGCATCTGCAGGATCAGAGCCAGCTCTTCGTAGGAGATATTGGTCTCCAGGCTGCCAGCCAGTCTGCTGAGCAGGTCAGAATAGCTGTTCATCACGTTGGAGTCGCTGAGCTTCTGGAAGACTTCCTCAATGATGGCCATCTGGTCGTCACTCTTCTGGCTGTAGAAGTCTCCATCCGTCTCGATGGACACACCGCCCGTGGATTCGACAATTTCCTTCAGGGATGCGACATTCATCCGGAGATAATGGCTGATGTCGGCGCCAAACAGCATGCTCAGGGTATCCATGCTGGCGTTGATGCCGTAAATACCCGCGTTGGTCAGTTTATCCGAAGCGCCGCCCGCCACGGAAAGGGGCACGTAGTAATCCCGGGGAATGTTGACCATCAGGATCTGCTTTGTCTCGGTGTTGGCTGCCAGGAGCACATTGATGTCGCTCCGTCCTTTTGCCACACCTCCGTCCCGGTTGTCGATGCCGCTGATATAGATCAGATACACACCGCTGTCCTCCGCGGCCTGAACCAGATCCGGATCCGCCGTTGCCGGTTCCGCCTGCTTTTCCTCCACAGCCGTCTCCACATTGCTGGAATTGACCTGACGAAGCATGGAATTCAGGTTCTCATACCCTTCCATTTCCTTCGCCACATCCAGGAAGGCCGCGTTGACGATGACAGCGCCGGTCTCGTCCTTCAGAAGTCCGTCCAGAAGGCTGCCAAGACTGTCGTATTCCTTCGTCTTGATCTCCTTATTCAGCTGCTCATTGATCTGGGCGACGGTGGAATCCGTATTGGCCCGGTCCAGATTCTTCAGGATGCCGTAGGTGTAATTGCCGGTCTCCTCGAGGGTCTTCGCCTCGTTCTCATTCTTTACATAGACGCCCATCCGGGAAATCTCGGTCTTCACACCGGTGATATCCGTAAGCGTGGTCTGGGTCCGGTAGACATACACCGCCGCAAGGACCAGCGCCACCACCGACGCGAACCACAGAAGCAGTCCCAGAAGGAACCGGAACTTGTGATAGAAGTTCCAGGTCAGGATTCCGATGATCACCACCAGGACCAGCAGCACAGCCGTCGCAACAATCAGATATTTCAGCGGGATCACCCTGGTATAATACAGCAGTCCCAGCACCACGGCTGCGAGCACCACCAGGAGCGCCGTAAAAATCTTTCCGGCCGCACCGGTCTTTTTTCTCTTCTTCATTTCAGTACCTCCTGCCGGGATCGGTCAGTCTCTGCGGAACAGATCCCTCGTGTAGACCTTGTCCTCCACATCGTCCAGGCACGGGTCATACCGGTTGGCGATGATGGAGTCGCTCATCTTCTTAAAGGTTTCCAGGTCGTTGACCACCTTGCTTCCGAAGAAGGTGGTGCCGTCCTTCAGGGTCGGCTCATAGATGATGACCGTGGCGCCTTTCGCCTTGATCCTCTTCATGATGCCCTGAATGCTGCTCTGCCGGAAGTTGTCGGAATTGCTCTTCATGGTCAGACGGTACACGCCGACGGTCACCGGATGCTCCAGGCTCTGGTCATAGGAGGTCTGGTCCGCATAGGTGTAATAGCCGGATTTCTGCAGGACACGGTCCGCGATGAAATCCTTCCGGGTGCGGTTGGCTTCCACGATGGCCCGGATCAGCTCCTGAGGCACATCCTGATAGTTTGCCAGCAGCTGTTTGGTATCCTTGGGCAGGCAGTATCCGCCGTAGCCGAAGGAGGGATTGTTGTAGTGGTTCCCGATCCGGGGATCCAGGCATACGCCGTCGATGATCTCGCGGGTATTCAGCCCCTTCACCTCCGAATAGGTGTCCAGCTCGTTGAAGAAGCTGACCCGGAGTGCCAGATAGGTGTTGGCAAAAAGCTTCACGGCTTCCGCCTCCGTGTATCCCATGATCAGGGTATCGATATTTTCCTTGATGGCACCTTCCCGCAGCAGGGATGCGAACGTTTCCGCCGCGCTGTACAGCTCGGGATCATTTTTGTCGGTCCCCACCACGATCCGGCTGGGATACAGATTATCGTACAGGGCACGGCTCTCCCGCAGGAATTCGGGGCTGAACAGAAGCTTCGCGCCCGGGTATTTCTTGCGAATATTCACGGTGAAGCCTACAGGGATCGTGGATTTGATCACCAGAATTGCGTTCGGATTCACCTCTCCCGCCAGACGGATCACGTCTTCCACCGCGGAGGTATCAAAATAATTGCGGGCCGGATCATAATTGGTAGGTGCCGCGATCACCACCAGCTCTGCCTTCCGGTAGGCCCCGGCGCCGTCCAGGGTGGCGGTCAGGTCCAGCTCCTTCGTACGGAGGTACTCCTCGATCTCGTTATCCTGGATCGGTGACTGCCTGCGGTTCAGCATCTCCACCTTTTCGGGGATGATGTCCACTGCTGTCACATGATTGTTCTGGGAAAGCAGGACTGCGATCGAAAGACCTACGTAGCCTGTCCCTGCTACTGCTATGTTCATATTCAATCCTTTCTTCTGTCTGAAATACATGGAAAAGAGAAGCCGCCCCGCCATACGGCAAAGCGCACGGCAGGACTGCCTCTCCCTCACAGCCGGGCTTTCCCGGCGTTTTTTTATTGTACCACCACGGACAGAACCGCCTGGTTGGACGTGTTTCCGTCGTTGTCCACCACGTAGTAGATCAGCTCATAGTTTCCAGGGGTGTAAATATCCACATCCCCGTCGATCTGGATCCGTCGGAACAGATCACTCTGGTTCTCGGAATCATCCTGAATATCGCGTACAAAGCTCAGCCGGTCCAGAGAAGTTCCCCGGGGGATCTCCAGATAATAAGTGGTCAGATAGAACCGCGGAGCGCCTTCCGGCAACGTCTCGATCTTGGCCAGTTCCCGTTCCTCCGCCTGCTCTCTCGGGCCGGCAGTGGGCGCCGGTTCACCGGATTCCTCCGCAGAAGCGCTTTCCCCGCCTTCCTCCGGAGCCTTGTTCTCTTCA
>CAMOUV010000199.1 GCA_946626695.1 uncultured Blautia sp.
ATGAACGAACGGGAGCCGGAGCTGGTGGGGCATTTTCAGGCGCCGGTGCGTGCCGTGGAATGCCTGACGGCGAAATCCATGACGGAGCCGCGGCCGGGCGTGTATATTTATGATCTGGGCCAGGAGATCGCCGGCGTTCCGGTTCTTACCTTCCATGAGAAAAAAGGACAGCGGATCACCATCCGGTATGCCGAGATGCTGTATCCGGCAATGGAACGGTACGGGGAGCTTCAAGGCCTGACGCTGCAGGCCAATCTGCGGGAAGCCTCCAACACGGACATCTACATCTGCGCCGGGGAAGGATCGGAGACCTTTCAGCCGGAATTCACCTTCCACGGGTACCGTTATATCGAGATCACAGGGGTGGAGAAGGCGCCGGCTCCGGAGGAAGTAAAGAGCCTTGTACTCTCCAGCGTGCCGGAGATCACGGGAACCTTTGAGTGCAGCGATCCTCTGGTCAACCGCTTTGTGCAGAATGTGAAATACAGCGAATTCAACAATTTTATCAGTATTCCCACCGACTGTCCCCAGCGGAACGAGCGCATGGGCTGGCTTGGAGATACCCATGTTTTCTGCCGCACGGCGGATCTGCAGAGTCCGGTGAAGAATTTCTACATCCGCAATCTGCAGGCCATGCGGGATCTGCAGCGTCCGGACGGAAGGCTGCCGAATATTGCACCCTTCGGAGGCGGTTTTGGAGGCCAGACCTACGAGAGCGCCATGATCCTGATGGTGTGGGAGCTGTATCAGCAATACGGAGATACCCGATTGATCCGGGAGTATTTCCCGGCCATGGAGGCCTGGATGGATGCGATGGAGCGGGAAGGGCTTCCGGGACTTCCGAAGCTTCTCTTCATCGAGTGGCTGGGAGACTGGCTGGCGCCGGAACCGGCGGATCCGAACCTTCTGTTCAACGCCTTCCACTACCGGAACGCGGTGATCATGGAGAAATTTGCGATCCTTACGGACAACCGGGAAGCAGCGGAAAAATACAGCCGTATCGCTGCGGCAACCCGGAAATACTGGAACGAGACTTTTGTGGATCCGGAAACGGGCATGACCCGGAACGCGGACGGGAGTCCGTGCGATGTCCAGGGAGCCTACGCAATCGCCCTTTCCTGCAAAGTCCCGGCGGAGGAATGCCGGGAAAAGATGTATGCCCATCTGGCGCGCAAAACGAAAGAGGCGGATTACACCATCCGGACAGGCTTTTTCGGAACCGGACCGCTGAATCCCATGCTGAGCGAAGGCGGATATCAGGAGGAAGCGCAGAAAACCATCACCTGCACTGCGTATCCCAGCTGGCTGTACCCGGTCACCCAGGGAGCCACCACCGTATGGGAACGCTGGAACAGCTTTACCGCAGAGGAAGGCTTTGGGGAGAACAATTCCATGAACAGCTTCGACCATTATTCGCTGGGAAGCGTGGTCAGCTGGCTGTATGAAAATGTCCTCGGAATCCGGCGGGACGAGGAAAATCCCGGCTACAAGCATTTTATCCTGCAGCCGGAGATCGGAACCTTCGGTTATGCAAAAGGCGGGATCGATACCCCCCACGGCCGCATCGAAAGCGCCTGGAAGGTGGAGGACGGCCGGATCGTCTATGAATGCACCATCCCCGCCAACACCACCGCAGAACTGACCCTGGAAGGGAAAAAGCACCATCTGGGAAGCGGAACCTACCGATTTGAATGAGCCGGGGAGACAGGATCCACTGACTCACCGCTAAGGTAAGTCAAGGAACCTGTCCCTGCGACTCACTCGGAAAGGATACAACACTATGCAGAATAAGACACCTGAGAAATCAACTTCAACGATTGCATATTTCTATTTGCTTATCACCTTTGTCCTGTGGGGCAGCCTCTATGTCGTGAGCAAATACGTGCTGGGAAAGCTCCCCACCTTCACGATCTCCTTCATTCGTTTTCTGCTGGCTTTCCTGTTCCTGACCCTGGTGGAAAAGATCGGGAACGGGTCCTCTGCCTCCGGAAACCGGAAAGGAGCGAGCGGGAAAGGCACGGCATCGGATCCAACGGTCAGCACGAAAAAGAAAAAGCTTGCACCGGGCCACTTCCGTTACATTGTGCTGGTCGGCTTCGGAGGCTATTTTATCGCTGTGGGCGCACAGCTCCTGGGTACAAAATATGCCGGGGCCTCCACCGCATCGCTGCTCAATTCCATGAATCCGGTGACCATGGCCTTGTTTGGTGCCCTGATCCTGGGTGAAAAGCTGACGGTCCGCAAGGTCATCGGTCTGGTGCTATCCATCGCGGGTGTTTTCGCGGTGCTGGGCGGCGGTTTTCAGGGAGCCGGAATGGCCGGCGTGCTCCTTTCTCTGTTTTCGGTTCTTTTCTGGTCGTATATATCGGTAATGACCCGGAAGATCACCCAGGAGTATGAGCCGCTTCTGATCTCCCGGCTGGCCTGCGGTGTGGCGGCGGTGTGCTACCTGCCGGTGGCCATAGGGGAAGCGGTCATCACCAAGGCCCCGGTGCTTACGGTCTTCACCTCAGACCTGTCCTGCACACTGGCCCTTTTGTACATGGGCATTGTCTGCACCGGTGTGGCCTACACGCTGTGGAACAAGAGCCTTTCATTGCTGGATGCCGGCGTGTGCTCAGCTTTCTATCCGGTTCAGCCGGCTGTCTCTACTCTTTTGGGCATCCTGCTTCTGGGCGAATCCGTCACCACAGGCTTTGTGATCGGCTCGGTCCTGATTGTATGCGGAGTGCTGATCAGCCTGGTTCACGGGAAAAAAGAATAACGATCACCTAAGCAGCCGCAGGGATGCTATGTCCGCACAGGCAGAATCTGGAAACAGAAAACCTGCCTCGAGCAGCATAGAATCCCTGCGGCTTTTTTTGTGGGATTCGCCTGCTCCGGCAGCTCTTGCGGAAGGGGAGGAAATGTATTAGGAATTGTCGACGGGTCATTTCTATAGTATAATTATAAGAAAAAGAAGACTGCTCTGATGTGGAAGAGGTGTGAACCTGTGAGCGGGGAAAAAAAGAGGGATACAGCCAAGACTGTGAGAGAAGAAAAAGCGGATGCAGTTGAAGCTGTGAGAGAAGAAAA
>CAMOUV010000200.1 GCA_946626695.1 uncultured Blautia sp.
AAAATATGGTATAAAGGATACAAGCGTCTTTGAAACAGGTGCTTGTATCTTTTATTTTGGAGGGATTTTATTTTGCTCAAGAAAGAAAAATTCCAGATTTTCATGCATGGTACAATGGGAGAGGAAGTTTCTACACATTCGGAAGTAGAGCTTTTTTATGTGCTGGAAGGTGCGGTCAACATCCAGGTGGAACAGACAACCTCCTTTCTAAAGGCGGAAGACATCCTGGTAGTCAATGCCAACAAAAAGCACATCCTGAAGGCAGTGGATAATCCTCTTGTCATGCGTCTGATGATCGATTATATGATGATCTGCGAGGCTTTCCAGGGACAGGATGTGATCTTCTGGTGTAATTCCTCGGGATCGGAGAATGAAAGATACAAGGAGCTTCGGTTTATGCTGAAGCGGCTGCTGAAGCATTATGTGGAAAACAAGAGCTATGTGGAATCTTTCCGTTTCCGGGCAGACTGCTATGGAATCCTGGATCATCTGACGGCCAATTTCATGGTGAAGGCGGCGGATATTCAGGGGAATGAGGACGGAGACCGGTATGAGGACCGCCTGAACCAGATCAACAATTATATCAATATGAATTATGATCAGCCTATCAGCATGAAGGATCTGTCTGAGAAGCTCTTTCTTTCCAACGGATATCTTTCACGGTTTTTTAAGAAAAACTATGGGATGAGCTTTGCCAATTATCTGACGAACGTTCGTATTCTGCATGCGGTGGATGAGCTTCTGTATACCGATGTGCCTGTTACGAGGGTGGCGTATGACTGCGGCTTCACCTCGGCGGCTCTTTTCAATAAGGTGTTCAAGAAAACCCATGGAGTAACACCTACGGAATTCAGGAGGAGAGCCACCAGCAAGGAGAAGACACGGCAGGAAGAGGCAGACAACAAAGCGATCGAAAAACGTCTGGAGCAGAATGTCTTCCGGGAGGAACAACAGCAAACGAAGGAAGAACATGTCGGCGGGATTCAGACAGAAGAAAACAGCTTCCTGGTCACATTATCCAAAGAGATGCCTTTTTTCTGGGGAGATACCATCAACTTCGGCAATGCATCCAACCTTCTGCATTCCTCCATGCGGGAGCATCTGATGATTCTGAAAAGTGCGTTGAATTTCAGTTATGTGCGCTTCTGGAGTATCTTTTCCAAGGAATTCTTCATCCTTCCTGATCAGGAACAGTATGACTTCAGCCAGATCGATTCGGTGTTGGATTTTGTCCAGGAACAGGGGATGAAGCCCTTTATCGAGCTGGGGATGAAGCCGAATACGATTCATTATGAAATCGGAAATACCAGGAAGCAGGAAGAAGAAACCTTCACAAAGGAACAGTGGGAACGTCTGATCAAGGCCTTCATGCGTCACCTGAGCACCCGTTATGGACAGCATATGCTGGATGACTGGCGGATGGAGCTGTGGTTCGATGAGGACTACCGGAATGACAGACAATACTGGGACGGCTACTTTGAGCGGTTTGATATTACCTGGAATGCCGTGAAGAACTGCAATGAAAAGATCATGCTGGGCGGATATGGGATCCGTATGGATTTCGGCGGGGAAGCCCGGCAGGAATTTCTTTCCCGTTGGGGAAAGCGGAAATGTCTGCCGGATTTTATATCCGTGATGTACTATGCCTATGAACGGGGAGAGGACGGCCGGGACATTTACGCCCGACGGTCTACGGACAATGAGAATTTCATTCATTACATGAACCGGGAAAAGGCACGGCTGTACAACGCCGGTCTGGGAAATCTGCCGATCTATGTCTGCGAGTGGAATTTTACGCCCAGTGTCCGGAATTTCATAAATGATTCCACCTTCAAGGGAGCGTATGTCATCAAGAATATCATCGATCTGTACGGGGAAGTTCATTCCATGGGCTATGGCGCCGGAAGTGACCGTATGTATGCCTCTTACGATACACCGGACATGCTGTTTGGCGGCACCGGTCTGATCACCAAAGAAGCCATACTGAAGCCGGCGGCCTTTGCCTATGATTTTCTGAACCGGCTGTTTCCCTACTATGTGGGAAAATCGGAGCATTATCTGATCACCACCGACCAGCACAACAATTATTCGATCGTCTGCCATAATCAGCAGGTGTTGAATTACAATTATTATCTGACGCCCGAGACATCCATTGACAAAGAAAATATCTGGAAATACTTTGAAGACCGGAAGAGTCTGAAGCTTCATATTCATCTGCGGGGTATGAAGGAGGGCTGGTACAGGCTGAAGGTGTACCGGATCAGCGAGCAGCACGGAAGTGTTCTGGATACGTGGAAGGAAATGGGCTATGACAACGAGCTTTCCCGGAATGATATCAAATACTTCCGTCGGATCTGTGAACCATACCTGACGATCCGGAAGGTGCAGACCAACAAGGACTATCTGATGCTGGATGAGGTGCTTTCTCCCAATGAGATCTGCCTGATCCGTGTGCGCTATATCGGAGAAGAGGCATGAATACGATGAAAAAAGAATGGCATACAGGGGCTGTCGTCCTGGCGATCGCCTTTATTACAGGGTTTAATATTGTAGGGATCATGCCGGTGCTGAATATGATCTCCGAAACGTACCCTGAACAGAGTACCAGCACCGTACAGCTGCTGCAGACGATCCATTATGCGCTGCTGCTGATCGGATCACTGCTGGTGGGAAAACTGGCAGCTGTTTTTTCCAAAAAGAGGCTTGTTCTTTTCGGAATTCTCGTGATCGGGGTTTTCGGGGTTCTTCCCTTCTTTTTCGGGAGCTTCTACGTTCTGATGATCTGCCGGATCCTGATCGGTTTCGGCTATGGCATTGCAAGTCCACTTATCTCGGCCGTCATCACGGAGTTTGGTTCGCTTGAAAGACGCGCAGGCTATATGGGCCTGAATGTGGTAGGCATGGGCATCGGCGCCATGTTGGGTAATCTGCTGGGAGGAATATTGGCAGGAAACGGACTGCGTTACTTCTATTTAATCTATCTGCTTGCCTTTGCAGGCGGTGCGGTGGTGATGGCTTTGCTTCCGGATACTCCGCCGACGGCAGAGCAGAAATCCGGAAA
>CAMOUV010000201.1 GCA_946626695.1 uncultured Blautia sp.
ATCATATCTGCTATCCCCGGAGATGTCAATGGTTTTTTCTCACCGCTCTCCAGGCTTCTACCAGCCGTTCCAGGCTCCACGCTGCGTTGGCCGGGCTGGTAGAGGGAAGACAGATACATTCTCTTCCGATCTGCGGCAGAGTATATTTTCGGTACATCTTTTCCGCCGTTTTTCCGTTCACAAAGATCTGCCGGATATCCGCTTTCTCCAGAATGACCCGCAGATCATTGACCGTGACATTCCGGATGCTGGCATCCGAGGATCCGGTGATCTCGCAGGAATGGATCACATCCCAGGCGGCGATGTGATTCCGGAGAAGAAAGGCTCTTTTCTCGGGAATCGTAACCGGACATTCCTCCTCAAACACAGCCGAAAGCACCTTCCAGTACCGATTCTGCGGATGTCCGTAGAAAAACCCGCTCTCCCGGGATTTCACGGAAGGAAAGCTTCCGAGAATGAGCACCTCGGAATTCTCATCATAGACCGGATCAATGGGATGTACGATCATTTCATCTGCCTCCTGTTTTTGTCATACTCTGCTTTCCGAAAAGGGACCGGCAGGCCTCCGCTCAGTCTTGGAAATCTTTTCTCTCAGCATGTTCAGCACCCTTTTCTTGTCCGTAGTCCATGAAGGAGCAAGCAAAAGCCTCCGCGGCGGGTCCCCGGTCATCCGGTGCACCACGGTCTCCTCCGGAAGAATCCGGAGGCAGTCGGTCACAAGATCCGTATACTCTTCCATGGACAACAGCGGAAAGGGCTGCTGCTTCCACTCCTCCGCCAGCCGGCTGCCGGAAAGGATCTGCAGCATCTGCAGCTTGATTCCGTCAAGACGAGGCGTAAGTCCGGCCAGATACCGCACCGTCTCCAGCATATCCTCCCGGGTCTCTCCGGGAAGTCCCAGGATCACATGGACGATGACCGTAATGCCTGCTTTTTTCAGCCGCTGATACGTTTCTTCAAACACATCAAGCCGGTACCCCCGGTTGAAAGCTTCTGCAGTCTTTTCATGAATGGTCTGCAGGCCCAGCTCTGCCCAGACCGGCTTTATCCCATTCAGACGGATCAGCATATCCAGAATCTCATCCGGAATGCAGTCCGGACGTGTTCCGATGGAAAGAACCGCAATCTCCGGGCGGGAGATCACCTCTGTATACAATGGTTCCAGCCGTTCGACGCTTCCATAGGTATTCGAAAAGGACTGAAAGTAGGCGATGTATTTTCTTTCCCCTTCCGGCAGATCCTTCGGGAACTTATGATCCACTCTCTGCTTCGCCTCCCGGATCTGATCGGTAAGAGGAGCATATTCTGCGGCAAATTCTCCACTCCCGCCTTCCGAGCAGAAGCTGCACCCGCCATACCCGGCACGCCCGTCCCGATTCGGGCAGGAACAGCCGCTTGTCAGCGAAAGCTTCAGTACTTTACTGCCATATTCTTTTTTCAATTCTTCCGAAATCGTCCTGATCCTCATATCTCCCAGTCATACATCGCACAGATATTCCTCCAGGCTTCGTCATCGATCTGCCTGTCTCTGAAATAAGTGCGTCTGTCTTCCTCCGTGATCCGGCGGATCACCCGGCAGGGATTTCCTGCAGCTACCACCCATTCCGGAATATCACGGGTCACCACGCTCCCTGCTCCGATCACGCTGTTGCTTCCGATATGAACACCGGGCAGGATCACCGTATTTCCGCCGATCCACACGTTGTCTCCGATCGTCACCTCGATCCCGTACTCATAGGCAGAATTGCGGGTTTCCGGATAAACCGGATGACCGGCGGTATAGATAGCCACATTCGGCGCCATCTGGCAGTAATCCCCGATGGTCACCGGTGCCACGTCGATGATCGTACAGTTATAATTGGCAAAAAAGTTCTTTCCCACATGGATATGGGTTCCGTAATCACAGTAGAACGGCGGATTGATAAAGGCATTTTCTCCCGCAGTTCCAAGGATTTCCCGGACCATCTTCTGCAGGCCTTCGAAATCCGCGCGATCCATAAAGTTGAATTTCTGTAAAAGTTTCCTGCAGACCTTCTGTTCTTCCATGACAGTGTCGTCCGAAATATAAACCATCTGTGCATCGCGGCGTTCAATATTATCCATAGGTCTAACTCCTTTTCTCCATATATTGCCGGCTACGCGTACGTGAACCCATGCTGCCTGCTCATAAACCAAGATATTCTTCCAGACAAAGCCCCTCTTCGTATATCTCCGAAGCTGCTTCCTTTCCTACATACCGGAAATGCCAGGGTTCATTGCTGATCCCGGTGATCTCTGTCTTGTCCGCCGGATAGCGCAGGATAAAACCATACCGGAAGGAATTCTGTTCCAGCCAGCCGTAAACCTCCTCGCTGGAGGAAATCGAAGTATCCGCGTTGATATCCACCGCGATCCCCAGCTCATGCTCGCTGGTTCCCGGGACAGCGACCCACTGCTTTGCCAGGCGTTCCGCTTCTTCCTGGCTGTATCCTTCGTCCCGGTACGCCTGGATCCTCTCATCCATCAGCTGCTGCTGATCCTCATGGGTCCGGTAGCCCTCCCGTACAAAAAGCTGGTAACCGGCTGCCCTGCAGTCATCGAACATTTCCTGCAGCTCCGGATAGATCCGGGAATCCACCTGCCGTCCGTTGGAAAGCAGCGTCAGGGTCACCTCATAATCCTCCGGGATCGGATGCGTGCTGTTCACCAGGATCAGCTCCCATTCCTCCGATCCGGCTGTATCGATATTTCCGCTCTCCGCCTCTTCCTCAGATCCTTTTCCCGATGCATTCTCATCTGTCTCCGGGTGGATCTCTTTCTGTCTTCCCGTCACGGAGTCTTCCGAGCTCTCGCTGCCGGGATCGGTTAACATAACCGATGCCAGCGTACCTCCTGCCGCGCCTAAAACAGAAAAACTCAGCAGAAGAGTGATCCACACAATGCAGGGTGGTTTTTTCCTTCTTCTCGTTTTACATTTCATTGACCCCCGACTCCTTTTTCTCTTCGATGGCGGCTGCCGTATATTCCGGAAATGCAAGCTGTACCTTGAACAG
>CAMOUV010000202.1 GCA_946626695.1 uncultured Blautia sp.
CTTGACAGTTCCGGGTGAAGGATGTATATTGGAATCAACAATTAAACAAACGTTTAATCGACAGGAGGATATCTCATGAAAAAAACATATAAGATCGATGTTGACTGCGCGAACTGTGCCAATAAGATGGAGGAGGCGGCGAAAAAGACTCCGGGGGTCAAGGATGCAACCGTCAATTTCATGACTTTGAAAATGAGCGTGGAATTCGAAGAGGGCCAGGATCCGAAGACGGTTATGCAGGAAGTCCTGAAGAACTGTAAAAAGGTTGAGGATGACTGCGAAATCTTTATCAAGTAATAACCGGAAGAGATAAGGAAATGTTACAGTGCACCAGGTTAGAAAACATTTCCTGAGAAGGAAAAAACGATGAATAAAAAACAAAAGAAGAACCTTCTGCGGATCCTGATTTCCGCGGCACTTATGATCATCCTGCATTTTGTTCCAGCGGAAGGGATCGTGCGGTTTATTCTTTACATGGTGCCATATCTGATCGTCGGGTATGATGTTCTGCGGAAGGCCTGGAAAGGGATCATCAACCGCCAGGCGTTTGATGAGAGTCTGCTCATGGCCATAGCGACCATCGGAGCCATTGTTCTTGCACTGGTCAAAGACGGAGATTATACAGAAGCGATCGCTGTTATGCTGTTTTATCAGGTGGGCGAATGGTTTCAGAGCTATGCGGTGGGGAAAAGCCGGCGCAATATCAGCGATCTGATGGACATCCGGCCGGAGTTTGCCACGCTGGAAGAGGATGGAGAACTGGTTCAGGTGGATCCTGACGAGGTGGAGGTTGGTACGGAGATCATCGTCCGGCCCGGGGAGAAGATCCCCATCGACGGCGTGATCGTATCGGGCAGCTCCATGCTGGACACGACGGCGCTTACCGGAGAGAGCCTTCCCCGGGATGCGGCGGAAGGGGATGAAGTCGTAAGCGGCTGCATCAATCTTTCCGGAGTCCTGCATATCCGGACGACAAAGGAATTCGGCGAATCCGCCGTGTCACAGATTCTGGATCTGGTGGAGAATGCCAGTTCGCGCAAGTCGAAATCGGAAAACTTTATCACGAAATTTGCCAGGGTCTACACACCTGCCGTGGTCTTCAGCGCCATCGCGCTGGCTGTGCTGCCGCCCCTCATCCGCATGACAGTCATGCGTACGGATGCTGCATGGGGCGACTGGATCTATCGTGCCCTCACCTTCCTGGTCATCAGCTGTCCCTGCGCGTTGGTGATCAGCATACCCCTCAGTTTCTTTGCCGGGATCGGCGGAGCCAGCCACGAAGGGGTTCTGGTGAAAGGATCCAACTATCTGGAAACGCTGGCGAAGACCCGCATCGTGGTTTTCGACAAGACCGGTACCCTGACAAAGGGCGTTTTTGAAGTGGCCGGAGTTCACCATAACACGGTGGAAAAAGAGAAGATCCTGGAATACGCCGCTTACACGGAATGTGATTCGTCCCATCCCATCAGCCGCAGCATTCTGTCGGCGTACGGGAAACCGGTGGACCGCAGCCGCGTGGCAGATATTCAGGAGATCAGCGGGAATGGGGTCACGGCAACCGTGGACGGTCACAAGACAGCGGTGGGCAATGACAAACTGATGAAAAGCCTCGGTGTGCAGCATATTGACTGTCATCATACCGGGACCATCATCCATGTGGCAGTGGATGGCAGGTATATGGGCCATATTCTGATTTCGGACGTGGAAAAGCCCACCTCGAAGGAAGCGATCCGCCTGCTTGCAAAGAACGGTGTGCGAAGAACCATCATGCTTACGGGGGACGCAGGCAAGGTTGCAGACAAGGTGGCTGCGGAGCTCGGCGTGGATGAAGTATACAGCGAGCTTCTGCCGGTGGACAAGGTGACAAAGGTGGAAGAACTGCTGAAGAGCCGCAGTGAGAAGGAAGCGCTGGCCTTTGTGGGAGACGGAATCAACGATGCGCCGGTCCTTTCGCGGGCGGACATCGGGATTGCCATGGGTGCCATGGGGTCGGATGCGGCCATCGAAGCGGCCGATGTGGTGTTGATGGACGATGATCCGCTGAAGATCGTGAAAGCCATCCGGATCGCACGGAAATGTATCCGTATCGTGTATGAAAATATCTGGTTTGCCATCGGGATCAAGCTGGTCTGCCTGCTTCTGGGAGCATTGGGGATTGCCAACATGTGGGTCGCGATCTTCGCGGATGTGGGGGTCATGATCCTGGCTGTTCTGAATGCGATCCGGGCTCTGTTTGTCAAAAACCTCTGATTTCAGACGAAACCGAAAAACAAGGGAAGCGGATTTGCCGGAAAATGATCTTTCAGGATAAAAAATAGCACCTTTTTCAGTGTAAAAACTGAAAACAGGTGCTGTTTTTCTGTCCTGCCATAATCTATCCAAAGCGTCCTCTTCAGAACGTTTTGTGATGAACGGAGACGTCCGGCTGTTATTCTGCATCCAGCAGTTTGCCCGGCTGGATACCCAGAACGTCAGAGATTTTGAAAAGTGTTTCCAGGGAGATACCTCGGATGGTACCCACACCTTCTACCTGGGCGATAAAGTTAACGCTGCGTCCAACCTTCTCGGCGAAGGATTCCTGGGTGAAGCCCCTGAGCTTGCGGTAATAGGCAATGCGAAGACCCATCATACGGTATCTTTCTTCATATTCTGTAATCATTTAGTAATACCTCCCTGTTATGTCTGTATTCTTTTATAGTAACAAGAGAACAGGAAAAAAAGAATGGTGATCATATAAATATATTTTGATATTGAATAAAAGATAATGAGATTTATGAATAATAATATCCGGATCCGGGGAAAAATGCGGAAGTGAGGGAAGCTTTAATTGTTGTGAGGGTTCATAAAAATTTCAGTATGTTAATTTTTACAATTTCTGACAAAAACGGCACAAACGGATATACAAAGCCGGGAAAGTTCGTTATACTAGGTTTGTAACAAAACGAAGGCTGAAAGGGCCGAGGGTGAAAGGAATGCGGGAAACAGAAAATATAAACCAGATTCTGCGCAAAGTATGGCCGTTGTGGAC
>CAMOUV010000203.1 GCA_946626695.1 uncultured Blautia sp.
CCGAGAATGGTGGATTCCTGTTCCGGAAAGACCCGGAGTTCCCAGAACCTTCCATCCTCCTCCTGCAGACCGCAGACGGTACAGGCTCTGCCGGATATCTCCATGCCGGCCAGGATCAGCTTACGCAACCGTCTCTCCCAGGTCCAGAAGGGACACAAAGCGGTGCTGGTCTTCGTTCCCCTGATCAGCGTAGACCTCAAGACGCTGGATCTGATAGGAATAGGGAGGCAGTTCCTCCTCAAGATAGGCAAGAAAAGCCTCTGTCACGGTATCCGGCCGGGTGTAATTGGCACTGGCGGAAGCAAGCCTGTAGAAGATTCCATATTCCTCTTCCGACCTGTCCGCTTCTTTTATGTATGGATACATCTCGTAGATAAAGGGACGGATATCCACCTGCTTTTCACCTGTTTTCGTGGTCTTTGTGATCAGGATCTCCTTCTGGGCGAGAAAATCCTGGATCCTCTCCTGCCACCCTTCCGCCGGTGCCTTTCCGGGGCGGAAGAAGACACGATAATCTGCCGCAGCCACCAGAGACATGGCGTTTCCGGCTTTTCCGTCCGGAACCCTGCGGACGCCTGTGACCCGGACGCCTTCCGCCATGACGGAATCCAGCCGCTGCCGGATTTCCTCCGTCGGAAGATCCTCCGAGAGCTCCAGATCAAAGTACTCTCCTTCACTCTCCACGCCGACGCCAAGAGGCGCCGCGAAGGACATGATCATATGGGGGCTGTAGCCGCCGGAAAAGGCAGCAGGAAGTCCTGCCCTCCGGACCGCTTTCTGAAAATAGCGCATGGTATCCAGATGACCGACAAATTTTACCGGTCCTTTTTTACTGAATCGGATCCGAACTTTCAAAACAGACACCTCCTCCATATTTTCTGGCTCCGCAGCCGGAACATTTCTGCCGGCAGTTCGGGGTGACGGTCTCTTTTGCGGCCTGTCTCCATTCCCGCAGCAGGAAGCTTCTTGTGACACCTGCATCGATAAAATCCCAGGGGAATATCTCATCGTCCGGTCGTTCCCGCAGCGTGTAGAAATCCGGATCCACGCCGGTTTCCGCAAAGGCCTCTTTCCAAAGATCGAACCGGAACATCTCCGACCAGGCGTCAAACAGGGCACCCTTCTGGTAGGCCTTCAGGATCACGGGACCCAGCCGCCGGTCGCCTCTGGCCAGAACACCCTCCAGGATCGTGACATCCGGCTCATGCCAGCTGTAATGAATGCTCTTCTGGTTCAGCTGGGAGCGGATCTCGTTTTTGACAAGCTTTGCCTTCTCCCGGAAATCCTGTTCGGACCACATTCCCGCCCACTGGAAGGGCGTAAAGGGTTTCGGCACAAAAAAACTGGTGCTGACATTGACCTGGACTTTGCCCTGGCGTTGGGATTTCGGAATTTCATAGTAGGCTTCGGCGATTTTTTCCGCCAGATGGGCGATGCCCTTCATGTCCTCTTCGGTTTCCGTGGGAAGTCCCAGCATGAAATACAGCTTGACCCGGTTCCAGCCGCCCTGGAAGGCTTCGGAAGCGCCTTTCAGAATGACTTCCTCCGTGAGTCCCTTATTGATGACATCCCGGAGACGCTGGCTCCCGGCCTCCGGCGCGAAGGTCAGGCTTGATTTCCGCACATCCTGCACCTTGCTCATCACGTCCAGAGCAAAGGCATCGATCCGCAGGGAGGGAAGCGATATGTTGATCGCCTGTCCCTGAAATTCATCGATCAGATAATTTACGATCCCGGAAAGTTCCGTACAGTCACTGGAACTCAGGGAGCTCAGGGAAATCTCGTCGTGGCCGGTATTCTCCAGCATTTCCTTTGCGGATTCCTTCAGCTCTGTGAGACTTCTTTCCCGGGTGGGACGGTAGATCATCCCGGCCTGACAGAAACGGCAGCCCCGGATGCAGCCCCTCATGATCTCCAGCGTCACCCGGTCCTGGGTAGCTTTTATGAAGGGAACAACGGGCCTTCTGATCCGGTGATAGTCATGCTCCAGATCAATGACCAGCTGCTTTTCCACAACAGCAGGCGTGTCTTCATAAATGGGTGTAAAGGAAGCGATGGTCCCGTCTTCCTTGTAGGCGGTCTGATACAGGGATGGCACATAGATGCCGGGAACATGCGCGGCTTTCCGCAGAAAATCCTTCCGGCTCCCGCCGTTTTTCTTCACTTCGTTATACAGGTCGAAGAGTTCATCATAACGGGTCTCTCCTTCCCCGATATAAAACAGGTCAAAAAAACAGGCCAGGGGTTCCGGATTATAAGCGCAGGCTCCGCCACCGATCACCAGAGGATCTTCCTCTGAACGCTCCTCCGCCATAAAGGGAATCTGCGAAAGCTCCAGGATCTGCAGCACATTGGTGTAGCACATCTCATAGCCGAGCGTGATGCCCAGAAAATCAAACTTCCGTACCGGATCCTGGGATTCCAGGGCAAACAGCGGCAGTTTTTCCTTACGCATCACCGCGTCCAGATCCGGCCAGGGCGAAAAGACCCGCTCACACCAGACATCTTCGCGCTGGTTGAACTGGTCATACAGGATCATCATGCCCAGGTTGGACATGCCGATCTCATATACATCCGGGAAGCACATGGCAAAACGGATGCGGATTTTATCTTTTTCTTTCATCACAGCGTTGATCTCGCCGCCGATATAACGGGCCGCCTTGTCAACCTGCATCAGTATTTCGTCAGGGAGTGCAAGAGTTCTCAAAAAGGTAACTCCTTTCGTTTTTTCTTCATTCAGAAGTTCTTCCGTCCTACTATATCATAAAAAAGTTGTACCTTACAAGGTATGTTTCTTATATTACGTATTAACATACTGCTTTTCCGATTGTGAACACGGTTGAGCAGGATCCTTTACAGGCCGGGGGACTCCGGCCTCTACATGACAGGCTGCTCCGTAAATCAGTGGCTCTCGGGGGACGCTTGCGGGGAGGACTCCTTCTGCAAGACACAGGCTGACACCCGGGGAGGTTGTGAGTTCTTTTCATCCGCCCGGACAACGATCCGCTGAACTATCTGCTA
>CAMOUV010000204.1 GCA_946626695.1 uncultured Blautia sp.
GAGATCGTGAACTTCATCAACGAGACCTATGACGGAGCGGTTATTCCCTTTGTCGAATGATCGTCAGTGAATTGAATACAGCATACAGGAAGCAGGGCTTCCGGTCTGGGACCGGAAGCCCTGCTTCCTGTAAATACCCCTTTTCAAATTCTTCCGAAAAGGCTATACTTGTGTACAGAACGTGTGTTTGCACAGACAAGAATACGTAAGCCGGAGGTGTACGATTATGATCAGAAAAAAAGATGAATGCGGGATCGAATACAGAGAGCATATGCGTGACGGTGACGGCACGGTGGAGCTGACCAGCCTGATCGCAGGCCCGGAAGAGCTGAACAACAAAGGAAGGCTGTTTTCAAAGATCACCCTCAAGCCGGGCTGCAGTATCGGATATCATCTTCATGATAAAGATGCGGAGCTTTTTTATATCATGAAGGGGACTGCAGAATATAATGACAACGGGAATATCGTCACGGTAACAGCCGGCGATGTGACCATCTGTCCCACCGGAACAAGCCACGGAATCGCCAACCATACGGATGAGACCGTAGAGCTGGTGGCCGTGATCGTTTATGCCTGAGGAGTGAACCCATGAAGTATTTTATGCCTGTAAAGGTTTATGATGAAGACGATGCCGTAAAAAATCATGCTTCGGAGATCGCTTCGTATGGAAGAAAGGCGCTGATCGTGACCGGCCGCAGCTCGGCGGAAAAGTGCGGAGCCCTTGCGGATGTGACCGATGCCCTGCAGCAGAACGATACAGAATGGTGTGTGTTCTCGCAGGTGGAAGAAAACCCGTCGGTGGAAACGGTCATGAAGGCGCGGGATTTCGGCCTCGCCGAAGGGGCGGATTTTGTGATCGGCATTGGCGGCGGATCTCCGATGGATGCCGCCAAAGCCATCGCGCTGATGATGCATCATCGGGACTGCGGGGCAGACCGGCTCTATGATGCGTCCCTTTCATCCGAAGCGCTTCCCGTGATCGCTGTTCCGACGACCTGCGGAACCGGCTCGGAGGTTACCGGCGTATCGGTCCTGACCCGCCATGAAAAACAGACCAAGGGATCCATTCCCCAGAGGATTTTCCCGGAGATCGCCCTGGTGGACGGAAAATATCTGAAAGCAGCCCCCATGTCCGTAATCACGGCGACGGCGCTGGACGCCCTCGCCCATATGATGGAAAGCGCGCTGATGAAAGCGGGCACGGACTACAGCCGCATGGCGGTGGAACAGGGCCTCCGGGTGTGGGCCCGCTCGCTTCCGGTTCTGGAAGGCAAAAGAGACGCGGCACCGGTGGATTTTGCCAATCTGATGCGCGCGTCCACCTTTGCCGGGATCGCTATTGCCCAGACGGGGACATCGATCCCCCATGCCCTCAGTTATCCGGTCACCTACGATATGGGTCTGGCCCATGGACGTGCGGCTGGGTATTTTCTGCCGGGATTTCTGGCGGAAGCGCCGGAAAAAGACCGGGAGCATCTGCTGTCCCTGGCAGGCTTTGAGAGCCTGGCTTCTTTTACGGAATTTGTGCACCGGATCCTTGCGGATGTTCATATCCCGATGAATACGCTTGAAAGAGGATTCCACATGGTGGGAAGCAACGCTGCCCGGATGAACGGGTGTATTTTTGATCTGGACGAGGCAGGCCTGAAAAGGATCATCTGGGGCGCCGCCCGGTAAAACGGCAGAGTGACCAATTCAATCAATGAGAAAGGTGGATACGGAATAATGGAACGAAGAAACGCTTGGGTTGACTATACGGAGGCACAGCTGCAGGAACTGGAAGCGGTGAACGCTTCCTACCGGGATTTTCTGGACAAGGGTAAAACCGAAAGAGAATGTGTGACGGAGACGATCCGGCAGGCGGAGGCTGCCGGTTTTGTATGCCTGCAGAAGAAACTTGCCAGCGGCGAAAAGATCGTGCCCGGCGACAAGCTGTACGATGTGGGCATGAAAAAGACCATCGCGTTGTATCATGTGGGAACGGAAGATATCACAAAGGGGATGAATATTCTTTGTGCACACATCGATTCTCCCAGACTGGATATCAAGCAGAACCCGCTGTATGAGGATACGGACCTGGCTTATCTGGACACGCATTATTACGGCGGAGTCAAGAAATACCAGTGGGTGGCCCTTCCTCTTGCGATCCACGGCGTTGTGGCAAAAAAAGACGGTTCTGTCCTGGATATTGTGATCGGGGAGGATGAAAACGATCCGGTCCTGTACATCAGCGATCTTCTTCCGCATCTGGGAGCCAAGCAGATGCAGAAAAAAGCGACTGAGGTAATCGAAGGAGAAAAGCTGGATATCCTGATCGGCAGCAGACCGTTGGCGGCAGAGACAGACGAAAAGAAAAAAGAGGCTGTCAAAGAGAATATCCTTTGCATCCTGAAAGAAAAATATGATTTTGAAGAAGAGGATTTCCTCTCCGCGGAGCTGGAGGTGGTTCCGGCAGGAAAAGCCAGAGAATGCGGACTGGACCGCAGCATGATCGCGGCTTATGGACAGGACGACCGTGTCTGCGCCTACACCTCTCTGCTGGCGATCCTGGAGCTTGCAAAGACACCGGCAAGAACAGCCTGCTGTCTGCTGGTGGACAAGGAAGAGATCGGAAGCGTCGGTGCCACCGGTATGGAGTCCAGATTCTTTGAGAACAGTGTGGCGGAGCTTCTGGAAGGAATGGGACAGTTTACGGAGCTTGGCCACCGCCGGACGCTGAAAAACTGCTGCATGCTTTCCTCCGATGTCAGCGCGGCCTATGATCCGGCCTTCGGGGAGGTCTTTGAGAAGAAGAACAGCGCCTATGCAGGCCGCGGGATCGTACTGAACAAGTTTACCGGAGCCCGGGGAAAATCCGGATCCAACGATGCCAATGCAGAATATGTCGCGAAAGTACGCCGGATCTTTGACGAGGATCATGTGGCCTTCCAGACAGCCGAGCTGGGCCGGGTGGATGAAGGCGGCGGCGGAACCATCGCCTATATAGCAGCCCTTTA
>CAMOUV010000205.1 GCA_946626695.1 uncultured Blautia sp.
CTGGATATCCGAAAGGATCTGCTCCAGCATGGATTTGGTCCAGCCGTAGGGATTGGTGCACTGGCCCTTCGGGCATTCTTCCGTGATCGGAATGAAAGCCGGGTCTCCGTAGACCGTCGCCGAAGAGGAGAAGATGATATTCTTGACATTGTGCTTCCGCATCACATCCACCAGGGTGAGGGTGCCGGCAATGTTATTCTCATAATATTCCCAGGGTTTTGCCACCGATTCACCCACTGCCTTCAGACCCGCAAAATGAATGCAGGAATCCAGCTGCTCCTTCTCGAAAATCTCATTCAGTCCCTCCCGGTCCCGGATATCCGTCTTGTAAAACTTTACCGGTTTGCCGGTGATCTTTTCGACTCTCTGCAGCGATTTTTCGCTGGAATTGGAGAGGTTGTCGATCACGACCACCTCATAGCCGGCGTTCTGCAGCTCCACTACGGTATGGCTGCCGATATATCCGGCACCGCCAGTCACTAGAATAGCCATTTCATATCCTCCTTATTCACATATCTGCGGGGTACAGCCCTTCCTCTTCCATCTTCCGGATCGCTTCCATCACAACCGGCTTGTCTTCCTTGTAGGTCACACCGTGCCACCGGTCCGTGGTGGTCTCCACCTTCACCGAAGCCTTTCCCTCCTGCAGCAGCTCATCCACCGCAAAGGGCAGGTAAAACTCGCATTTCAGCGGATTGACGGGAAGACTTTCCTTCAAAAACGCCGTGAACTGCTTTTTCAGCTCTCCGAGAAGAGACTCCGAAAAGCCCCACATATTCATCGAAACGGTACACTCCGGCGAAAGCTCCGTCCAGGAAGCACCCTCGTCCTCCGTAAAGAAAACGCCGTTCTCCTTCTTCTCGATGTGGGTCCGTTCCACGATCTTCTTCAGCATGCCGTTCTCGTCGGTCTCACAGATCCCTCGCGAAACATGGCCGAAATCCGTCAGCGTGTTTTTCAGCTGGTATCCCACCATCATAAAACGATACTTTTCGCTCTCATCCTCTTCTCTGGTCAGGAAATCATAGGCCAGCTGAAACGCCTTCACACCGTAATAGTCGTCCGCGTTGATGGCTGTGAAGGGTCCGTCAATGGAATCCAGACAGCTCAGGATCGCATGTCCGGTTCCCCAGGGTTTTACCCGGCCTTCCGGAACGGAAAAGCCTTCCGGCAGGTTATAAAGGTCCTGGAACACATATTCCACCTCCATCCGACGGGCTACACGGTCGCCGATGGCTTCGCGGAACAGAGCCTCATTTTCCTTCTTGATGATAAAGATCACTTTTTTAAATCCGGCACGCATGGCATCGTATATGGAAAAGTCCATGATAATATGGCCTTTTTCATCCACCGGATCGATCTGTTTAAGGCCGCCGTAGCGGCTTCCCATTCCTGCCGCCATCACGACCAGTACCGGTTGTTTCATAATCGGATTCCTTTCTCGTCAGCATTGTATACAGGTATCAGGAATATAGTATCATATTTCAGAGGAATTTTCATCAGAAAATGACTTATTGACCTTTTTTATTTGACAACCTATAATAAGAAGGCACGGATTTTAATAGAAACTGTATGGAGGTGTTCTTTTGAATCAAGATTCACGTAGCAGCTTTACCGGAAAGCTTGGCTTTGTCCTGGCTGCCGCCGGTGCGTCCGTCGGCCTGGGCAATATCTGGCGTTTTCCGTATCTGGCCGCCCGGTATGGCGGCGGGATCTTTCTGCTGGTCTATATCATCCTGGCCCTGACCTTCGGCTATACCATGATCATCGCCGAGACATCCATCGGCCGGAAAACCCACCGGAGCCCCGTCGGAGCCTTCCAGGCCTTGTCTGATTCCAGAATCATGCACGCAGGCGGCTGGGTAAACGCAATCATTCCGATCCTGATCCTTCCCTATTACTCCGTGATCGGCGGATGGGTATGCAAGTATCTGTTTGAATATCTCAGGGGAAATACCGAGGTGCTTTCCTCCGACAGCTATTTCGGCGAATTCATCACCTCCGGGACAAAGCCGGAAATCTGGTTCGTCGTGTTTGCCGCCCTGGTCATCCTCGTGATCCTGGCGGGCGTGGAAAACGGGATCGAAAGAGTCTCCCGGATCGTCATGCCCATCCTTCTGGTACTGGCCGTGGTGATCAGCATCTATTCCGTTACCCGGCCGGGCGCCCTGAAAGGCGTACGGTATTTTCTGGTACCGGATTTCAGCAATTTCACCTGGATGACGGTGGTCTCCGCCATGGGGCAGATGTTCTACTCCCTGTCCATCGCCATGGGCATCCTGATCACCTTCGGTTCCTACATGAAAAAGGACGTCAGCATCGAGAAATCCACCAAACAGGTTGAGATTTTCGACACCGGAGTCGCCATCCTGGCGGGCATGATGATCATCCCGGCGGTGTTTTCCTTCTCCGGCGGGGACGAACAGGCCCTGCAGCAGGGACCGTCCCTGATGTTCGTCACCATGCCCAAAATCTTCGCCCGGATGGGCTTTGGCCGTGGGATCGGCATTCTCTTTTTCGTGCTGGTGCTTTTCGCAGCCGTGACCAGCGCCATCGCCCTGTGCGAAAGCGCAGTCTCCACCCTGGAGGATGAGCTTCACTGGAACCGGAAGGCCGGGACCGCTCTGGTCACCGTCGTCATGCTGATTCTGGGCTCTCTGTCCTCCCTGGGATACGGGCCCCTTGCCGATGTGCGGATCATCGGAATGCAGTTCCTGGATTTCTTCGATTTCCTGACCAACTCGGTGATGATGCCCATCGCCGCCATGTTTATCTGTGCCCTGGTGACAAAGCATATCGGCATCGATGAGATCGAGGCCGAGGTGACTACGGACGGACACCCCTTCCGCAGGAAGAAGGTTTTCCGTTTCATGATCCGCTATCTCTGCCCGCTCTTTGTTCTGATCATCCTGCTGAGCTCCATCGCAAACGTGCTGGGCTGGATCAAAATGTAAAAAACTCCGG
>CAMOUV010000206.1 GCA_946626695.1 uncultured Blautia sp.
CGTAGTACCGGGTCTTACCGGAACCGGAGCCGCCGATCACGATGACGTTCTTGTTCCTGGCGTATTTCCAGTTCTTCGGGCGGCTGTTCATGGTCAGGAATTCCGTCTGCGTCAGGATCACGTTGTTCTCGAAGACCGGATCCACGAAAGGGGCGATGTCTTTTTCATTCCCCCATCTGGCGGAACCGTATTCCTCGCCCTGCCGGTATTTCTTCGCATTTTTCCTCCGATACCAGATCACACCCTTGAAGGCTGCTGCACCGATGAGTCCCACCATCAGGTCCCACCAGTGGAAGCTGGGAAGCGGATCCTTAAACGGAAGCCCGAAATACAGGAACACATTCATCAGCTTCTTCACCATGGAGTCCCCGGTGCAGTGCCGGTACAGCCAGGCCTCCTTCTCGACCATATAAAAAACGATGAAGTAAGGGATATTCGTGATCAGAACCTTCCTCACGTTCACCGTCTGCAGCTTCTCTTTCACCATCCCGCTGATCTTCGTCAGCATACCGGAAAGAGAGTTCTTCTGTTTTCCTTTCTCACCGGACTTCCGCGTCCCTCCGGTTCTCCTTTTCCCGGAAGGATCCGCCCGGCCCGGCGGTCTTGCCTTTCTTTTCAGTTCTTTCTTCATCGCTCCTGTCCTCTGTCTTTCTGTTTGACCTTCTCCCTCTCGCGGTGCTTCGCGGAACGCTGGATTGCTTTCTGCAGACGCTTGCGGATCGAAACCTTCCGGCTTTTCTTCAGCGTCACGCCCGTGTATTCCTTGAAAGCTGCCGTCATCACATCCACATCCTTTGCCCGGAAGAACACCAGGTATTTGGGCGGATCCACCGACTTGTCCTTTTTCAGGCTGTAGTCAATGCTGTATTTCCGTGCCACCTTCTCGAAGGACCTGATGTTCTTATCCGTGATCTCGATGTTGGAAAGCTGGCTGCCCTCCTTCATCATGGAATTCAGGCTTTTCTTTCCGGGATGAAATTCATTTTCCTTCGCCTTCCCGGCTGCTGCCCGCTCGGCTCTCTTTTCCTCCCGCTTTTCGGTCCGGGTCATCCGCCGGCGCTCCTCCACATGCCGGACATATCTGGCCAGGGCATCCTTCAGAATGCCGGCAGAGATCTTTCCGCCGGAGATTACAAGTGCCATCGTCTTCTCATCGACTTCCTCCTGCATACGTTCTCACCTCGCCTTCGCCGCATCATAAAGCTGCTGTTCCAGAACGGGGAGAATTCCTTTCTCCTTCAGGAACAGATACAAAAACCGCCGGCCTTTCTGCGTCCACTCTGTCTGGTACTTGACCAGAAGGCTTCCGTCTGCCTGCGGTACTTCAAAACATTTGCTTGCTGTATATCCCTGATCCTGATACTGCGCATACAGCACCCACTGTTCCCGGACCTTGTACTGGATCCCCAGATCCGCCAGAAGATGATTGAACCGGACTGTGCTCATCCCGTAATCCTTGGCGATCTGTGTCGTGAGCACCAGCGCCTTTGAATGCAGAATCCTGTCCAAGTAATCCGCCTTGGGTTTGGTCTCTGCCAGCAGCCGTTCCTGCCGCTTCGCCTCTGTTGTCAGCAGGAAGCATCGGGTCTGCAGGTCTTTGATCTGCCGGTTCGCAATCTGAAGAGCCCTTGCCATCACCTTCTCCGGTGTATTCCAGGCTTTTTCCAGCTCCAGGAAATACTGCCGGTACATCATCCCCTTCTTTGTCCGCTGGATCATGCAGATATGCTTGGCCATATCGGTGCTGATCAGGTAATCCACTTCCATCTGGCCCGTCCGGGAGCCGTCGCATTTCTGATACACCTTATCGTAATCGGTTCCTTCGCAGAATCCGTATTCGCACATCCGCGGAAACCACTGCCGGAAGAGGGTTCCGATCTCCAGAGCCTTATGCAGATCCCTGGCGGACACTACCGGACGTTCATCCGTGAACTGCACACGGACGGCTTCTTCCATGACCTCTGTAGTCATCTCTTTGTTTCTCCTTTCCCGGCGCCTTAATCCGTCCCGTACATATCGTGGTTGACAAGCGCCGTGTAATAGCTGCCGATGGTCATCGGCGCATTGTAAAGTGCGGCCAGCAGGTACTGCTTGATGTTCCGCACCTTCGTCGTGTTCTCCGCAAAGCAGTTCAGGACATACCGGATATGTTCGCCATCCAGCTTCATGAATCTGGATTTCACGATCTGCGACGGTTTTTCTTCCCCGCCGATCCGGATAAATGGCCTCCTGCTGCAGCAGACCTCCGTCATCAGCTCCTGTATTTCATCGAGCATGTCTTTACGGTATGGAAATTCCTGCCGCAGATCCTGCAGACTCAGCTGCTGTTCAAAGTAATCACGGTATGCGTAATATTCTTCGATCTTATCCTTCGCATCTTCTTCCTCCGGGATATCCTCCTCCGGATAAGATGGGATAAGATCAGTCTCACTCATCTCAGTATCATTTATCTCAGTCTTATTCCCCTCAGTATCATTACATGATCCTTTTGACACCTCTTGCCGTGTCCTTTCGACACCACCAGACGTGTCGTTTCGACACCTCTGGACGTGTCCTTTTAACACCTCCGGCTGTGTCGTTTCGACACCTCTTAACGTGTCCGGATCACTGTCGTCTTCAGGGCCAGGATTTCCCCGCACCTTCATGTCCGGCACAATGCATTTATGCACGTAGATCTTATCGGGCTTCCCGAGTCCCTGATGGATCCTGGTGATCAGCCCGATGCCGTTCCGCTCATCCAGTTCCGCCAGTAGCTGCCCGGCTTTCTTATTCCCGCATGTCAGCGCATCCATGATGTTCTGACGCGGATAGTAGATGAAAACCTTACCGTCCTCATCGATCCAGTTGTTTTTTATGGACAGCTGCATCCGGTCAAGCAGGATCCCGTAGAGCAGTTTTGCATCTGTGGAAAGATGATCAAACGCTTCCGCCGTAAACAG
>CAMOUV010000207.1 GCA_946626695.1 uncultured Blautia sp.
AGCCCTCCCAGCCAGGCTCCGTTGGAAATGAGCAGACCAATATCCGGGCTCACTTTCTGACTCACGCCGGTCTGCATGCGCAGGGCTTCCAGAAGCGTAAGATCTCCCCGGTATTGCTCCATCTCTTTCAAAAGCTCCCGAAACCTGGCATGGTCTACTTCCACCCACTTGCCCTTCAGCCGGGCCAGACCTTCTGTCTGGGAGAGCAGCTCTTTGATATCCTCAGCCGTCAAAGGCGTACCATCTAATGTCACATGAGGTACCATGGACACAAGAGAATCGAAACCCAGGAAAGCAGGCTTTTCCTCACCCAGATCGACCGACATGCCAAGCATGGCAGAACGCTGCTTCCACCAGTTCGGTACACGGCACAGGATACCGGCTTCTTCGATCGCAGGAACCGCCTGCAGAAACTCGTACGCTTCCTCCGAAGTAAACCGCAGCGGATGGAACAGCTCCCCGGATTCCATAAAGATTGAAATCATCGGAGAAACGTCTGCCGCCCTGTTCAGACAGGACAGTAATGTGATCAGCTTCTCCCTCTGGTTTTTGTACTCCACCAGCGCATAGGAAAGAGGCATGTGCCGGACATGTCCATCCTCCCCCTTTGTCGCATAGGTGGCCAGAAAAGCAAAGGGATAGTCTGTTTCTTTATTTTCTACCAGATGGAAAAAGATTCTTTCCGGGACCCGAATCCTCTGACTGAGCTCCGTCAGAAAGATCGCAACCGTACCATCATAGTCGGAAATCTTCCGGCAAAAGATATCGTTCAGCCGTCTGAATATTCCAAGGATCCAGTCCTTGCCCACATTCTCTGATCCCAACGCAAAAGGAACCGAGTAGATGAGCTTGCGAACCGTTTCCTCCGATGGTTCCACCACCGTCTGCTCCCGGCTCATCTCGATCCCCGGAATCTGTGTGAGTTCACCCACAAAACGGGAAGAAAGCAGATGCAGCCATTGGAAGGACGGGGAAGGAAGACCAGGCTTTTCCTCAAACCCAAGCAGAAACAGGGCTTCATCCGGATCGGTTCCAAAGGCGTCCTTCCACTTTTTCACATAGGGATCTGTCTCTGCACCAACGCAGTCTAACCGGAATGACGACGGTGTAAACAGAACCTGGATCGATGCTTGTACTACAGGAGCTTCTGCGGGCATAAGGGCACCTCCGTTCGGAATTCTTTCATGTGTTTATATATAGTAAGCGAGGAAAGCAATTGCGGTTTGAGCTTGCTCAAACCAGCAATTATTCTTGCTCGGAGAAATCCGTATCAGAGTCAGGGACAAATGCTTTAACCCTGACTCATTACTGCTTCATCAGCCTGAATGCATAATATCCGAACAGCACCAGTGCAAAGCAGATACCCGCCGGATACGCGATCCCTGCAGACAGCCGGAAGCCTTCGTCCGCCATCAGAATATAGGTCAATGATACAGCCGACATGAAAGCAGCCGGCAGCGCCGTGATCAGTGAACCATACTTGCTCTTCGCATTTTTCAGAAGATATGCGGAGGCCACCCAGAGTGAGATCATGGCCAGAGTCTGGTTGCTCCAGGAGAAATATCTCCAAAGAACATTGAAATCCAACTGGGTCAGAAGGGCTCCGATCCCCAGAAGAGGGATCGTGATGATCAGCCGGTTCCACATCTTTTTCTGATCCAGATGCAGTGATTCCGCAAGAATCAGTCTGGCGCTCCGGAATGCAGTATCACCGGAAGTGATGGGGCAGGCCACGACTCCGATCACGGCCAGGATCCCTCCGGCGGTCCCGAGCATCGTCTTGCTGATCTCGTACACAGTTCCGGACTGACCGGCGGTCGAGAGCGCTTCGTGAAGCATCTCGGTGCCGCCGTAGAATGCCACGCCGGCTGCCGCCCAGACCAGGGCGATCACGGATTCAATGATCATCGCGCCATAAAAAACCTTCCTGCCTTCTTTTTCGCTGGTGATACATTTTGCGATCATCGGCGACTGCGTGGCGTGAAAGCCGGAAATCGCTCCGCAGGCCACCGTGATGAACATAAACGGCCAGATTGGAAGTCCTTCCGGATGCAGGTCCGCAAAGGAAATTTCCGGAATATGATACCCCGGACCGAACAGCGAAGCTCCGCCGATACTGACTGCCATAACGATCAGGACCACGCCGAAGACCGGATACAGGCGGCCGATGATCTTATCGATCGGAAGAAGCGTCGCCAGCACATAGTAGATCAGGATCACTACGATCCAGAACGTATTTGAAAGGGCTTCCGGCGTCATCCGCGCGATCAGCGCAGCCGGACTTGTCACAAACACCGTTCCGGTAAGCAGAAGAAGCAGCACGGAAAAAGCGCGCATGATATACAGAGCCGGTTTCCCGAGATAAATTCCCGAAAGCTCCGCGATGGACGCGCCGCCGTTCCGTTCGGATATCATACCGCTCATATAGTCATGGACCGCTCCGCCCAGGATTGCACCGAAGACGATCCACAAAAAAACCACGGGTCCGAAGCAGGCTCCCATCAGAGCCCCGAAGATCGGGCCGGTCCCGGCGATATTCAGAAGCTGGATCAGGACCGCCTTCCATGTCTTGATGGGCACAAAGTCCACTCCGTCCTCCATTGTGATGGCGGGTGTTTTCCGGTCATCCGGGCGGAAAACATTCTCCACGACCTTTCCATACACCAGATACCCGACGATCAATACAACAATCGCTGAAACAAATGAAATCATATAAATCCCCTTTCCGACCGGAACCAAAATCAGCCTGTTGTCATTATAAACCTATGACTGCGGATTCGCAATCGAAAGTAAGCGAGGAAAGTAATTGCGGTTTTCTTTATACCCTGTACCCTCCAAGCCTCTCCGGCTGTTTCATCATGCTGTCTTCTTCACTGATCTTACGGATCACCCTGCAGGGATTCCCGGCGGCAAA
>CAMOUV010000208.1 GCA_946626695.1 uncultured Blautia sp.
CATGGTCATCCGGATCTCTTCCCTGTCTCCGGGAGAAAGCTGCAGGACCGCTCCCGTCACAATGTATTCTCTTTCTTTAATGATGCTGGTCCGGTATCCCAGTGCCAGCTCCGATACCGGCAGGATCTTCTGTTCGCCCTCCGGCGTTATGACTTCCGCTTCCCGGAGGATGTCCTTCATCTCGCCCCCGTAGGCTCCGGCATTCATCACGACCGCACCGCCCAGCGACCCCGGGATCCCTCCGGCAAACTCCATTCCGGTCAGCGAAGCACTCCTGGCCTGCGCTGCGATCCCCGAAAGAAGCGCGCCGGCTCCGGCCTGTATACAGGATCCGTCCACGGTGATTTCACCCATTTTGCGTCCGATCTGGATCACAGTCCCGCGAAAGCCCGTATCACTCACCAGCAGATTGCTCCCGTTTCCAAGGATAAAGAAGGGGATCTTCTCTTCCCGGCAGACTCCAAGGACCGCCATGAGCTGTTCCGTGCTTTCCGGCATCAGAAAAAGATCCGCCGGCCCGCCGATCCGGAACGAGGTATGCTGCGACATCGGTTCATCGCAAAGTATATTCTCTGTCGAAAGGATTTCACCCAATCGTTTCCTGATCGTATCCGTCATTACTCGTCCATCCTTTTCTCTGTTTTTCCCGGCGGGACTTTCGGCAGGCCGATACGCATCCCGCCGTTTTTACCGGACCGGAGCCTCACCGCACTGTTTTTCTGCTTTTCGTCTGCATCGGCCGTCAGACACCGCACCGCCTCCTGGGCCAGCAGAAGTCCTGCTCCCCAGGGCACAAAAACGATGCTTCCTTTTCTCTCCGGATCCTGCTGCGGCTTTTCCTTCGAAAAAACAGCCGTCTGCTTCCGGATCCCGGCCTTCTTCAGTTCCTTACAGAGATCCTTTGCCAGAGGGCTGGCTGCAGATCGGAAAATATCCGCGGTGATCAGCCGGGTGACATCCGAAAGATCCTCCGTTTCCATACAGGAGACAGCAGGAACTCCCGCCTGATGCGCTGCAAGAAGAACCCGCAGCTTTTCCTGCAGATCCGTCAACGCATCGATCACGAAATCAAACTCCGCAAAGCGGAAAAAGCCCATGGTCTCCTCCGTGACGGAGATCTCACAGGTATGCACAAGAATATCCGGATCGATCTTCCGGATCCGTTCCTTCAGGACCTGCGCGGCCGTGCATCCCACGGTATCCTGCAGCGCCGCCGGATGCCGGCTGATCTCCTCCGTGTTAAGCGCAAAGGCTCCCACCAGTGTGAGACTGCCCGCGCCGCAGCGGGCAAGCGCCTCTGCCGCCGCCGCTCCACAGGCCCCCAGTCCGAACACTGCGATCCGGGCCCTGGCCAGTCTTTCCGCTTTCTCTTTTCCCAGCAATCTGTCTATCTGTACAAATGCATCCTGCATCCGCTTTCCTCCGGATCCGCCTGAAACAGCAGGGAAACAAAATCAAACAACAAGAATACCATTGGCATCCTTTTACGGAATACCGATGGCATTCTTTTTTCTTTACCATATAGTAACTTACCCTGCTTGTCAAGAGCAAGCTGTCCGGTGATTCACCGGATATCCAGCTCCGGAGGCTCATCCAGGTGTTCGGATACGTATTTCCCGTTCTTTTTCCGTTGCCGGACACATTCCGTGAGAAGATATTCGATCTGCCCGTTCACAGAACGGAAATCATCCTCCGCCCACGCGGCGATCGCATTGTACAGCTGCTCGGAAAGCCGGAGAGGGACCTGTTTTTTTCTGTTATCTGCCATTCGGTTCCTTTCCTCTCTTTGTCAGTTTGTCAGCCATTCTCCTTCACTCCGGTTTACCGGCTCCTTCCTTCGGTTCCGTTTCTGAACGTGATCTGACATTTTCTTAATACAGAGTTCCTGTATTGACGATGGGCTGTGCATCATGGTTCCCGCACAGGACCACCAGAAGGTTGGAAACCATGGCAGCTTTCCGCTCCTCATCCAGGATCACGGTCTCCTTCTCGCTCAGACGATCCAGCGCCATCTCCACCATTCCCACGGCACCGTCGACGATCATCTTTCTTGCATCGATGATGGCAGATGCCTGCTGGCGCTGCAGCATCACGGCGGCGATTTCGGGAGCATATGCCAGATAGGTGATCCTTGCTTCGATGATCTCCAGTCCGGCCTCACTGACCTTGCTCTGGATCTCGTCACGGATCCTGCCGGCAACGATCTCGCTGGATCCCCGGAGGCTGCCCTCGTCCGCCACGCCGTCTCCGGTGGTATCCACGTTGGGAGCCACATCGTAGGGATAGATCCTCACAATGTTCCGCAGGGCGCTGTCACACTGCAGGGACAGGTATTCCTTGTAGTTGTCCACGTTGAAAACCGCCTTTGCCGTGTCCGTCACTCTCCACATGACCGCGATCCCGATCTCCACCGGGTTTCCAAGACAGTCGTTGATTTTCTGCCGATTGTTGTTCAGCGTCATGATCTTCAGGGAGATCTTTCTGCTGGTAATCTCCACACTGGAGGTATTCATCGATGCGAAAAACTTCTGGGCCGAGCTTCCGCCGTCCACATCTCCGCTCTGATTCAGCTTTGTTTTAGCCGCGGGGTTGACCGAAGCACAGAAAGGATTCACAAAATAGAAGCCCTCTTCCTTCAGGGTGCCGACATACTTTCCAAACAGTGTGAGCACCAGAGCCTCCTGGGGTTTCAGTACCTTGAGACCACTGGTAAGGATCGGAGTGCACACTGTAACCAGGATACTCACCACCAGCAGGAACACCCCGAAAGGCGTCACCCGTTCATCCATCTGCACCCCGGCAAAAATGATGCCCAGGATCCCCAGCACCTCCAGTACAATAATCCCCAGAAGCACTGCCATGCCATTTTTCTTTCCCTGCAATACTTTTTCAGTCATACCTACGCCTCCTGAC
>CAMOUV010000209.1 GCA_946626695.1 uncultured Blautia sp.
CATTTTCCGGCAATGAAGAACAACAGCGACCTCTGCGAGATCGTGGCATTCTGCGATATCATCAAAGAGAGAGCAGACAAAGCCTGCGCTGAATTCGGCGCACCGGGCGCAAAGTCCTACGAAGATTATCATGATCTTCTGGCCAATCCGGAAGTGGAAGTCGTACACGTTTGTACCCCGAACGTATCTCACAGTGAGATCACCATCGCTGCTTTCGAAGCAAAGAAGCATGTGTATGTAGAGAAACCGATGAGCCACAGCACCGCTGAGGCCGAGAAGATGGTCGAAGCCTGGAAGAAATCCGGCATGCAGTTCACTGTCGGATATCAGAACCGTTTCCGCGCAGAGGTGCAGAACCTGCACGCTGCCTGCGAAGCCGGCGATTTGGGCGAGATCTACTATGCAAAGGCTCATGCGATCCGTCGTAAAGCGGTTCCGACCTGGGGCGTATTCCCGAACAAGGCCCTGCAGGGCGGCGGCCCCCTGATCGATATCGGAACCCATGCTCTGGATATTACCCTGTGGTGCATGAACAACTATGATGTGGACACCATCAGCGGCCAGGTCTTCTATAAGCTGGGAAGACTGCACGGCGCAGAGGAAGGCAACCTCTTCGGACCGTGGGATCCGGATACCTACGAGGTAGAGGACTCCGCAATGGGCTTCATCAAGATGAAGAACGGCGCTCTGGTCAATCTGGAAGCAGCCTGGGCCATCAACATGCTGGATTCCCGCGAGGCCTCCACAACTCTCTGCGGAACCCTGGCAGGCGCCGAGATCCATTCCGGCATGAGCTATGCACAGAATGAACTGATCTACAACCGTGCCCGCAACGGCCAGCTGATGCAGGAGACCATCTCTCCCTCCGGCCAGGTCGCATACTTTGCAGGCGGCGGTGGTGGAGAAGAAGGCACCATTGACTGCCGTCAGTGGCTGACCGCCATCCAGAAGGGCACCGAGCCTCTGGTAAAACCGGAGCAGGCTCTGGTCGTCACCCGCATCCTGGACAATATCTACGTCGCAGCAGACGGAAACAAGGAAGTTCGCTTCTGATCATACAGAACCAAACCGCCCCGGTCTCACCAGGAGACCGGGGTTCTTTGTTTGGGTATAAAGCAGAAACAGGTCAAAATCGGACCCCTTTTTTTGACCTGTCCGATTTCAGAAGCAGGGGGAAAGACTGCATGAGTCAAGAAAGATATGATTCATTCGAAAGAGTTGCACCTGCCTTTTTGTTATACTATATCCACCACGAAACAGAGAATCATAATCAAACAGGAGGAAAAACATGAAAATTCTGGGTATTTCTTTTGGAAAGAAAAACGCAAACTCGGACATTCTCGTCAAAGAAGCTCTGTTCGGAGCCCGCGAAGCAGCTCCGGACGCTGAGATCGAGTTTATCAACACGGTCCGTATGAATATCGGACGCTGCACAGGCTGCGGAGCCTGTTCCACCGCTCTGGAAAGAGGCAAGGATAATGTCTGCGTACAGGCCAGAAAGGACGATTACCAGATCCTGGAGGACAAAGTGCGTGAGGCAGACTGCATCATCCTTGGTGCTCCGGTGTATGCTCTTCAGCCCGTAGGCCAGTTCAAGGATTTTGTGGATCGTTTCTCCTGCCGTCATGACTATTCGGCCATCACCTGGGTGCTGGACAAGAGACGTACCGGCGAAATGCCCGGCAATCCGGACGATTTCCCGATGGAGAGACTGAAAAAGAGAACCGTTTCCTATATTTCCATCGGCGGAGCGACCACGGACAACTGGACCTCCATGGGAACCGCTACTCTGCATATTTTCGGCTTCCCGCCCATGATGAAGGTGATGGGCAACTACAACGCCAACTGCATGGGTACCATCGGCAATCCGTATCTGGATCAGAAACTGATCGACGATATGCATGAGATGGGAAGACGCACCGTGGAAGGCTACAACGATGATTCTGTTCCTTTCTTCACGCCGGAAGGCAAGCCCGCAGAGGTATGTCCGGTCTGCCATCAGAGACTGATCACCATTCTCCCGGGGACGACAAAGGTGGAATGCCCGATCTGCGGTATCGAAGGACAGCTTTCCATCGAAGACGGAGCCATTAAGGTGGAATTCTCCGAGGCACAGCAGAAACGTGCGAGAGGCACCTTCGCAGGACTTCGCGAGCACACCACCGAGATCCAGGGCTTCGGCGCTATCTGCGGTCCGAAGATCATGGCCAACAAGGAGATGCTGGACAAGCTGATGAACGAGCGGATCAAAGGCTTTGAGACCGCGATCGGCAACAAGGAATAAAACAGGACACAGAGAACGAGAGGGAGGGATCGCCCATGGGATTTGCAATGCGGATGCAGCTGAATGACCAGATCGTCAAAAAAGAATCCTTCAGAAATCTGTATATCAACGGAGCTCCGAACGGTTTTTCCTTTGATGTGCAGCTGGCCTACTACCGGGGACACTACCTGTCCGACATCGATCTTCTGGAGGTATATCTGGACGGGGAGAAGATGCCGCAGGAGGCGGTCACCTTCGAGCTGAACGGCAAGGAGATGTCGGTCTACAAGCTGAAATATGCGGTGACCGAGTTCTGGAGCCAGGTTGTTCCGGCGACCATCCGGGTGATCAGAAAAGGCGGCGTTTCTGCGGGAGAGCATGAACTGGAGCTGAAGCTGATGCTCCGGGTTCCCTACATGGAGATCGGTCCGGACCACACCTTCATGCCGCTGGACAGCGGTGAAAAAGTAACCGTACAGGTATCGGAGTAAGGAGGGGACAGCGATGGGAAATGTAAAATTAGGCGCAACTCTTTTCTGCTACGGAACGGAATATGCCAGATATCAGTACGATTTTGAAGAGTGTGTGCGACAGGCGGCAGAGGCCGGAGCCGAAGGATACGAGATCGTCGGGACGCAGATGAT
>CAMOUV010000210.1 GCA_946626695.1 uncultured Blautia sp.
TAAGGGGTTTGACAGAAAAACTGTGTTTTATACGGCATGTCCTACGGAAAATCGGAAGGGGTGAGGGGATCCATGAAAAAAACATTTTCTCTATGGCTTTTCATGATATTTGTCTGTCTTGCCTGCGTATCTGTCACAGCCGCGGAGACGGATCTGTATGAGGACGGGAATGTGCAGAAGCTGTTCACGTCGGAAAACGGTCTGCTTACCACGGCAGCTACGGCAATCGCACAGACAGAGGACGGGCTGATCTGGGTCGGAGGATACGGAGGGCTGGTCCGGTATGACGGCCAGCAGTTTGAGGCCTTCGAGAAAGAGATCAGCGGAATCTCCGACCTGATGAGCGGGCAGGACGGTTCGCTGTGGATCGCTTCTTCCGACAAGGGATTGTTTCATTATGCGGACCATACCTTTATGGCGGTCACCTTTGAGGATGGCTCCGGCGATTTTGAAGTGGGATGCCTTACACAGGATCCGGCAGGAACCGTCTGGTTCGGGACCGAAAACGGAATCGGCAGGGTAACGGAAGAGGGATATGCCGAGAAACTGGTGATTCCGGAGCTGACCGGCGCGTATATCAACGAGATCCTTTGTGTGGAGGAACAGCTGTTCTGTGTAACCCGAAGAGGAGAGCTGTTCAGCTATGACGGCAGCGAGTGCACCCGGATCAATCTGGGGAGCGACAGCGAGAATGTCCGCTGCGTCGAATATGATCCGGAGAAACAGGAATACTATATCGGAACCACCGGCAAGCTGATTCTGAGGTACAGCGAGGCCTTTACACACCGGGAGATCCTTGATGCCGATGAGCTGGAATGTATCAATGATATCTGCTGCACGGAAAACGGAGCCATCTGGGTATGCGCCGATAACGGGATCGCCGTTCTGCAGGATGACCAGGTCCGGGTCCAGAAGATGAAGATCGACAACTCCGTGGATCAGATGATGGTCGATCAGGAGGGGAACCGGTGGTTTGTCTCCTCCAGGCAGGGGATTCTTGAGGTTTCCCAAAGCCGGTTTTACAACATCAGCCAGATCGCCGGCCTGCCGGATCTGGTGGTCAACGCGGTCCAGAAGGTAGACGACCGGCTGTACATCGGCCATGATGACGGACTGATCATTCTGGATGTGAGAACGTACCGGCAGATCAATGACCCTGTGTTCGTGCGTCTGAACAACGCCCGTATACGGGACATCCTGTACGACAGCCGGGGAAGACTGTGGTTCTGCACCCGGGGGAAGGGCCTTTTATGTCTGGATAAAAACAAGGACTGGAAGACCTATGATCACGCTTTTTCGGAAGAAATCCGGAGTGATAATTTCCGGTGCGTCTCGGAATGCAGGAACGGAACGATCCTGGCAGGAACGGACGGCGGGGCTTATTTTATAGACGGACGGCAGGTAAGCAGTGTGCTGAACAATCCTTCGGAGCTGTCCTGCCGGGTGCTTGGCGTTCTGCAGGATGAAGAGACCACCTATCTGGGGACAGACGGGTACGGGATCTTCGTGCTCCGGGACGGAGAGATCCTGAAACACCTGACGGTGGAGGACGGCCTTGCCTCCAATGCGGTCATGAAGATCTGCAAGAGCCCGACCCGGGATGTGATCTGGATCGTCACCCGGACAAATGTGGGCTGGATCGACGAAAACGAAGAAATCCACAATGTGGAAAACTTCCCTTCCATCAACTGCATGGATATTATTCCTACGGAAAACGGGGATGCATGGATCCTCTCCGGCGGAGGGATCTACCTGATCACGGAAGATTCCCTGCTTTCCGGCGATGAGCTGCAGTATACACATTACCGCCGGGCGGACGGCATTCCTTTTGAGGTAACGGCCAATGGCCGTCAGTGCAGGGACGAGGATGTTCTGTATATCAGCGGTTCCGGCGGTGTGATGAGCATGAAGCTTGCCAGAACTCCGGAGGAAGAAAAGGAAACGTATCCTCTTCTGCTCGATTATGTGGAATCAGATGGTGTGCGGAAATATGTACATCAGAACGAGGAAATCTCCATTGATGCCAATGCACAGCGTATCGTGATGGGGACGCACGTAATCACCTTCAGCATGGATAATCCCTATGTGTTTTATATCCTGGAAGGCTTCGACCACGACCGTACGATACGGCAGCTGCGCAATCTGGGCAGCATAAGCTATACGAATCTTTCGGGAGGAGATTACACCTTCCGTTTTGGTATCGTGGACTATCATACAGGAGAAGTACTGCAGGAGATTTCGATCCCTGTGCATAAGGAATTCAAGTGGTATGAGCGCTATGTGGTCAGAGCGGTCGGTACGCTGTTGGTGATGCTTCTGCTGGGAGCGGCCCTCTGGTTTATCATCAACCGGCTGATCCGCCGGGCCAATCAGCGGCTGCAGTACCAGTATGAGATCAAGGAAAAACAGCATCTGCAGGAGATCGCCTACAAGGACTACCTGACCGGCATGTATACCCGAAATTATCTGGAGATCTGGAAGGAAAAAGTATTTCCGACGGCCCGGGATCCGGTCACCTTCCTCTTCCTGGATGTCAACAACCTGAAGGTGATCAATGATAATCTGGGCCACAAGATGGGAGACAAGCTCCTGGTGGAAACGGCGGAGCTGCTGGAAAAGAGCTTCCCGGATCCCCAGGATGTGGTGATCCGCATGGGCGGTGACGAGTTCCTGATCCTGTGCTGCGGGATCGATAAGGAAGAAGCCCGGCAGCAGATCGAAGCCGTGGCCGATGAAGCCGCAAAGATCTCCATCGGCGGAACACCCATCAGCTTCGGCTATGGAATCTGTACCCTGCCGAAGGATGAATTTGATTTTGAAGAAGGCCTGCGGCTCTCGGATCTGGAGCTGCTGGAAGCGAAAGATATTTATCACGG
>CAMOUV010000211.1 GCA_946626695.1 uncultured Blautia sp.
GATTTCGAGATATTCTATTTGTTCCTGACATTCTGTCTTGTAATGATAGGATTCTACGATATTACCCATAAAAAATAGCCGTCCTGCACCCGGAAAGTGTAACGGCTATTTCTTAAGCTAACATTCGCCGGGTCAGGTGACCTGCACTCACCTTCCGGCTATCCTGTTATGTACATTATACACACTTCGTAAACTGTTTGCAAGGGAGTTCTTCTGCAGGTGTTTTTGTATCCAAATATCATAGGGTCTGTTATAATAAAAAGATCAGATCATACAGCAGAGGTGTAATCATGGAAATGAAATCGGTGCAGATGACAACAGAATTGAGGAACGAAGATACCATGAATCTGGATACCATGTCTTCTTTGGAGATCATCACCGTGATGAACCGGGAGGATGAGAAAATCCCGAAGGTGATCCATGGGCATCTTGAAGAGATAGCTCTGGCTGCGGACTGGGGCGTGGAAAGCCTGCTGCAGGGCGGAAGGATCTTTTATATCGGAGCAGGTACCAGCGGCCGGCTTGGTGTGCTGGATGCTTCCGAATGTCCTCCGACCTTCGGAGTTTCCCCGGATGTGGTGATCGGACTGATCGCGGGCGGGGAGAAGGCCTTCACGAAAGCGGTGGAGGGAGCGGAGGACAGCCGGGAGCTTGCCGTACAGGATCTGAAGGATCAAGCCTTGGCGAAAAAGGATCTGGTGATCGGGCTGGCAGCCAGCGGACGGACTCCCTATGTTCTGGGAGGACTGGAATACGCACGGAGCTTGGGCTGCCACACGGTGGCTGTTTCCTGCAATGCGGATTCGGAAATATCCCGCGTTGCAGAACTGGGGATCGATGTGGTAGTCGGTCCGGAAATCCTGACCGGTTCCACCCGTTTAAAGGCCGGGACGGCACAGAAAATGATCCTGAATATGATTTCCACCGCCGCCATGGTCCGGACCGGAAAAGCATACGAAAATCTGATGGTGGATGTGGCGCAGACGAACGAGAAGCTGCGGATGAGAGCGCTTCGCATCGTGACCGAAGCAACCGGTGCTGACCGGGAAACAGCAGAGAAAACCCTTGCGCTGGCCGGAGGAAAATGCAAAACCGCGATCACCATGATCCTGGCGAATTGCAGCCGCAGGGAGGCAGAGGAACGTCTTACGAAAGCCGGTGGGTTTGTGCGGAAAGCAATTAAGTGAGCAGGAGATGTTCTGATGAGTAATGAGTACAGAGAGAATACAGAAAAACTGATACAGTATCTCGGCGGGGCTGCCAATATTCTGTCAGCAACCAACTGTATGACCAGGCTCCGGATCGTCGTGAAGGAGGAAAGCCTGGTGGAAGAGGAAAAGCTCCAGTCCGTGGAGGATGTGATGGGGCTTGTCCATGACCGGGAGCGCTCCTATGAGATTGTGGTGGGTCCGGGCAAAAGCAGAAAATATGCGGACCAGTGCCATGCGCTGGGGCTTCCGGCAGCAGCGGGAGATACAGGAAAAGCGGAGCCGGACTGGAAGGAATACAAGGATGATCTGCGCAGCCGGCAGAAGAAAAGCCCTGTGAAATCCGCTTTGAAGATGGTGGGCGATATCTTCGTTCCCCTGATACCGGGGGTCATTGCCGCCGGACTGTGTGCGGGTCTGACGTCTCTGATCGCCCAGACTGTTCCGGATTACAATACAAACAAGATCTGGAGCCTTGTTTACAATCTGCTGGCTCTTATAAACGGCTCCTTTTTGACCTATCTGACAGCCTGGGCCGGATATCGGGCAGCGGAGCGCTTCGGCGCCACGCCGATCCTGGGTGGTATGCTGGGCATGATCACTTCCATGGAGGGGATCAACCAGATTTCCTTGCTGCTGGGTCTGTACGATGAGCAGAATCCCCTGAATTCTGTGCTGAGAACCGGGAAGGGCGGTGTACTGTCGGTCATCCTGGGCGTATTCCTGTTGTCCGTCATCGAAAAGAAGATCCGTTCCTGGATGCCGGAAACCATCGATATTATTTTCACGCCGCTTCTGTCCCTGCTGGTCTGTGTGATCCCCTACATTCTGGTGATCATGCCGCTGTTGGGTTATGTGTCCGGCGGGATCGTATGGGTCTTCAGCAAGCTGTGTCTGTCCGGAAACATCTTTGTCAGGATCATCGCAGGGTATGTTTCCACAGCGCTGTTCCTGCCTTTGGTTGCCGCGGGCATGCACCACGGGATGGTGGCGCTGTACTCCGTGCAGCTGCAGGAGCTGGGGTATATCACCCTGTATCCGGCGCTGGCCATGGCAGGAGCCGGCCAGGTCGGTACGGCGATCGCCCTGTATGTCAAGGCGAAGAAGGTCGGAAACCGGAAGCTCTGCTTGGTGATCACCGGCGCTCTCCCGGCTGGTTTTCTGGGAATCGGAGAGCCTCTGATCTATGGTGTTACCCTTCCCCTCGGGAAGCCTTTCATCACCGCCGGTCTTGGTGCCGGCTTTGGCGGCGCTTTGGTGATGGCCCTGGAGGTGGCGGCGACTACCTGGGGTCCCTCCGGACTTCTGGCGGTTTTTGTGATGACAGCCGGTCCTCGGGGGGCGGCGAACAGCGTTATGACCTATGTGGCGGGGCTGTTGATTTCTTACATCTGCAGCTTTGTCATCACCATGCTGGTCTATAATAAAGACGAACTGATTCCCGGAGATGTTCCGGATACGCGGCGGGAGCCGGTGGAAGAATCCCGGCAGATGGAAGCAGACAAGGCTCTTCCGAAAAAAGAACCGGAGGATGCGGCATTGAATACAGATGTGTTGTACGCACGGTATCCCCTGGTACGGCACGGGGAGCATATTCTGCTTGGAGAAACAGGAACTTCCTTCACCTATACCATTACGGATCCGGT
>CAMOUV010000212.1 GCA_946626695.1 uncultured Blautia sp.
GACTGATTTTTGTCTTACGGACCGGATAAAACAGATGTGCGGCTGAATACAGCCTTTATACTCCCATGATATAGGAAAATGGATTTTTCTTCAAGAGAGAAAGAAATTCATTCCCAAATGGTAAAAAAGGAACATCCGTTTTTGCTCTGTCGGAAAGCTGTCGGCTTTTTTACCGCACGGAACGTCAAAAAAAGTAAGTCAAGTTGTGCAGTTTCTGATTTCCGAAAGCGGTACAATATGCTATAATCGATTCATAAAAAAGGAAGGAACGCCTTTTCAGGAGTTCCCCGAAGGATGAGAGGAGAAAAACAATGAAGGAATATGCTTTTGGTGTGGATCTGGGCGGAACAACGGTAAAACACGGGTTATTCAAGACCACGGGCGAGCTTCTGGAGACCTGGGAGATCCCGACCCGGACCGAGAACAACGGAGCCTTTATCCTTGGGGATATTGCAGCTTCCATTAAAGCGAAAATGGAAGAAAAAGGAATTTCCGCTGATGAAGTGGAAGGTGTGGGAATCGGCGTTCCCGGCCCGATCGATGAGGAAGGAAATGTGCTGAAATGCGTCAATCTGGGATGGGGTGAATTCAATGTCAACAAGGAACTGGGAGCCCTTACCGGACTGAAGGTTGCGGCAGGAAATGATGCCAATGTGGCGGCCCTTGGCGAAATGTGGCAGGGCGGCGGCAAAGGCTACAAAGACCTCGTCATGGTGACACTGGGCACCGGCGTCGGCGGCGGTATCATTCTGGGCGGCAAGATTCTTCCCGGAACCAACGGAGCCGCCGGAGAGATCGGCCATATTCCGATGTTTGATGACGAAGAAGAAGCCTGCGGCTGCGGCAAAAAGGGCTGTCTGGAGCAGTATGCTTCCGCGAACGGCATCGTCCGCGTGGCAAAGAGATACATGGCAGCACATTCGGAAAGACCGACGGCTCTGAACTTCAACACCTCCTCCAAGGAGATCTGGGACGAGGCCAAGAAGGGTGACGACGTGGCGCAGGAAATCACCGACGAATGGGCAAAGATTCTCGGAAAAGGCCTTGCTTCCATCGCCTGTGTCGTGAATCCCCAGGCATTTGTCATCGGCGGCGGTATGTCCAAGGCCGGTGATGATGTGATCGACAAGATCAGAGAGTATTACAAGCCCTACGCCTTCCATGCAGCCAGAGAGACCGATTTCAAGCTGGCCACTTTAGGAAACGACGCCGGTATCTACGGCGGCGTGAAGCTTGTGCTTGAATAAAAAATCAGACCGGAAGAAACAAGGAGCCGCTTTTCTCTGTCAGCCGTAAAAGGCAGAGAAAAGCGGCTCTTCTCTTTTCGGAAGGGTTGTTTTGTGATATGATGATGCTGATACGGACAGGCACATTTTATGAAAGCTCCATGGATCCTGTCCGGCGGGAACAGAATGATTCCCCGGAAGGGGAAAAGGAGGACAGGATGAAGACGTTTGATCATGAAATTGTAGCGAATCCGGAGATTTTTCAGCAGAACCGGCTGGAGGCTCATTCGGATCACCGGTATTTCAAAGAGAAAGAGGGAGACTGTTTCTTTTCTCTGAACGGGATGTGGAAATTTTCCTATGCAGATAATTATGCAAAAGCGCCCAAGGGCTTTGAGGCGGCAGGCTATGACTGCCGCGGATGGGATGAGATTCCGGTTCCGGCCCACATCCAGATGGAAGGCTATGATGTGCCGGCCTATGTTAACACCCAGTATCCCTGGGACGGTTCGGAGGAAATCCGGCCCGGGCAGATCCCGGAGCGCTTCAATCCGACGGCAAGCTATGTAAAATACTTTACGGTCCCGGAGAACATGAAAAACCGGAAGCTTTTCATTTCCTTCCAGGGCGTGGAGAGCGCGTTTGCCCTTTGGCTGAACGGGCAGTATGTGGGATACAGCGAAGATTCCTTCACGCCATCCGAATTTGAGCTGACACCGTACCTTGCGGAGGGGGAAAACAAGCTGGCGGTGCAGGTTTATAAATGGAGCGGCGGAAGCTGGTGCGAGGATCAGGACTTTTTCCGGTTCTCGGGCATTTTCCGGGATGTGTATCTGTTTGTGCATCCGGAAGTGCATGTGCTGGATCTGAAAGTCGTGACGGCTCTGGATGATGCTTATACGGATGCGGAACTTCGCCTGTACATGAAACTCATACGGGAGACCGGGAACAGGAGCGGATGCTCCGACGGGAGCGCAGCCGGAGAACCGGGGGACTCCGGGTCTCTTCGGAAAGTGGCGGCCATCCGGACGATCGTGTCAGACGGCGAAAAGGAAATCTGCAGCGCAAACAATTCCTTCTTTCTGCGGGAAGAAGAGGAGGGAACCACCTTCTGCAGAGAGAATCCGGTCCGGTACAAACTGCAGATCCCGATGCTTGCGCCTGAACTGTGGAGTGCGGAGAATCCGAAGCTCTATGATCTGACCCTGCTGCTGTTTGATGAGGCGGGTGAAGTATGTGAGATCGTTAAGGAAAAGATCGGTTTCCGCCGCTTTGAGATCAAGGACAGCGTCATGCTCCTGAACGGAAAGAGGATCGTATTTAAAGGCGTAAATCGTCATGAATTCAGTGCGCAGTCCGGCCGGGTGATCACTGAGGAGATCATCCGGAAGGATCTGATCACCATGAAACAGAACAACATCAACGCCATCCGGACCAGCCATTATCCCAACCGCTCAGAGTTCTACCGGCTGTGCGATGAGTATGGTCTTTACGTGATCGACGAGACCAACATGGAGACCCATGGCGTCTGGGATGCCATCATACGGGATAAAGAGGACATCTCCTGTTCCGTACCCGGCAACCGTCC
>CAMOUV010000213.1 GCA_946626695.1 uncultured Blautia sp.
GACGGATCATTTCACATTCAATCCCCATTTTTGTGAGCTCTTCCAATGCGATCTTTACATAGATCTCACAGTTTCCGCTCCTTCTTCCGGCTGTAAAGGCAACGACTTTCTTTTTTTCGCTCATTGAAATCCTCCTTTATCTATATGGTTTTATATGTGATCACTATATCAAACATGTATTAAAAAGAACAGCCTTGACTTTTGACGGCTTTTGTATACCACAGTATCTTGAAGAGATCCGCAGCCTTTTTTATGAGACTGACAACTTGCCATTCACAGATAAAACAAAACCGGAATACCATCAGGTGAGGTATTCCGGTTCTGTTTTATCCGCGGTTCTGTTCCGCGACCAGATGAGTTGCACCGTACATCTCGCGGAGCTTCGGTTTTTCGATTTTTCCGGTGGCATTTCTGGGTACATCCGCGAAAATGATCCTACGGGGACGTTTGTATCTGGGCAGGGCCTTGCAGAAGAGCTCGATGTCCTCTTCCGTGGTGATCATGCCGGGCTTCAGCTGAATGATGGCCGCTGCGATCTCGCCCAGACGCTTGTCCGGGAGACCGATGACCGCCACATCCAGAATGGCATCGTTGGTGCGGAGGAAGTCCTCGATCTGTACGGGATAGAGGTTCTCGCCGCCGCTGATGATGACGTCCTTCTTCCGGTCGACCAGGAAGATAAAGCCGTCCTCGTCCTCCATGGCCATGTCGCCGGTGTAGAGCCAGTCGCCGTGGAGCACTTCGTTGGTGGCTTTTTTGTCATGATAGTAGCAGACCATGACGCCGGGGCCTTTGACGGCCAGCTCGCCGGTTTCGCCCTGCTTTACCGGATTGCCTTTTTCATCGATGATCTTGGTCTCCCAGCCATAGCCGGCCTTGCCGATGGCGCCGACCTTGTGGATGTTCTCCACGCCCAGATGGACGCAGCCGGGTCCGATGGATTCGCTGAGACCGTAGTTGGTGTCGTACTGATGATTCGGGAAGTAATCCTTCCAATGCTTGATCAGACTCTGGGGAACCGGCTGGGCGCCGATGTGCATGAGTCTCCACTGATCCAGCTTGTAATCGGAAAGCTTCAGGTCGCCGTTGTCGATGGCGAGCAGCAGATCCTGCGCCCACGGAACCAGAAGCCATACAATGGTACACTGCTCCTCGGATACGGCCTTCAGGATGAATTCCGGACTGGCTCCCTTCAGGAGGACCGCCTTGCTGCCGGACAGCAGGCTTCCGAACCAGTGCATCTTGGCACCGGTGTGATACAGAGGCGGGATGCAGAGGAACACATCATCCCGGGTCTGGCCGTGATGCGCCTGCTCCACCTTGCAGGAGTGGGTCAGGGAACGATGCTTATGCAGGATCGCCTTCGGAAAACCCGTGGTTCCGGAGGAAAAATAGATGGCCGCTTCGTCCTCATCGGTGAGCGTGATGTCCGGGCGTTTGCTGGAGCAGTCCGCCACATGGGTCAGATAATCCTCCGCAAAGCTGGGGCAGCCGTCTCCGACGAAGTACAGCAGACGATGCTTGCCGATCTCATCCGCGATGCTTTCCACACGGCCGATGAACTCCGGCCCGAAAACCAGAATATCCACATCCGCCAGATCCAGACAATACTGGATCTCGTCCGCCGCGTACCGGAAATTCAGCGGTACTGCCAGAGCACCGGTCTTCAGGATCCCGAAATAAACAGGAAGCCATTCCAGGCAGTTCATCAGAAGGATGGCGACCTTGTCTCCCTTCTTGACACCGCGGGAGAGCAGAAGATTGGCAAAGCGGTTTGCCTTTTCGTCAAAGACACTCCAGGAGATCTCCCTCCGGTAGTAGGAGGTGCCTTCGGGCTCGATCAGGTCGTACTCCTTCCAGGTGACTCTTCTTGTCTCGGGAATCTGGGGATTGATCTCCACCAGAGCGATATCATCTCCGTAAAGCTGTGCGTTCTTTTCCAGAATATCTGTAATAGGCATGTCAGGGTTTCCTTTCTTTGTTTCGCGCTTTAACGCATTTATTCACTAAAGCACATTGTACACCTTTTTCCGGAAAAGTCAAGGATGGAAGTGACCGGTAAAACGGTTTTCTCATCGGAATGACCGCGGTGCTGCGGTACAGGCTTCATGCCCCGCAGTCTACGGGGGATATTTGACTTTCAGGCAAGGGTGATCTGATTGCCTGTGATCCGGATCCGGCTCTGGTAGAAAGCCGTCATGGCCTGGATCATATACAGCGTATCCTTGCTGCCGGCCGTTTCATAAGGAGAATGCATGGCCAGCTGGGCACAGCCGATATCCGCAGTATGGAGAGAAACATGACTGTTGGAGATGTTTCCCAGAGTAGAACCGCCCGGAATATCCGAATGATTGATGTACGTCTGGCAAGGTACGCCGGCTCTCCGGCAGAGCTCTTTGAAAACGGCTCCGGAGACCGCGTCGGTGGTGTATTTCTGATTGGCATTGAATTTCAGCACCGGCCCGAGGTTCATGTAGGGCCGGTTGGTGGGATCCGCTTTGTCCGTATGATGCGGATGAACCGCGTGGGCATTGTCGGCCGAGAGCATAAAGCTGCGGGCCAGCATCACGGGCAGCTGGTCCGAAGAAAGATCCAGGCTTGCGCAGATCCGCGCGAGCGTATCGGACAAGAACGTGGAATCGGCCCCTTGCTTTGTCGTGCTGCCCACTTCTTCATTGTCGAACACGCAGCAGACTGCGATGCTTTGCGGAGACGGAGAATCCAGAAGCGCCCGGATGGAGGAATACGCACACTGCAGGTCATCCAGCCGGGGAGCGGAGAAGTATTCCCGGTCTGCACCCCAGATCGT
>CAMOUV010000214.1 GCA_946626695.1 uncultured Blautia sp.
GGAAACATGATCGGCTTCAGATCCCGTACGATATCCACCACATCCGATCGGTTCGGAAGTCTCTTTCCGTCCTTCGGGATAAAAAGAGCCTCCTCATTGTAGTTTTTCTGAAGGCGTTCCACCGCCGCCATCACTGAACTTTTTTTATAATCCATCTTCCCATCCTCAATTTACATAAATCTTTTATGGTTTCCAGTCCAAAGTCTATGAATTTATTCCTGTTCACGGTCATCAGACAATTCTACTGCCGCTTCAAAAAACAATTGACCTTTTCGTCTTCAGCATATATAATAGAAAAGGTGTTCATGGAGAAGTACCCAAGTGGCTGAAGGGTCCGCACTCGAAATGCGGTAGGTCGGGTAACCGGCGCGGGGGTTCAAATCCCCCCTTCTCCGTTACCAGAGACAAGCAGCAGGAATCCATCCGGATTCCTGCTTTTTTGCGTAGTAAACATCGATCAGATATTGATCAGATGCACATCTTTCCGCAGTTCATTGATCAGTTCCATCGGCGCAGGCTTGGTTCCCTGCGTGGTCACGGTTGCCGCAGAGGCCGCCATACACAGCTCCATCGTTTCCTCCGGACTTAAATGATACTTCCAGGCGTAGGCAAGTCCTGCCGTGAAGGCATCGCCCGCTCCCACCGTGGATCCTACCACAACCGGCAGAGCCGCGCAGCGCAGGCCGCATTCCGGCGTAAACAGCATGGCGCCCTTTCCGCCCCTCGTCACTGCCACGGTACCGATTCCGGAGTTTACAATTCCTCTGGAGGCTTCTATGATCTTCTTGGAGCCGCTCCCCTCGGGGAGTCCGGCGTATTCTTCGATCTCCACCTGGTTCGGCTTGATGATCTCCGGTTTTTCGGCCACGCCTAGCCGGAAGGATTCCCCGGAGGCATCCAGAAGCACCGAAGCGCCTCTCTCATGCAGGATGCGGATCAGCTTCGCATAGATATCCGGGCCGGCTCCCTGCGGAACGCTTCCGGACAAAATGAAGAGCGTATCCGGACTGGCATACTGTTTCAGCCGGAACATCAGTTCATGAAGCTCCTCCTCCGTGACAAAGGCTCCGGGCTCATTGATCTCCGTCAGCGTCCCATCCTCTTCCCTCACCTTTGTGTTCGTACGGGTATTGCTTTTGGTGCGGACAAAATCATGCTCGATCCCTTCCGCCTGCACGTCCCGCAGAATCGCATCTCCGTTGGTACCACCCAGAAGGCCTGTGGCCAGGCTCTGCACTCCCATGGCATACAGACTCCGGGATACATTGATCCCTTTGCCGCTGCCGTCATATTCGATCCGGCGGATCCGGTTCAGTCCTCCTCTTTTCAGACTGTCGATCCACACGGTTTTATCCATCGCCGCACTTAATGTCACTGTGATGATCATATTCTGCTCTCTGCTCTCCTTCCTTATAAAATATTTGTTTTTGTTCTCTCTTTCCTTTCCTCAAAAGCACATTCAGGACCTGTCGGAAAAAACCTTGCACATTTTTCTTTTCCTTCCATTGCACTGTTCAAAAATCAATCACATAGATTACGTATCCGAACTGCTCCACTGCAGCCGCTCCACGATCCGTTTATAATCTTCACTGCCCTCCGCACAGGGAGTCGGACAATAATCATTGGACAGCGTCTGCGAGGATACAAGGCATGGAATAACGCGCAGTCCGCTGCGTGTGACCTCTCCTGTCTCCGCATTCCGGGTGAATTCCGCCTGAACGATCACACTGTCCTTGTCATTCGGATTCAGATGTCCGCCGTAGCAGAAGTTTCCCATGGAATAAAAGATGGGCACATCGTTGTAATACTCCATCCGCTGCAGGATATGGGCATGGCCGCCCACGATCAGGTCGCAGCCCCAGTCTGCCATGGTGTGGGCAAAGACCACTTCCCATTCCTCCGGTTCCACCAGATATTCCACCGTTCCCCAATGCATAAAACCGATGATCAGGTCGCAGTCTGCTGCCTTGCAGGCCTCAATATCGGTTTTCACCGAAGCATACCAGGCATTCAGGCCGTCCCAGTTCTCCACCGTGTTGTAGGTCACGATTCCCAGCTTCAGACCACCGTCCAGCTCTTTGATCAGCGGTGCTCCGGCGTGGGTATATTCAATCCCTTTCACATCCAGGGCTGCATGGGTGTCAGAAAGCCCCTGCTCCAGAAAATCTCCCGAATGGTTGTTGGAGGTCGAAACCGCCTCCACGCTTCCTTCCGTCAGGACCTGCGCATAGGCAGGATCCGCCCGGAACCGGTAGGGCTTTACCACCGCATCCACAGCCGTGGTAAAGGTTCCTTCCAGATTTACCACCGTCAGATCGTCCGCCGCGAAAATGCTCTTTACGCCCGAAAGCGGATAAGAGTAATCCGTTCCCACCACCGACTGAAAATCTCCCGGCTGTGTTCCCTGCCATTCGATCAGGCTTCCGATGGTACAGTCTCCGGCAAAGCTCAAGGTATAGGTTCGCACCGGATCCGGCGTCGGTGTAGGCAAAACGGCCTGCGCCTCTTCTCCCTCCGTATCGTTTCCGGACTGTGCTTCCGTTGTGGTGTTTCCCGCTTCCATCGCCTTTTTTTCGGATTTTCCGCCGGTAAATCTGGACACCAGCCCATATACAATAAACCCTGCCAGACAAACCACCAACAGGATCAAAGCGATCCATTGCAGCATTACAACCTGTTTTCTGTTCATCATACGCCTCTCTGAACGAAAGATGATAAAATTGATAAACTTTCATCCAGTTTTATCATACCATTATCGGATATCCGGTTCAAGCA
>CAMOUV010000215.1 GCA_946626695.1 uncultured Blautia sp.
GTCTCCGTCGATCATCCTGGCGGAGGAACTGAGCCCGGCACAGCTTTCCGGGCTGGATCCGGACCGGATCCTCGGGATCATTACGGAGAAAGGTTCCCCCGCGTCGCACGTCTCGATCCTTGCCGGGAATCTGGGGATCCCCTACGTGTACGGCTCCCGGGAAGCAGTCACAGAAGCCCGTGGCTGCAGGCGGGTGATCATCGAGAAGGAGAGACTGATCGTGGATCCGGAGGAGGAAGTATATCAGAATGCGCTCCGGCGGATGCGGGAGGAATCGGACAGAAGGCAAAAAGAAAGGACAGCGGCGGCGGAGAAGGTCACACAGACACGAATCTGTGCCAACATCTCCGGACCCCGGGATATCCCTGCCTTGGCTGCCTGTGGCGCAGATGGCGTAGGACTGTTTCGCTCGGAGTTCCTGTATCTGGATCATGACGCAGCACCTTCGGAGGAAGAACAGTATGAAGCCTACCGAAGTGTGGCAGAAGCCATGCAGGGAAAAGAGACGGTGATCCGCACCATGGATCTGGGCTCTGACAAAAAAGCCGGCTGGCTTTCACTTCCGGATGAGAAGAACCCGGCTCTGGGGTGCAGGGGCCTTCGGCTGTCGCTGAAGGAGAGGGATCTCTTTCGGACTCAGCTCCGCGCTCTTCTGCGGGCAGGGGTGCATGGGGACATAAAGATCATGGTTCCGATGGTGACCTCGGTGAGGGAAGTGGAAGAGATCCGTGCCTGCCTTACGGAGTGTGCCGGGGAACTTTCAAAGGAAGGAATTCAATACAGGATTCCTCCTGTCGGCATCATGGTGGAAACGCCGGCGGCAGCGCTGATTGCCGATCAGCTGGCGGAGAAGGTGGATTTTTTCAGTATCGGAACGAATGATCTGACCCAGTATACCCTGGCACTGGACCGGGAAGCCCAGGGGCTGGAGGAATACTATGATCCGCTTCACGAAGCGGTCCTGGGTCTCATCCGGATGACGGTGTCGGCTGCCCATGAGAAAAATATTCCGGTCTCGGTCTGCGGCGAGCTGGCGGGCGATCCCCGGGCCGTCGGGCTCCTGGTGGAAGCCGGCGTGGACAAGCTGTCGGTTTCCCCCGGCAAGGTGGAAGCGACAAAGCTTCTGGTCATCGAGGCAGAGGAGCAGCTTTTCCGTAGAAGAAAAGAGGAGCAGGAGATCCGGATCGCCGCGCCGGCGGACGGAAGACTGATTCCCATGGAGGAGATTCCCGATCCGGTATTCGCCTCGGGGACCATGGGAGAATGCACCGGGATCCTGCCGGAGAACGGGACGATTTATGCTCCCTGTGACGGGATCGTTTCAGGAGTGGCGGAGACAGGTCATGCCGTCACCTTTACGACTGCAGATGGCCGGGAGATCCTCGTTCATGTGGGAATCGATACCGTGACTCTGGGAGGCAGAGCTTTTTCGGTTCTCGTGCGGAAAGGAGATTCTGTCTCGACGGGAGACATTGTCCTGAAAGCGGATCTGGATGTGATCCGGCAGGCGGGCCTTTCCACCATGGTGATCACAGCCTGCCTGAAAAGCTGAAGTGTTCGAATCGAAGAATAAAACGGATAAAAAGCCTGAAAAAAGGCGAATGTAAACCATCATGTTACATTCTGAACAGGAGAATTTCTTGAAAAATCCGGGAAAAACCATGTAGAATCGGGTCATACCGAAAGAAAGGAGCCATGAGAATGAATGAATTTGGCAATAAGATTTCCAGAAAAAGAAAAGATCTCGGCATGACGCAGACGGATTTTGCGGAGAAGCTTTCCGTGACGAGACAGACGGTCAGCCGCTGGGAAAGCGGAACGGTGATGCCGGATATCGATAAGATCGGAGATATCGCTTCGATCCTTGGCGTCAGCTGTGATTATCTTCTGAAGGATGATGTGACGGAGGATACCGGGGCGGAAAACAGAACGTCAGCCACAAAAGGAATAAGCCGGCTTCTGAAGGGTGCCGCGGGCAGAAAGGTGAGACTTTCGTTTTTTGACGGAGAGGCAGATGTGGATCTGTACAATACCGACTGCAGGATCCTGGAATTTGAAGGAAACTGGATGAAGGTGGCCGCCGATACCAAAAAGCGTCATATCGAAAAGCTGATCCCGGTATCTTCGGTTCTTTCCCTTGAGATCATGGAGGAGGATGCATAATGGAATATATCGGATTTATCCTGGGTATTTTCGGCCTTATGGCCTATCTGCAGTGTTCTTCTCTTAAACGCCGGATCGAGAAGCTGGAAGAGCAGCTGACAAAAACCGAAGGAACCACCTTTCATGAGGACCGCAGGGCCTTGCTGGAAGCAGCCCATTCTTACATCGGGCAGAAGGTTTCCCTGGAACTGAAGGAAGATCATGAGGATGTGGATATCATGAGTTACGGCAACAGCAGCCATGGCTCCAACACGATCCTGGATGCGGATGAAGACTGGCTGCTGATCCGTATCGAAAGTCCTAAAAAGTGCAAAGACAAGCTGATCCGGATGGAATCCGTCGAGAGGATCACCGTCATCAGCCCTGCGGTGGAATAAGAAGAGCTGGGGCCCTTTTACTGCCTGTGGATCCAGACGGTCATTTCGCCCTTTCTCCGGTTGTTCCAGAGGCAGTAGGGCAGAAGGGGCAATGTGAACGTGCTCCCCTCCAGGCTCTTTTTTTATGCCCTGTCTCTCAAAAACTGTGTCAGAATCCGCCTTTCTATGCTATAATCAGGTGATACAAGGGTGCT
>CAMOUV010000216.1 GCA_946626695.1 uncultured Blautia sp.
ATGCCGGTGATATAGTTGGTCAGGGCATCCAGCCATACATAGACCACATGCTTCTCGTCAAAATCCACCGGGATCCCCCACTTGAAGGAGGATCTGGAAACGCAGAGATCCTGCAGACCCGGCAGAAGGAAATTGTTCATCATCTCGTTCTTGCGGGATTCCGGCTGGATGAACTCCGGATGGGTGTTGATATGCTCGATCAGACGGTCGGCATACTTACTCATCTTAAAGAAGTAGGCCTCTTCCTGCGCCTTCACCACGGGCCGTCCGCATTCCGGGCATTTGCCGTCCACCAGCTGGGATTCGGTCCAGAAGGATTCGTCCGGGGTACAGTACCAGCCCTCATAGGCTCCCTTATAGATGTCGCCCTTGGCGTACATCTTCTTGAACATCTTCTGTACCTGTTTTTCATGATAGTCGTCGGTGGTACGGATAAATTTATCATAGGAGGTGTTCATTAGATCCCAGATCCGCTTGATCTCGCCGGCCACGTTGTCGACATACTCCTTGGGCGAAATACCCGCTTCTGCGGCTTTCTGCTCGATCTTCTGGCCGTGCTCATCAGTTCCGGTCTGAAAGAACACATCATATCCCTGTTTTCTCTTGTAACGCGCGATGGCATCTGCCAGCACGATCTCGTAGGTATTGCCGATATGCGGCTTGCCGGATGCGTAGGCGATGGCTGTTGTCATGTAGAACTTTTTATTGTCCATGGTTCTCATTCCCTCCGTATGTTTCGTAAAGTTTATCGTATCATATTTCAGCAGATTTGTAAATCTGATTCCGCTTCCACAGCCGCAGTGCCACCGGGATACAGATCAGCTCTGCCAGAATAAAGGCGGTCCAGATGAGTGACAGTCTGCCTGCAGGCCGCAGCACCAGAGCCAGGATGACAGGCAGTATCGCCTGGCGCAGCATCGTGATCACCATGCTGGGGGTCGGCAAAGACAGCCCCTGCATGGCCGATGCGATCACCTGGCTTGGAATGCAGAGCAGCCAGAAAAGGCCCAGGATACGGACAACCGGAAACCCGATGCTCATCATATTCTCCGACGCGTCAAAAAGCCGCATCACCCATCCCGGCGCCAGCTCCAGCACCAGAAGGAAAGGAATATAGAATAAAAACGAGTATACCAGAGCCCACCGGACAGACTCCGTGATCCGGTCCGGCTTGCCGGCTCCGTAGTTGTAGACCACGATGGGGATCAGTCCGTTGTCGATCCCGTGAACGCCGACGGTACACAGACCCATCATTCGGGAGCAGACCCCGTAGACTGCAACGGTCGTGGAGGAAAACGTCAGCAGGATGGAGTTCATCACGATCGCCACAAAAGAGGTCAGCACCTGAACGAGGGTAGAGGGAATCCCCACCCGCAGGATCGTCCGCACGCTGACCCAGTCAGGCCGGAGAGAAAAGGAGAACGGTATTTCCTTGTTCCAGCGACGGTTAATAAAGATGCCCGCTCCCATTCCGCAGAATTGCCCGATGACCGTGGCTATGGCGGCTCCTCTTGTTCCCAGTCCGAATCCGAAAATAAAGACCGGATCGAGGATCAGATTGGTGACGGAGGCTGCGGACAGGGTGAAAAGGAAGAGCCGTGACTTCCCGCTGGCGATGACGAAGCGGTCAAACACCCACTGTCCCATCTGTCCAAGAGAAAAGAGCATGCAGATACTCAGATAGTCCCTGCCATAGGCGGCGATCACCTCATTGCCGCCGCTCTGCCAGTCAAAATACCACCGGATTCCCACCACACAGGCGAGACAGATCAGCAGCCAGGAACAGACCGCGATAAAGATCGCCGCATTGGCTGTCTTCTTTACTTTATCAGGCCGGTTTTCTCCCAGGGCCTTGCTGATCGCTGCATTGAGACCCACCGCATTTCCGAAGCCCAGGGCGGAAACCAGGACCTGCACCGGAGCCGACAGCGACAGCGCCGTCAGCGCATCCTCCGCCACCCTGGACACGAACACGGAATCCACGAAATTATAAAGCGAATTGATCAGAAGAGACAACATCAGCGGAATCCCTGTTGTCAGAACCAGCCTGCTCATCTTCTCGGTTCCCATACTGTTTTCTGCCTGCTTTGCCATTTTATTATCTCCTGCGATTTTCCCCTGACTCTTTATTTATTGCAATAAATATACTATAGTATAGATATATACAATATGCAATAACTCAGAAAGGAAATCTCTTATGATCATCTGGTTGACAAGGCATGGACAGACAAGACTGAACAAAGCCCGTCTTATGCAGGGGCGTACCGATGAACCTCTGAATGAAACCGGCCTGCATCAGGCCCGCGAGATGCGTTCACTTCTGATTACCCGGCACAGCCGGCTGGTCTTCGATGCCGTCTACGCGAGTCCTCTTTCCCGGGCCGTCACGACCGCTTCCATCATTGGAAATGTATCCCCGGAGCAGGTGATCCGGGATGCGCGGCTGATCGAAACGGATTTCGGCGACTATGAGAAAAAGAAATATTATCTCCTCGGCCCCCGAATGTCCCTGTATTGGGCCCTGCCGGAGGTCTTTCCTGCACCGGAGAGTGTGGAAACCATCTCATCCATGGTCAAAAGAAGCCATGCCTTTCTGCAGGAGCTGGAGAAAAAAGAGTACCATAATGTCCTGATCGCCTGCCACGGGGGAATCCTCCGCGCCTTATGCGGATACTTGGAGGACCGGCCCCGGGGCATCAAATGGCGTCCCAAACCGCACAACTG
>CAMOUV010000217.1 GCA_946626695.1 uncultured Blautia sp.
TATATTCTACTAAAATGTGATTTCAAATTCAAGTATTTCTTATCATAATTGCCCTTGAATTTTGCTTTCAGCCGGAAAATCTGTCCACTTTATGTCCATGTTCAGGGTATTTTGGTGAGGATTTCTTTAAAATCTGCTGTGAATTGACTTTTTAGGAGTCCTATCATACAATGAGAATGCCAGGCTCAATACGGCTAAACGACGCGCCTGGTTCCTATTCGAGGCCATCAGACCGCAAAATATATTCTGCTGTCAGAATGACCGTGAATCAATTGACTTCAACAGTGAGGTTGGCAAATGATAACATCTATCGGATTTATCGGTCTTGGACTGATGGGCGGATCCATCGCAAAAGCGATCCGCAAAGAAAATCCGGACATTCGGCTTTTTGCCTATGATCCGGACCGTGCTTCCCTGGCGGAGGCCTTACAGCAGAATGTGATCGACGGGGTCTGTACGGAAACGGATCTCCGTCTCATGGAATGTGATTATCTTTTTCTCTGTGCTCCCGTGGAGTTTAACCTGCAGTATCTGGAAAAGGCAAAACCGCTCCTTTCCCCGGGCTGTATCCTCACGGACATCGGAAGCGTAAAGGGAATCATCCACCGGGAGGTGGAACGCCTGCAGCTGGAGGACCGTTTTATCGGCGGTCATCCCATGGCCGGTTCCGAAAAATCCGGTTTTTCGGCTTCCACCCCGCGGATTCTTGAAAATGCCTACTATATCATCACGCCGGGAGGCGAGATCCCCCTGGACCGCCTGACGGAATTTACCGATCTGATCCGTTCCGTCGGTGCGATCCCCATGGTGATCACCTCCGGGGAACACGATTTCATCACGGCAGGTGTCAGTCATCTTCCTCATATTATCGCATACGCACTGGTGGATCTGATCAAAGCGCTGGACAACGATGCCGGTTATATGAAAATGATCGCAGCCGGCGGTTTCCGGGATATCACCCGCATCGCCTCCTCTTCTCCCGTCATGTGGCAGCAGATCTGCCTGGAGAATCAGGATAACCTGTCCTCTGTTCTGGATGAATACATCCGTCTGCTGATCCAGATCCGGTGCTTTATCGACAACCGCGACTCGGAAAGCCTTCTGGAGCTCTTTGCCGAATCCAGGGATTACCGGGATTCCATCGATGTGACCGACAACGGCCCCATCAAGAAAAGCCATGTGCTGTATCTGGATATCGCGGACGAAGCCGGTGCCATCGCCACCATCGCGACGATCCTTGCTCTCGATAAGATCAGCATCAAGAATATCGGGATCATCCATAACCGGGAGTTCGAACAAGGGGCCCTGAAAATCGAGTTTTATGCGGAAGAAGCCATGGAACAGGCGCGCGTCCTTCTGCGGCGGCGAAATTACACGGTTTTTGAGCGGGAATGATCGGTCCTATTTAGAAAATTACAGACAGGAGGCAGAAAATGGTTATCGATAAATTCAGTTCTTTCCGCGGGGAGCTTTCCGTCCCCGGCGACAAATCCATATCCCACCGGGCCGTGATGTTCGGCTCCCTGGCCCAGGGAGATACCCGTATCCGTCATTTTCTCACCGGTGCAGACTGTCTTTCCACCATCGGCTGTTTCCGGGCCATGGGGATCGACATTGAACAGAACGAAGACGAAGTCATCGTACACGGAAAAGGTATTCACGGACTCTCTGCTCCGGCCAAAACCCTGGATGTGGGGAACAGCGGAACAACGATCCGCCTTCTGTCCGGGATCCTGGCCGGTCAGGCTTTTGATTCCATGATCACCGGAGACGCCTCCATCTGCCGCCGGCCCATGAAAAGGATCATCTCTCCGCTTCTGTCCATGCACGCGGACGTACGGAGCAAGCGGGGAAACAACTGTGCTCCCCTGGTGATTCACGGCAGGACTCTTTCCGGCATCCATTACCAGTCGCCGGTCGCCTCTGCCCAGGTAAAATCCTGTGTTCTTCTGGCCGGAATGTATGCGGATTCTCCGGTAAGCGTGACCGAACCGGTCCTTTCCCGGAACCATACAGAGATCATGCTGAAAGCGCTTGGCGCGGAGATCTCTTCGGAAGGAACCACGGTCACCATCCAGCCGGATCCGGTCCTCACTGCCGGCGAGATCCTGGTTCCTGGAGACATTTCCTCCGCCGCCTATTTCATCGCCGCCGCCCTGCTCACGCCGGGAAGTGAGCTTCTTCTGCGCAATGTGGGTACCAATCCCACACGGTACGGATTTCTCCGGGTGTGTGAAGCCATGGGCGCTTCCATCGAAAGGATGAATGAGACCTCGGTGGGCGAACCCTCCTGTGATCTTCTGATCCGGAGCGGTTCTCTTCACTGTACGGAGATCGGAGGTGTCCTCATCCCGACTCTGATCGATGAGCTTCCGATGATCGCCGTGATGGCCTGCTTTGCGGAAGGCACCACGGTGATCCGCGACGCGAAAGAGCTGCGGGTCAAAGAATCCGACCGGATCTCGGTCATGTCCGAAAATCTACGCAAAATGGGCGCTGAAATCGAGGAAACGGAGGACGGCATGATCATTCACGGCGGAAAGCCTCTGAAGGGAACCGTTGTGGACTCCCATCTGGATCACAGAATCGCCATGTCTCTCGCCGTCGCGGGAGGGCTCTGCGAAGGACCTCTCTCGATCCGCGGTGCTGAATGTGTGAATATTTCCTACCCGGGATTCTTCGAGGATCTCAAAAGGCTGAATATCTGAAGGGACAGG
>CAMOUV010000218.1 GCA_946626695.1 uncultured Blautia sp.
ATCCAGGAAGGAGAAACTTTCTTATGAACTACGGTTATTTTGATGACGCAAACCGGGAATATGTGATCACGCGTCCCGACACTCCGGCCCCCTGGGCGAATTACCTGGGGTCACCGGAATACGGAGCGCTGATCTCCAACAACGCGGGGGGCTACAGCTTTGTCAAGTCCGGAGCCAACGGCCGGATCCTGCGGTATATTTTTGATGAAAGCGATCGTCCGGGACGTTATATCTATCTGCGGGACAACGAAAGCCGGGATTACTGGTCTGCCTCCTGGCAGCCGGTGGGCAAAAGCCTGGAGGAATACAGCAGTGAATGTCGGCACGGTCTGGGCTATACGGTGATCACCTCGTCCTACAGCGGCATCCGTTCCCGCACGTCCTACTATGTGCCCCAGGGTGCGGACTGGGAGGTCTGGAGCATTCAGCTCACCAACGAATCGGACCGTCCCCGAAGCCTTACCGTTACCGGATATGCCGAATTCACAAACAACAGCAACTACGAGCAGGATCTGGTCAACCTGCAGTATTCCCGCTATGTGACCAGCACCCAGTTCCGCGGGAACCGGATCCGCCAGCTGATCCACGGCAATCTGGCCGACATCGGCGAAGGCGCCTCCATCGACAATAACGATTACGAGGAACGTTTCCTGGGCCTCGCCGGCGCTCCGGTGTCGTCCTACTGCGGAGAGCGGGATCTTTTCCTCGGAAAATATCACAGCTACGGGGATCCGGCCGGCGTCGCTTCGGGAGACCTCGGAAATCAGCTCGGATACAATGATTACTGCATCGGCGCCCTCTCCTCTCTGGTTTCCCTTGCCGCCGGAGAAAGCCGCACCCTGACCTTTGTTCTGGGAAGGAAAAGCGATGCCGAAGCCGAAAAGCTGCTGGCCGCCTATGCGGATCCGGGGAAATGCGCCGCAGAAATCGAAGAGCTGAAGGAGCTCTGGAACCAACGTCTGATGACCTTCCAGGTCAAAACGCCCTGTCCGGAGTTCGATACCATGATCAACACCTGGAACGCCTACAACTGCTTCATGACCTTCATCTGGTCCCGGGCCGCCTCCTTCACCTACTGCGGTCTGCGGAACGGTTTCGGCTACCGCGATACCGTTCAGGATATCCAGGGCGTCATTCATCTGCAGCCGGAGATGGCGGCAGAGAAGATCCGTTTCATGCTTTCCGGCCAGGTGGACAACGGCGCCGGCCTCCCGCTGGTCAAGTTCACCCACAATGCAGGCCACGAGGATACGCCGGACGACGCGTCCTATGTGAAAGAGACCGGGCATCCGGCCTACCGGGCGGACGATGCGCTGTGGCTCTTCCCCACCGTATTCAAATATGTTGCGGAATCCGGCAATCTCGCCTTCCTGGATGAGGTGATCCCTTACGCGAACAAAGGGGAGGATACGGTCTACGATCATCTGAAACGGGCCATCGATTTCTCCCTGAACCACATGGGACCTCACGGAATGCCCGCCGGTCTCCATGCCGACTGGAACGACTGTCTGCGCCTCGGGAAGGAGGGCGAATCCACCTTCGTGGCCTTCCAGTTCTGTTACGCCATGAAGATCCTGCGGCTGTTCGCGGAGCATAAGCAGGACGCCGCCTGTATCTCGTTCCTGGACGAACAGCTGGCAAAGGAAGAAGCTCTGCTGAAGGAGCAGTGCTGGGATACGGACCGCTTCATCCGCGGCTACACCGAGGCCGGGCAGGTCATCGGAAAACGGACCGACAACGAAGCAAATATGTGGCTTAATCCCCAGAGCTGGTCGGTGATCAGCGGCCTGGCTTCTCCCGCACAGGCCGAGGCCGCCATGGACAGCGTCGAAAAGCAGCTGAACACCCCCTACGGAGCCATCCTGATGGATCCGCCCTACCAGAAGGAGGCCTTCAACGGGGCTCTGATGGTCATCTTCAACCAGGGTGTCAAGGAAAACGCCGGCATTTTCTCCCAGTCCCAGGGCTGGCTGGTCCTGGCGGAAGCCCTTCTGGGCCATGGCAGCCGGGCTTTCATGTACTGGAAGGAGAACGCGCCCTCCATGCAGAACGATCAGGCCGAAACCCGCATTCTGGAGCCCTATTGCTACGGCCAGTTCACCGAGGGCAAAGCGAGTCCCAACATGGGCCGTTCCCATGTTCACTGGCTGACCGGCACCGCCTCCACCATGATGGTGGGAAGCGTGGAAGGCATTCTCGGCATGCGTCCGGATCTGGACGGCCTGCGGATTGCTCCCTCCATTCCTTCCGAATGGGACGGTCTGGAGATCGACAAGACCTTCCGCGGCAAAAAGCTGCATATCCGCATCGAAAACCCGGAGCACAAAGAAAGCGGCTTCACCAGCCTGACCCTGAACGGCCGGGCCCTCTCCGACAACTATCTTCCGGCAGAAGCGCTGGAGGAAACCAACGAGATTATCCTGATCCTTTGATCCTTTTACGGATCTCTGAAAACACAAAAGGAGAAGCCTTCCGGCTTCTCCTTTTGAAATGGACTTCTTTTAAACGGGGCGATCTCACATCAGAATAAAAATGCCTGCAGTTTCATGATAAAACGTCTGAAACCACCTTTTCCTTTTTTGTTCAGGGATCCGTAGAAATCCTCGCAGTACTCATATCTTTCATTGCGGACCCATTCCGGTGTTACATCGTTTACCTTGTACATTTCATAATGAAGATTATCTCTGATTGACATAGTCGACACCCCCTG
>CAMOUV010000219.1 GCA_946626695.1 uncultured Blautia sp.
CTCCACAGATACCGGCCGTCCGCCAGGATCAGCGTACGGGTTTCCGGCTGGGAGACTACTAGCTGCAGATCCGCTTTTTTCAGCTTGTCCTCAAACTCTGCCGCTGCCTGTGCCAGAATGACCGACACATCGCATTCCTCTTTCTGAAGAGTCAGACTCCCTGTGGAAGCCTTGGAGGCTTCGATCAGATCCTCCAGAAGCTTTTTCAGTCTCTCCGCCTGCCGGGAGAGAACTTTCACATATTCCCGGGCTGCCGGAGACTCCGGTTCTTCCTTCGAAAGAAGATCCGTGTAATTGATGATGGAAGTCAGCGGCGTCTTTATATCATGGGAGACATTGGTGATCAGCTCCGTCTTCAGACGCTCGCTTTTCATCCGCTCTTCCACCGCCGTGTTCATCCCCTTCTGAATCCGGTTAATGTCCTCTGCATGGTTTTTGAAGGTCCAGAACATCCCCTTCGTCTCGATGGGGGTGCTGAGATCTCCTTCTGCCATCCCTTTTGTTCTCCGGCAGATCCGGTCAAACTGCAGGATAAGCCAGAGGACCACCGGCACCGCGATCAGCTTGTAGAGCCAGAATGCGGCCAGCTCCACATCACTATTATATTTTGTCCGGGCGATCACGTAAAGCTCCAGAATAGTAAGAAGGGCCAGAAATGCCCCGCATTTCCACAGCAACGGCAGATTTTCCGAAGCAGCGCGCGTTATATTCCGTATTCCTTTTATGACCGAATACAGTACGGTGGTTTCCCGGAATGTGCCGGTCTTGACGCGAACCGCGATGCTCATCCAGCAGAGGATCAGCAGCAGCCCCATAGCCACGGCATCTGCGATCATCCAGAAAGCGATGAATCCGTTATGGAAATTACCGATATTTCGTGCGAGGATAACGCCTGCTTTAAGACCGATAAGCTCCTCACAAAGGATCACACCGGCCAGAATCAGAAACGGAACACGGTCTGTCCGGCGGATCACGATCTCCTCCCTGTTCTTCCTGCACCCGGCCGCTCCAAATAAAAACCAGAGGCTCAGCAGCAGGAAAACCAGCGAAACGACCACCACGGGAACCAGCGCCTGAAGCACCTTCCAGAACAGCTCTGTCATATCCCGGGCCTGCACAAACAGATCTCCGTTCTCGACGAGCGGATCTTTCACCTGATACAGAACCCAGAAATACTTGAGCGGGATCAGCTTCCGGTCTTTCACCGTCTCATACCATCCGTCATCCTCCGTCCCCATATTAAACGCATACACACCATCATACCAGGCCCGGAAGATATTGACTTCATTATACCGGAACACCCAGTGACGCCCGCCCTTAAAGGAATAGTCATATCCGGTATATCCCTCCGTCTTATACAGATAGATGCTCTCATCCTCCAGATCCAGTGCGTCAAGTTCTCCGGAGGACGATCCGATCACCGCGTACTCCCAGTTAAAACCGGACATTCGTTCCGGATGGGCGTCAGTCTCATCCGGATCATCCGCATAGAACGTCAGAATATCCGCCGCATAGGTATCTCCGGCCAGAGCATACGCTCTCTGCAGCAGCATTTCTTTCGTATGGATTCCTTCCCTCGGGAAGCCTCTCAGCGTCAGGCTGACAAGCATCAAAAGCCCCGCCGCCGACAGGATCCCGCTCACAAGACACACCAGCACTGCGGCCGCCTTTGCAGCCGGAGAACGATACAGCTTTTTCATTTTGCTTCCTCCATCTTATATCCCCGTCCCCATACGGATTTCAGATACCGGGGCGAAGCCGGATCATACTCGATCTTCTCCCGCAGATGCCGTATATGGACTGCCACAATATTTTCCGTTCCGTATGGGTCTTCCTTCCATACGTTTTTATAGATCTCGGCAGGTGAGAATACAACACCGGGATGCTGCATCAGAAACAGGAGGATATCATATTCCTTCGGGGTCAGACTGATTTCCTCCCCGTCCAGATAAACCTGCTTTGAACGGTCATTCACTTCGATTCCGCCTGTCATCAGCGTTCCCTCAGAGGGCTTCACTCCTGCGCCCAGATGCATGTATCTCCGCAGATGAGAGCGGACCCGCGCCTGCACCTCCACCGGATTAAATGGTTTGGTGATATAATCATCCGCCCCGATGGTCAGTCCCAGGATCATATCCGAATCCTCGCTCTTCGCCGTCAGAAACAGAACCGGCACATTGGAAATCTCACGGATTTTCTGCAGCGTCTGCAGCCCGTCCATCTTCGGCATCATGATATCCAGCAGCACGAGATGAATCTCGTGGTTTTTTACCGCTTCCAGGGCCTCCAGCCCGTTGAAAGCCGTAAAGATCCGGTACTCCTCTGACTGCAGATAAATCTCCAGCGCCGAAACGATATCCTTCTCATCATCACATATCAGAATGTTGTACATTTTCCTGCTCCCCCGATAATTCATGAATAATCAGTGATTCATCACCTGTGACTGTATTATAACATGGAGGTCCTTAAGTTCCAATTATACGCCGCATTAAGACTTTCTTAAAAAGAGTCACGGGGGCAAGTGTAATCGGCTGCTACATTTGCAAGTGGTTGGACGGTGACAACTAACGCAGTCGGCACAGCTCTGTAAAAAGCAGAAAACCCAGAGGAGGCACCCTCTGGGTTTTCTTGTTCCATGTGCTAATTCATCGCCTTCATTAGC
>CAMOUV010000220.1 GCA_946626695.1 uncultured Blautia sp.
GCTGATGCCGGATGCGGTCCGGGATCTGTTCTATAAACGGTTTCTGCGATGATTTGGCATATCCGGACAGGAGGCGCGAATATGTCGGTGAATCCTTTTAAGAAAAGAATACTTAAGCTGCTGAACCGCTCTTCCGGGCTGAAGGAGACGGCGGTCGGAGTGTATCGTGCGGTCTGCGGTCTTCGGTACAGACGGTATACGGTGACAAACCGGGTCGATCCGCATCTGGTTGTGTTTGAATCGTATCTGGGACGGAAATATTCCTGCAGTCCCCGGGCTCTTTTTGAAGCGATGGCGGACGATCCGGCGTATGACGGATATCAGAAGGTCTGGATGATGACGGAACCGGAGAAATATCGTTATCTGGAGCAGCGGTATCCGAATACCCGGGTGGTGAAATACAAATCGGCGGAATTCTACCGGACCTATGCCAGGGCGGGATACTGGATCACCAATTATCTTCTGCCCGACGGAATCCGTAAACGGCGGGGCCAGACCTATGTACAGTGCTGGCACGGGACGCCGCTGAAAAAGATCGGCGTGGATGTCCCCCGGCAGCAGCTGAGCCGACGGGAGCAGAAGCGTACCTGGAAAACGTACGACCGGGAGGGGCGTCAGATCGATTTTATGATCTCGCCGTCTCCTTTTTACAGCAAGGTTGTCCGTCGGGCGTTCCGCCTGCGGAGTCAGGCAAAGCTCCCGGAGCTGGGGTATCCCCGGAATGATGCGCTGTTCACCGCGGATGCGGAAGCGGTCCGCCGGATCCGGAAGGCCCTTGGTCTCCCGGACGGGAAAAAGGTGATCCTCTACGCGCCCACCTGGCGGGAGAGGGATCATGTGGCCGGGGAAGGATATGTGTGGGAATCGGGCATCGACCTGGACCGGCTGCAGGAAAAGCTGGGGGACAAGGCGGTGATCCTGTTCCGGACCCATTACTTTATCACCAGGGCAGTGGATTTCTCCCGGTACGAGGGATTTCTGTACAATGTTTCGGACTATGACGAGATCAATGATCTGTATCTTGTGTCCGATATGCTGGTTACTGACTACTCCAGTGTTTTCTTTGACTACGCAAATCTGGAGCGGCCGATTCTGTTTTACATGTATGATTACGAGGAATATGCGAAGGAGATGCAGGATTTCTATTTCGGTCTGGAATGGCTGCCGGGCCCGGTGATCACCGAAAAAAGGGACATTTCCGACGATATTCTGGCCTTGTTTGATGATTTTACGGTGGATCGGAAGATTCGCCGCTTTAACAGGCGGTTCAATCCGCATCGGGAAGCCGTAAGCGCTTCGGTCCTGAAGGAGGTTTTCCATGGGCGTCAAAGCTCTCTTTAAAAATACCTGGTATGCCTGGTGGTATTACCATGGGAAGATCGACCGGAGGCTGATCCTGGTGGATACGATCAACCGGCATGATCTGGGCGGAAATATGCTGCAGATCCTGCGGGAATTGATGCGGGAGCCCTATAAAAAGTACAGTATATGGCTTGCGTGCGATCAGTCTGTACGGAAAAGGGCTGAAAAGCTGTTCGGCACGTATGGAATCACCGGCGTAGGTTTTGTGGAGGTCAACAGTTTTGCCTATTATCGTCTGACGGCTGTTGCGGGGACGATCATTCTGGATGTAACCACAGGCCGGCGTTTCGTGAAGAGGGAGGGTCAGGTGATCGTCAATACCTGGCACGGGACTCCCCTCAAATGTATGGGGGCGGATGTCCCCGGGCAGAAGCATACGATCGGCAATGTGCAGCGGAACCTGCTGATGACCGATTTTCTGTGCCTCCCGAATGAATATACCGTGGAGCTTTTCCGGAAGGCGTACCAGACGGAGGGGCTTTTCCCCGGAGTCTATGTGCTGGCAGGATATCCCCGGAACCAGGTGTTTTTTGAGAAAAAGAGGCAGCAGGAGGTCCGGGAAATGCTGTTGGAAAACCCGGATGAACAGAATTCCGATCCGGTTGGCAAAAACCGGCGCCTGTATGTGTACATGCCTACCTGGAGAGGAACCGGAGAGCGCGGAACCGAGGGAGAAAAGGAAGCCCTGATCCGGCAGATGGAAGCGATCCTGAAGGAGCTGGATGCTGGACTCGGATCGGACGAGGTCCTGTATCTGCGCCTTCATCCCTATGTGGGCGACCGGATCGACTGCACCCGGTTCCGGCATATCCGGACGATGCCTCCGGAGCTGGATCCCTATGAGGTCCTGGCTGCGGCTGACTGCCTGATCACGGATTATTCCAGCGTGTTCTTCGATTATGCCTGTAAAGAAAGCGGAAAGATCGTACGCTTCCTGTTCGGGGAAGAAGAATACAAGTCCCAGAGAGACTTTTATGATATCATCTCGGAGCTTCCCTTCCCGGAGGTCTTCGACATTCCGGAGCTGATCAAGGAGCTTCGGGCTCCGAAAAACTATGACGACCGGGCTTTCCGGGCAAAATTCTGCAGCTATGACGGACCGGATGCCGCACGGCATATCTGCCGGCTGGCCATCCTGGGGAAAAAGGATAAGGGGGTCCGTCTGGAGAAGGAGCCGGAGAGCGGAAAGAAAAACTGGCTTTTTTATGTGGGAGGCCTGAAGAAAAACGGAATGACCGCGGCCTTCCTGAATCTCATGGAGAATATGCAGGCAGAGGAGCGGTATCTGGTCTCCT
>CAMOUV010000221.1 GCA_946626695.1 uncultured Blautia sp.
TCCGCTTTCACCCAGAAATCCTCGGATGACTTTTCGCCTTCTCCTTTTGTGTTGGCGATGATTGTGTTCACCAGCTTCAGGATGTCCTTCTCCGACCGGATGTAGTGGAAGGGGTTGTAATGCATGGATTTGGCAAAGTTGATGGTGTTAAGCACCTTCAGCTTAAACCCGTGTTCCACAAGCATCTTCCCGCACTCCACGATGATCGTCCCTTTCGGGTCGGTCACTACGTAGGAAACTTTCTCCGGCATCTGCATCAGGTTGGGTTTCACGTAGTACCGGGTCTTGCCGGAGCCGGACCCACCGATCACGATCACGTTCTTGTTCCGGGCGTATTTCCAGTTCTTCGGGCGGCTGTCCATGGTCAGGAATTCCGTCTTCGTCAGGATGACGTTATTCTCAAAGACCGGATCTATAAACGGGGCGATGTCTTTCTCGGTCCCCCACCTGGCGGACCCGTACTCTTCTCCCTGGCGGTATTTCTTCGCGTTCTTCCTGCGGTATGTGACGACCGCCTTTAAAAGCAACGCCCCGGCAAGGCCGGCTGCCAGATCCTCCCAGGCAAAGCTCGGAATCCGGTTTTCAAATGCTTCCCCGAAACGGAGAAATACCTGCATCAGCTTCCGGATCGTTTCCCCTTCGCTCTGCCTGTATAGCCAGGCTTCCCTGTTGACCAGATAAGCCATGATCACATACGGGATGCTCCCTGCTATGGCTTTTTTCCACCGGACTCTCCGGAACCTGTCCTTTAAGTTCTGCCAAATCCCGGCGGACATTTTATTTCCTGCAGCCTTCACCCTTTGAAGGAGCCTGTCGGGCGGCCTCGGGAGCCTTGTCCTTTTCTTCTTTTTCTTCATCTGTCATGTCCCCTGTCTTTCGTCTTTGTCTTTACTCTCTCCCTGTGCTTCACGGACCGTTCGATCGCCCGGGACAGCTTCTTCCGGACAGAAACCTTCTTCTCTTTTTTCAGGGATTTTTCCGTATATTCTTTAAAAGCGGCTGTCATCACGTCCACATCCCTGGCCCTGAAGAAGACCAGGTACCTGGGAGGATCGGATGCCCGGTCCTTTTTCAGACTGTAGGTAATTCCGTACTTCCTCGCCGTCTTTTCAAACGACCGGATGTTTTTATCCGTGACTTCTATGTTGGAAAGCTGGCTGCCTTCCTTCATCATGGAGTTCAGGCTTGTCTTTCCGGGTTGTATCTCTTCCTTCTTCCGACTTTTCAGTTCCTTACGCATCCGGCGGTGCTGCTCTTCATGCCGGATGAATTTTGCCATGGCCTCCTTCATAATCTCAGCGGAGATCTTCCCGCCGGTGATCACAAGCGCCATCGTCTTCTCGTCAATCTCCTCCTGCACAATACCGCCCCCTTTTCTCACACATTTCCATGAACTGTTTTTCAACTACCGGAATGAACCCGTTTTCCCTCAGGATCTGGTACAGGAACCGCCTGCCATTCTGTGTCCATTCGGTCTGGTATTTTACTTTCAGGCTCCCGTCCGCCTGCGGAACTTCGAAAGACGTGCTGGCCGTGTATCCCCTGTCCTGGTATTTCGCGTACAGGATCCACTGATCCCGCAGCCGATACTGGATCCCCAGGTCTGATAGCAGCTGGTTGAAGCGTACTGCGCTTAACCCGTAATCCTTTGCGATCTGGGTCGTCAGGATCAGGTCTTTTGAGTGCAGAATGTTGTCCAGGTAATCCGCCTTCGGTTTCATCTCCTCCAACAACCGGCCCTGCCTCCGGACTTCCCCGGTCAGCAGGAAGCATCTGCCCTGCAGCTCTTCAATCTGCCCTTTTGCAATCTCAAGGGCCCTGGCCATCACTTTCTCCGGGCGGTTCCAGGCCTTTTCCAGTTCAAGGAAATACTGGCGGTACTGCATCCCTTCCCGGGTCCGCTGGATCATGCAGATATGCTTAGCCATGTCAACGCTGATCCGGTAGTCCACTTCCGACTGCCCGGTACGTGAGTCCGGAATTCTCTGACAGATCCTCTCAAAGTCCGTTCCCTCACGAAACCCGTACTCGCACATCCTGGGGAACCACTGCCGGAAAAGCGTCTGGATCTCCAGCGCTTTGTACAGGTCTCTGGCGGATACGGCCAGTCGGTCGTCCAAGTATTCCACCCGGATCGGTTCTGTTGTTACTCCGGCCATCGTCATCCCTCCTCTTCTTCATCCGGATCTTTGCCTGCTTCGGGAGACAGATCCAGCATACCACTATGCTGTTCCATGTATTGTTCCATCTGCTCATCCGCTCTTCCCGCTGCCATTACACAGGCATAGATGAAAAGCAGGAACCCGATAAGGAAAATGATCAGGATCAAAAGTCCTGTCCTCATTTCTGATTCCCTCCTTTCCGGGGCGGCGGTGCCAGCCCTTTTCTCCAGTACTCATCTTCCGGATGTGTTTTCTCATAAAACAATACAGCCCCTGTCATGATCAGGGCTGTGTCCAGGACCATCCCGATGATGATCCCTGCAATAATGTTTGTCATCTCAATACCTTCTTTCGTAATCCTTCCCTCTCTTCCGGGCCCGTTCCTGCTGCATGGCGCAGCGTTTTCCTGGCAGGTTTCTCCTGCCGGTATCATCCCGGAAGGCAGGGCATTCATTTGTCAAGGTGCAGCAGTTTTATTTCCTGT
>CAMOUV010000222.1 GCA_946626695.1 uncultured Blautia sp.
TTACAAGCTCCATCGGAAGAACGGCGGTGGTCCATGATCCGGGTCTCCATCCGATATCACTCAGATCAATGCCGTAAAGATTGATTTTTTCAAAAAAATCCCTGTTCTGTGGGAAACTGCCCCATCAGAACAGGAATTATTCTTATTGACTCAGCGGGAGTGGCTGCTGATTTTCTGCTGCAGAGTTTCGATAAACGCATCCAGCGAAGTGGTCTCGGTCTGATCCGTTGCGCGATCGCGGACGGAGATCGTTCTGTCGGCCTCTTCCTTTTCCCCGACGATGATCATGTACGGAACCTTGTCATCCTGGCGGGCACTGCGGATCTTGTAACCCACCTTCTCATTCCGGTCATCCAGCTCCACGCGGAAGCGCATCTCTCTTAATTTTTTGTAGATCTCACCGGCATAATCGGCGTATTTTTCCGATACGGGAATGACCTTGATCTGCACCGGAGCCAGCCAGGCCGGGAAAACACCCTTCGTCTCCTCGATCAGATAGGCCATAAACCGGTCCAGACTTCCCAGGATTGCTCGGTGAAGAACCACCGGGGTCTTCTCGGTTCCGTCTTTGTCTGTGTATTTCAGGTCGAATTTGGCCGGAAGACAGAAATCGAGCTGACACGTGGACAGCGTATACTCCGCGCCGACAGCCGGCCGGACGTTGACATCCAGCTTCGGTCCGTAGAAGGCCGCTTCCCCGATTTCCTCCGTGAAGGGAATATCCAGCTCCAGAAGGACCTCCCGCAGAGCACTTTCCGCATGGGCCCACATCTCGTCATCCTGATAGTATTTTACCTTGTCGTCCGGATCCCGCAGAGACAGCACGCAGCGGTAATCTGTGATTCCGAAGTCTTTATAGACATCAAAGATCAGGTCTACAACACTTCCTACCTCTTCCTTGATCTGCTCCGGCGTCACAAAAAGATGGGCATCATTCTGGCAGAAATGCCGTCCGCGCTCGATTCCCTTCAGGGCTCCGCTTGGTTCATACCTGAAATCGTGGGCGATTTCCCCGATCCGTATCGGCAGATCGCGATAAGAGTGGATCTGGTTTGCGTAGATCATCATATGATGAGGACAGTTCATCGGGCGAAGGACAAATTCTTCATCCTCCAGCTGCATGACCGGGAACATGTTTTCTTTATAATGTGCCCAATGTCCGCTGATCCGGTAAAGATCCACGGTTCCCACGCAGGGAGTCATGACATGCTGATAGCCCAGCATTCTTTCCTTATCCTTGATATAATCTTCCAGCTGCTGCCAGATGATATAGCCCTTGGGAAGGAACATGGGAAGCCCCTTGCCCACCAGATCGTCGGTCATGAAAAGGCGCATCTGCTTCCCGATCCTGCGGTGGTCGCGCTCTTTGGCCTCCTGGGCTCTCTTCTCATAATCCGCAAGCTCATCCTTGGTAAAAAACGCGACTCCGTTCAAGCGGGTGAGCATTTTGTTTTCCCGGTTGTTTTTCCAGTAAGCGCCGGATATGGCCGTCAGTTTAAAAGCCTTCAGCGCCTTGGTGTAGGTGATATGCGGGCCCCTGCACATATCGATGTATTCGCCCTGCTGATAGAAGGTGATGACTGCGTCGGAAGGCAGGTCGGCGATATGCTCTACCTTGTACACTTCTCCCCGCTCCTCCATGAGCCGGACCGCTTCCTCCCGGGGAAGGGAAAACACCTTATAGGGCAGGTTTTCCTTGACGATCTTTTTCATTTCTCCTTCGATCGATGCCAGGTCATCTTCACCGATAACGGTATCTCCCAGATCGATATCATAGTAAAATCCGTTCTCCGTCGCAGGGCCATAGGCAAAATGGGCCTGGGGATACAGACGCTTTACCGCCTGTGCCATAATGTGCGCAGCTGAATGACGAAGCACCTCTGATTCCATTTCCGCCGGGCATTCCATTACCTGCCCATCGTTATACAAAACCTTCATTCTCCCAATCTCTCCTCTGTAAAACACGTTTGATCCGGCTCTGTCCGTTCCGGCATGGATCAAGCGGGATACAGCCTTCACAGTTTTTCTAAATTATACAGTACGGAAATTTCCGTGTCAATTCTGTTCCTTTTGCCGGTTATCATGCCCTGTTCGCACCTCGTACCCGGATTTCCCGAGCACATTCAAGGCCGGCCCGAAATTCTCCTTTTTCACCAATACATAATCCGTGTTGTACGTAGACATCACGAAGACACCAATCTGATGATCGGCCAGTATGGCTGTTAATTTTGAAAGGATGCCGATCATCGAAAAATCCAGGATGCCCGCGATCCGGAATCCCCGCCATCCGTCTTCACGCTCCTCTGTGAACTCCGGAGTATCCTGCGTCCTGCACACAAGAGACAGTTCATCATCCGTCTTCCCGATAAAAAAGATATCCGCACCGGGATCTATATCCGCAATGGACTGTATCTTACAGACCGTAAGGTCATAAGGAAGCGTCTCCAGTATCATATTGTATCCCCGCCTTTCTCTGCCGCCTGTTTTCTAATCATTCTCTGCTCCCAGTATTTTAGCACAGACCATTTATCCTGCAAAGCCTGCGCAGTCAATCCGTAAACAAAAAAATCTCTCTCTGGAATCACGTATCCAAAGAGAGATTCTTAAGAATGTTATCATGCCGGGATTATT
>CAMOUV010000223.1 GCA_946626695.1 uncultured Blautia sp.
AGTTTCTTCCGGAATCATTTATGCCTGAAGGCTTGAGGAACTTGACAAAACGGGCGTGTGTGGTAGAATGACATAGATATATTATGCGGGAGGAAACGAACATGGCATTACCATACAATCACAAAGCCATAGAGGCAAAATGGCGCACAAAATGGGCGGAAAAGCCCGTCAACGTAGATGACGGAAAAAAGGAAAAATACTATTGCCTGGACATGTTTCCCTATCCTTCAGGAAACGGCCTGCATGTAGGCCATTGGAGAGGGTACGTCATCTCGGACGTGTGGAGCCGTTACAAAATGCAGCAGGGGTATTATCTGATCCATCCCATGGGCTGGGATGCTTTTGGCCTTCCCGCTGAAAACTACGCGATCAAGATGGGCGTTCACCCGGCAGTCTCGACCGCGGAGAATGTGAGAAACATCAAAAAACAGATCAACGATATCGCTGCGATCTACGACTGGGATATGGAAGTCAACACGACCGATCCGGACTTTTATAAATGGACACAGTGGATCTTTGTCAAGATGTTCAAAGAAGGTCTGGCCTATGAGAAGGAATTCCCGATCAACTGGTGTCCTTCCTGCAAGACCGGCCTTGCCAACGAAGAAGTTGTGAACGGCGTCTGCGAACGCTGCGGTTCTGCTGTCACCAAAAAGAACCTTCGTCAGTGGATGCTGAAGATCACCAAATACGCGGACCGTCTGCTGAACGACCTCGATAAGCTTGACTGGCCTGAAAAGGTCAAGAAGATGCAGACCGACTGGATCGGCAAATCCTACGGCGCAGAGGTCAACTTCCCCATCGACGGAAGAGAAGAGAAGATCACAGTCTACACGACTCGTCCGGATACGCTTTTCGGCGCCACCTTCATGGTGCTTGCGCCGGAGCATGCTCTTGCTGCGTCGCTCGCTACGGATGAGACGCGTGAAGCGGTGGAAAAATACATCTACGACGCTTCCATGAAATCCAATGTAGACCGTCTGCAGGACAAGGAGAAGACCGGCGTTTTCACCGGTTCCTACGCCATCAATCCCATGAACAACGAGAAGATCCCGATCTGGCTTTCGGACTATGTTCTTGCGGATTACGGCACCGGCGCGATCATGTGCGTCCCTGCTCACGACGACCGTGACTTTGAGTTTGCCACCAAGTTCGGCATTCCCATTGTCCAGGTCATCGCAAAGGACGGCAAAGAGATCGAGAACATGACCGAGGCTTATACCGAAGCCAGCGGCACCATGATCAATTCCGGCGAATGGAACGGAATGGAATCCGCTGTTCTCAAAAAGGAAGCGCCCATGATCATTGAAGAGCGCGGCCTCGGCAGAAAGACCACCAATTACAAGCTGCGTGACTGGGTGTTCTCCCGCCAGAGATACTGGGGCGAGCCGATCCCGATCATCCACTGCCCGAAATGCGGCAATGTACCGGTTCCCGAGGATCAGCTTCCGCTGAGACTTCCCGACGTGGAAAGCTATCAGCCGACCGGAACAGGCGAATCTCCGCTGGCAGCCATCGACGAGTGGGTCAACACCACCTGTCCGTGCTGCGGTTCTCCGGCAAAACGTGAGACAAACACCATGCCGCAGTGGGCCGGTTCCTCCTGGTATTTCCTCCGCTATGTGGACAACAAGAACAACGAAGCGCTTGTTTCCAAGGAAAAAGCGCACAAATATCTGCCTGTCGACATGTATATCGGCGGCGTAGAGCATGCGGTCCTGCATCTGCTTTATTCCAGATTCTACACCAAGTTCCTGTATGATATCGGCGTCGTGGATTTTGAAGAGCCCTTCACCAAGCTTTTCAACCAGGGCATGATCACCGGCAAGAACGGCATCAAGATGAGCAAATCCAAAGGAAACGTGGTTTCCCCGGATGACCTTGTAGAGGATTACGGCTGCGATTCGCTCCGTATGTACGAACTCTTTGTCGGTCCGCCTGAACTGGATGCCGAGTGGGATGACAGAGGCATCGACGGCGTATCCCGCTTCCTGAAGAGATTCTGGAATCTGGCTGTCACCTCCATCGAAAAGAATGTGCCGGCTACACAGGATATGATCAAGACCCGCCACCGCATGGTTCATGACATCACACAGAGACTCGAAAGCTTCAGCCTGAACACGGTCATTTCCGGCTTTATGGAATACAACAACAAACTGATCGAGATCGCCAAGGCTTCGGACGGTGCGGTCGACAAAGAAACCATCGAGACGGCTGTTGTCCTTCTTTCTCCGTTCGCGCCGCATATCGCGGAAGAGCTCTGGGAGATGCTGGGACATGATACCACGGTCTTCTCAGCCGGCTGGCCTGAGCATGACGAAAGCGCAATGAAAGATGATGAGATCGAAGTCCCCGTCCAGGTGAACGGAAAGACCCGCGCCGTCATCCGCATTCCCGCCGAAGCCACAAAAGAAGAAGCCATCGCGGCCGCGAAAGAAGCCGTCGCCGACAAACTTGCCGGCACCATCATCAAAGAAATCTATGTTCCCAAAAAAATCGTCAACATTGTAGCCAGATAAAACCTCTACCCCCTCGCCGCTGCGAGGGGGTTTTTCTATGCATGCCCTACGCGGGCGGCGCCCCTGTCGGGGAGAGTCCTCCGCG
>CAMOUV010000224.1 GCA_946626695.1 uncultured Blautia sp.
GTCTTCAGGTTTTCATCGTTGCCCTCGATCTCCAGTCCCAGGCAGGCGGTGAAGTCTTCCTCGTTTCCGATCATGACATCGACATAGTTTGCCACTTCCTTATTGACCTGCTGTGCCTTCTCCTTGCCGCCGATGGCGCTCCACATGGAGGGGCGGTAGTTCAGGTCGTAGGACACGATCGTTCCATACTTCTTTGCGGTCTTGATCACTTCGATGACGGTCTCGCAGGACTGCTCCGAAAGGGCTGCATAGATTCCGCCGGTGTGAAGCCAGCGTACGCCCTGACGTCCGAACAGCTCTTCCAGATCAAAGTCTTCGGGCTTTGCCTTGGAAATTGCCGTATTGGCCCGGTCCGAACAGCCGATGGCGCCGCGGATCCCGAAGCCTCTCTCGGTAAAGTTCAGGCCGTTCCGGCAGATCCGTCCGATCCCGTCCGTCTTCATCCATTTGATATAGGAGGTATCTACGCCGCCCTGGAGGATAAAATCTTCCATCAGTTTTCCCACTTCGTTGTCGGCGAACGCGGTCAGGACTGCGGTACGCATTCCGAAGCATCTGCGAAGTCCCCTCACCACGTTGTATTCTCCGCCGCCTTCCCAGGCACGAAAGGATCTCGCCGTGCGGATCCGGCCTTCACCCGGATCCAGCCGAAGCATCACTTCTCCAAGACTCACTGCATCATATCTGCATTCACTTGCCGGTCTGACATCTAATTTCATCGTTTTTTACCCCCTGATTTCCTTCACGATCGCGGCTGCTTCCGCCACCATATCCTTGATCTTGTCAAATTCGCCGTTTGCCACCAGATCTTTTTTCACCATCCAGCTGCCGCCGCAGGCCACGATCCGGTTGTAAGCCAGATACTCTCTCACATTGGACTCGCTGATACCGCCTGTGGGCATAAAAGAGACGTCCACATAGGGAGCGGCGATGGCTTTGATCATCTTAAGCCCGCCCGCCGGTTCGGCCGGGAAGAACTTGACTGTCTTCAGTCCCAGCTCCAGAGCCGCTTCGATCTCCGTCGGAGTCTGGATGCCCGGAGTGATCGGGATGTTCTTTTCCTGGCAGTATTTCACCACCTTCGGGTTGAAGCCGGGGCTGACGATGAATTTCGCACCGGCTGCAACGGCTCTGTCCACCTGCTCCGTGGTCAGCACCGTGCCGGCTCCCACCAGCATCTCCGGGAACTCGGCTGCCATGATCCGGATGGCTTCTTCGGCGGCGGCTGTACGGAAGGTCACCTCCGCGCAGGGAAGGCCGCCCTCGCAGAGGGCTTTTCCCAGAGGAAGGGCATCCTTGGCGTCGTCCAGGACCACCACAGGAATGATACCGATTTTTCTGAACTGTTCAATGATCGTGCTCATGATTGCATCTCTCCTTTATTTTAAAAAATCTTCTCGTTTCGGACTGAAAACATCCACCAGTTTTCCTGCTTCGAGACAGGTCACGCCATGCTCCGCATTGGAGGGCATATAGACGCTGTCTCCTTTATTGACCACTTTGGTCTCCCCGTCGATCGTGAAGGAAAAGCTTCCTTCGGCGATGTAGGTGATCTGCTCATGTACATGAGAATGAAAATTCCCCTGCGCTCCCTTTTCAAAGGTGATCTCGCACATCATCAGGTTGTCGCTGTATGTGAGGATCCTTCTTGTCACTCCCGGTTCACAGGGCGTCGGACGGGCATCCTTATTATATCCAAACATATTCTTCCTCCTGTCACGGCTGCTTTCCGATGTAGGCCAGGATCCCGCCGTCGATATACAGAATGTGCCCGTTGACGAAATCCGACGCTTCAGAGGCCAGGAACACCGCGGCCCCCATCAGGTCCTCCGGCTCGCCCCAGCGTTCAGCCGGAGTTTTGGCGATGATGAAGCTGTCAAAGGGATGCCGGCTTCCATCCGCCTGTTTCTCCCGAAGAGGCGCGGTCTGCGGGGTAGCGATATACCCCGGTCCGATCCCGTTGCATTGTATGTTGTAGGAACCGTATTCGGACGCGATGTTCCGGGTCAGCATCTTAAGGCCGCCTTTGGCCGCCGCGTAGGCGGAGACCGTCTCCCGGCCCAGCTCGCTCATCATGGAGCAGATATTGATGATCTTTCCGGATCTGCGTTCCATCATCCCGGGCAGAACCGCCTTGCTGGTGATAAAGGCGGCGGTCAGGTCAATGTCCACCACCTGGCGGAAATCCTCCGCCGACATCTCCACCATGGGGATCCGTTTGATGATGCCGGCGTTGTTTACCAGAATATCCACCGGTCCCAGATCCTTTTCGATGGTGCGGACAAGGTTGATGACCTCTTCCTCCTGTGTCACATCACAGATATACCCTTTTGCATCGATCCCCTTTTCTTCGTAGGCCGCCATTGCTTTGTTCAGATGCTCCTCGCTGCGGCAGTTAAAAGCGATCTTTGCTCCGGCGCCGGCCAGTCCTTCGGCGATGGCAAACCCGATGCCGTAGGCGGCCCCGGTCACCAGAGCTGTTTTTCCTTCCAGAGAGAATTTTTTCAAGATATCCATGGATGCTCTCCCTTCCTGTCTTACAGATTCTTAAGGTAGTCTGCGATCTCCGGAACCTGGCAGTTCGGATAAAACAG
>CAMOUV010000225.1 GCA_946626695.1 uncultured Blautia sp.
GACATCAAGGTAGCCATGGCCATGTCCATCCTGAAGACCATCTCCGGCACAGGCCAGCTGTCCGAGATGTATTCCATCGACTTTAACGAAGATATCTGCATCATCGGCCATTCCGGATCCGGCGACGCGGATATTTCCCAGGCGCATAAACCGACCATGAAGATCGTGCCGGTGTTCCACGGCAAAACCGGCGGCGGCTATCTGACCCAGTTCTATCCGCCCACCGGTGACATCACCTATCTTGGCATCACCCAGGATAAGGACGGTCACTTCAAGTTCGTGGTGGCTGAAGGCGTCAACGAGGACGGACCGATCTTTATGTTCGGCGACACCAACATGAGAACCCGCTTCTCCATCGGCGCCAGAGAATTCTGCAACCGCTGGAGCGAAGCCGGCCCGACCCATCATATGGCGGCGGCTGTAGGACGTCATATCGACACCATCCTGAAGGTCGCCAAGATCTTCAACGTACCGGTAGACATCATCTGCAGATAAAAAATGTACGGGAGCCCGCTTCGGACGGGCTCCCGTTTGCGTATGAAAGGGACTTGCTGTATGATCCAGGCTGATCTGATCACCGGGTTTCTGGGATCCGGGAAAACCACTTTTCTGAAAAAATACGTCCGCGGTCTTCTGGACCGGGGGATCCGCACAGGCGTTCTGGTAAACGATTACGGAGCGGTGAACGTGGACATGCTGCTCCTGCAGGACCTGCTGAAGGATGAACGCTGTGAGGTGGAGATGGTTCTGGGCGGTGATTATGACTGTCACCGCAGGAGGTTCAAGACCAAACTGATCGCTCTGGCCATGTCCGGCTGCGAAAGGGTGGTGATCGAACCCTCCGGCGTGTATGATGTGGATGAGTTTTTCGATGTGCTGCACGAAGAGCCGCTGGACAGATGGTATGTTCCCGGCAGCGTGATCGCTGTCGTGGATGCAGCCCTTCCGGAGAAGCTGTCCCGGGAGAGCGAGTACCTGCTGGTCTCCCAGACGGCGGACGCGGGGACGGTCCTTTTAAGCCGTACCCAGGAAGCGTCGGAGGAGGAGATGGAAGCCACCCGGAATCATCTGAACCGGGCCATGGAAACCTTCGGCTGCGGCCGCAGGTTCGGATCCGACCTCTGGACCCTGCCCTGGGATGAATTGACGGAGGAGGACCTGGAAAGGATCGCATCCGGAGGCCACCGGTCGGAGCCCCATGTAAAGCTTCCGGTGGAGCGGAACAATGCCTATTCCTCCCGATATTATATGAACATGAAAATACCGCTTCCGCAGCTTGCGGAAACGGCGGAAGCGATCCTTAAGGATCACGGATGCGGGAACGTGATCCGCATCAAAGGCTTTATGGAGACTCCGGAGGGCTGGTACGAGATCAACGCCGGGAAGGATACGCTGGAGCTCCGCCCGGTGGAAAAGGGGCAGGCCGTGATCATCGTGATCGGAGAAAACCTGAACCCGGGCAAGATCGACGAACAAATGAAGAAGGCTGCCGTACCTGCATAAGTACGGCAGCCGTTTTTTCCGCGAGCAACGAGCCATGCGGACAAGCTTGCTTGTCCATATGGCGACTGCCGCGAGAGTCAAATACCCTGTGGCTTGCTACGGGGTATTTGACCCTCGGACAAGACAGATTTTTTTCAGCAGCCAGCCCAGGGGACCATGCCGCAGGAACCAGCCCCACAGCAGGGGGATCACGATGCCGGCGGCCAGATAGACGGCCCACCACGAGCCGGTGGTGTTATAGCGGCTGTCCACGTTGAAAACTTCATACCAGGGAAGACCTTCCTGAACCAGCTGGTAGATGACCACAAAGCGGAAGGCCACAAAATGCCAGATCAGGATATCCATGGTGTTTTTTCCCAGGAGACGAAGGGGCGCCGCAAAGATTTCCCAGAAGGGGCGTTTGCGGTCCGCGAGCCACCGGGCCAGGGTGATCATGGAGAAGCTTCCGAGAAACGCACACAGGATGAAGAGCGGGATGTTCCCGTACTCGTTGGTAGCCATGGAAGCGTTGGTGAACTGGCCGAAGGCCCAGCAGGCTCCGTACAGAAGAAGGGCAAGAGAAAGGCCCTTGAACCTCTCCAGATCCTTTTCATGCAGGTGCAGGTACCGGCCGAAGGCGTAGAAGAACGCCAGGATCACCGACCGGCTCTGGGTGTAGGGCAGGGTGTTCATAAAGGCATAGACGGCCCATCCGCCGAAAAAGCCCAGGATGAGGACCTGTCTGTACCGGAATTTCGGGACGATCATGTCGATCAGCTTGTAGATGATGGATACCAGGAACAGAGTCCCCAGATACCAGGTGGCGCCGAGATACTGATCCTCCTTGTTGATGCACAGGAACATGGTCCACAGAATGTTCAGCCGCCCCTCCGCCACGTTTTCCCAGACGCCCTGGTCGATGGCGTAGGCGATGCGGATCATGATCACGATAAAATTCCATCCGGCAAACGGTATATAGATCGATGTAAATTTTTTCCAAAGCCAGGTACCGAAGGACTGGTCCGGATTATAGACGTAGCCGGAAAGCATCATGAACAGCGGCAGATGGAACAGATACACATATTTCATCCC
>CAMOUV010000226.1 GCA_946626695.1 uncultured Blautia sp.
CGTTCTTTTTGAATTTTTTCGAAAAAGGGACTTCTTTACTGTTCACTTCTGTGGTATTATCTTTATAGTGACGCAACAACACAGAAAAAACAACATTTTCGCTGACAGTTCAGCGATCATAACAGGAGGGTTTTATGGCAACATATTATCTTGCGGTAGACATTGGAGCATCCAGCGGCCGCCATATCCTGGGCCATCTGGAAAACGGAAAAATGATTCTGGAAGAAGTATACCGTTTTGAGAACGGTATGGTGAAGAAGGACGGCGAACTCTGCTGGGAATTCGACCGGCTTTTCCGTGAGATCCTGAACGGAATGAAAAAATGTAAAGAACTGGGCAAAACCCCTGTCAGCATGGGCGTGGATACCTGGGGTGTTGATTTTGTCCTTCTGGACAAGGACGGAAATGTCCTGGGCAACACCGTGGGCTACCGGGACCACCGTACCGACGGAATGGATGAAGAAGTCTACAAGATCATCTCGCTGGAGGATCTGTATGCCCGGACCGGCATCCAGAAAGCCATCTTCAATACCATCTATCAGCTGATGGCCGTAAAGAAGCAGCATCCGGAGTATCTGGAGCAGGCAGAGACCATGCTTCATGTGCCGGATTACTTCCATTATCTGCTGACCGGTGAGAAGACCTGCGAATATACCGAAGCGACCACCGGACAGCTGGTAAGCCCCGAGACGAAGGACTGGGATTATGAACTGATCGACATGCTGGGATATCCGCGCCGGATCTTCCAGAAGCTGATCATGCCGGGAACCAGCATCGGACGTCTCACGCCGGAGATCCAGGCGGAGGTCGGCTATGATCTGGAGGTGGTGGCTCCTGCCACCCATGATACCGGCTCTGCCGTACTGGCGGTTCCCGCCAACGACGATGATTTCATCTACATCAGCTCCGGTACCTGGTCCCTGATGGGTATTGAGAGAATGACGCCAGACTGCTCAAAGAAGAGCTGCGAGCTGAACCTGACCAATGAGGGCGGCTACGAGGGGCGCTTCCGTTATCTGAAGAATATCATGGGTCTGTGGATGATCCAGTCGGTTCGTCACGAGTTCAACGATGCCTACAGCTTCGCGCAGATCTGTGATCTGGCCGAAGAGGTGAAGGACTTCCCCTCCAGAGTGGATGCGAATGATGAATGCTTTATGTCCCCGGAGACCATGATCGGGGAAGTGCAGGAATACTGCCGCCGGACCAATCAGCCGGTACCGGAGACCATCGGCGAGCTGGCCACCGTGATCTACACCAGCCTTGCGGAGTGCTATGCGAAGACCGCGAAAGAGCTGGAGGAGATGACCGGACGGACCTACAGCCGGATCCACATCGTGGGCGGCGGCTCCAATGCGGATTACCTGAACAAGCTGACCGCAGTCGCTACGAAGAAGGAGATCCATGCAGGCCCCGGAGAGGCTACCGCCATCGGCAACATCACCGCACAGATGCTGAAGGCGAAAGAATTCGACACTGTGGAAGAGGCCCGTACCGTGATCCACGAGTCCTTCGATATCAAGATTTACAAGGCGTAAAGAAAACAAGTACACATATAAGGAGGTCAACATGTTAGTAAACACCAAAGCAAGAGTAGGCGTATTTGCCATCGCACTCGGCGCGTATCTGCCCCAGTTCCCGTCGCTGGTACCGGAGTTTGAAGGACAGTATGAAGCCTTCAAGAAGACCATTCCGGATACGGTGGAGCTCATCGACGGCGGCATCGTGACCACCAAGGAACTTTCCATGGCAGCCGGAGACAAATTCCGTGCAGCCGACGTGGACCTTGTGATCCTGCAGCTTCTGACCTATGCTACTTCCTACAATATGCTTCCCGCAGTACGGGATCTGGATGTCCCGGTCGTTCTGGTGAACGTACAGAAGCTGAAAGCTCCGGACTACGCGAACACCGATACGCCCAAATGGCTGGGTGAACTGTATGCCTGCGGCGCTGTCGGCGAGATGGTGGCCGATCTTGAAAGAGCCGGCAAGAGACATGCCGTGATCACAGGCGTTGTCGAAGGCGGCGATCCCTATGTACAGGCTGAGATCGAAGACTGGTGCCGTGCAGCCCAGGTCCGCAGACGTTTCCGCGATACCAACATCGCGCAGATCGGCCGTCCGTATCCGGGCATGATGGATCTGTACATCGACGAGACCAATCTGTATCATCGTATGTGGCTTTACACCAAGCAGTTCGACTGGGAAAAAATGTGGGCCATCGCCGATGACATCACCGACGAGGACGCGATCCGTGCCAAAGCCCAGGATATCCTGGACACCTTCGAGATCGAAGGCGGCGGCACCATCGAAAAGGTTTGGGATATGGCCAAATATGTGGTGGCTTTTGAGCAGTGGGTCAAGGACGAGCAGCTGGGTCTGGTTGCTTCCCATTATGACGGCTTTGCCCAGGGCGTGGCAGGCAAGCTGGACAGCATGCTGATCCCCGCGTTCTCCATGCTGATCAAGCAGGGCACCGCCTGCGCAGTGGAAGGTGACATCAAGGTAGCCATGGCCATGTCCATCCTGAAGACCATCTCCGGCACAGGCC
>CAMOUV010000227.1 GCA_946626695.1 uncultured Blautia sp.
AAGGCGGAGTATGGGATCTACGCGGTTCGCGGGCCGCGCGGCATTCCGAATTCCCTGAGTGCGGCGCTGAATAGATGAGAGAATGAGGAGCACCAAACTTTTACGAATGTCGACGGTCTGGACTATCAGATCCTGCTGGAAGCGGATTTTTTGGTCAATGCAGGAGAGGACGATAAAAACCGCAAAGCTGTCGGCAAATTCCATGACAATGTGTTCAAAACAAAAACAGGACTGGCATTGCTGGAAGATATCTACATGAAAGGTTAGCATAAATGTATCGATATATAGTATTCGATGTGGAAACTCCGAACCGATACAACGATCGGATGAGCGCCATCGGAATATCCGTCATTGAGGATGGGAGAATCATAGATGAGTTCTTTTCTTACGTGAATCCCGAGGCAGAGTTTGACTGGTTCAATATCAAACTGACAGGAATCGATAAGCGCACGGTGGCAGGTGCCCCAACCTTCCCGGAATTATGGGAGAAGATCGAGCCGGTCATGTCTTCCGGCATTCTCGCTGCTCACAATGCGGTATTCGATATGGGCGTCCTGAAGAAATGTCTGAACGATTACGGGATCCTCTGGAAGTCTTCCGTGCATTACTGCTGCACGGCAAGGATGGGAAGGGTACTCCTGCCGGAGATGCGCCATAAGCTGAATGATCTGTGCGATTATTATGGGATCTGTCTGGACCATCATAAGGCCGACAGCGACAGTCACGCATGTGCAGAGATTCTGTTAAGATATTTTCAGAGCGGCGCGGATGAGAAGATGTTCATCCGGACGTACAAGATGTAAATAAGGGAGCAGACGAAGCGCGCAGGCGAAGGGAGCAGACGAAGAGGGCAGGCGAAGGAAACAGACGAAATGAGCAGACGAAGGGAGCGGACTATGACGATTCAGGAATTTCGGACAATCATGAACAGCGGAGAGGAAGTCGGGACTGATTCGGAGGTCCGGCTCCTGATGCACGAGCTTTCACAGGAAGCGCTGAGGATCACTGCTGAGTTGAACAATCGGTATCATACCCCGGCGGAGATACGGGCTCTGATGTCGGAGCTGACAGGGGAAGAGATCGAGGACACCTTCGGCCTCTTCCCGCCGTTTTACACGGACTGTGGAAAGAACACGCATTTTGGAAAGCATGTCTTCGTCAATGCCGGATGCAAATTTCAGGATCAGGGCGGCATTTATATCGGGGACGGCGCGCTCATCGGACATAACGCAGTCCTTGCCACGCTCAACCATGATCCGGACCCGGCGAAGCGGCAGAACCTGCTTCCGGCCCCGATCCACATCGGGAAAAATGTGTGGCTTGGGGCAAATGTAACGGTTCTTCCGGGAGTGACGATCGGGGAGAACGCGATCGTGGCTGCCGGAGCCGTGGTGACAAAGGACGTGGAGGCGGGAACGGTAGTGGCCGGAGTGCCTGCAAAGTTTGTAAAAAGGATATAAGGGATGAGTCTGTACGCAATCGGCGATCTGCATCTGCACTATCAGTCCGTGCTTCGGGCACCGGGGCAGCTGCATGACCGTGTATGGAAGAACCATGAGGAGAAGTTCCGGAAGAACTGCACAAAGCTGGTGACGGAGGAGGACACGCTTGTCCTGGTCGGGGATCACAGCTGGGGAAAGAATCTTTCGGAATGCGAGCTGGACCTGCAGTACATCCGGGAGCTGCCCGGCCGGAAGATCCTGACGCGGGGCAACCACGACATGTTCTGGGATGCGAAGAAGACGGGACAGCTCAACGCCCGGTTTCAGCCGGAGCTTACCTTCCTGCAGGACAGCTATGAGGCTTATCAGGATCACGCTCTTGTCGGCACAAAGGGGTTCACTTTTGAGGGGCCTTTTTATCTGGACCGGCGCGGCCGGATCCTGGGCTGGGACGAGGAGGCGGAGCTTCACGCGAAGAAGCTTGTGGAGCGGGAACTGCAGCGCCTCCGGACGTCTTTTGAACAGGCGAAGGCGGACGGGTACCGGAAGTTTATCATGTTTCTGCATTATCCGCCCACCAACATTCTGGAAGAGCGCAGCGGGTTTACGGACATGGCGGAGGAGTACGGCGCAGAGCAGGTGATCTACGCGCACTGCCACGGCGAGAGCCGGTTTCATGACAGCATTCACGGAGAGTTCCGCGGACGAACCTATCATCTGGTATCCGGGGATTATCTGCGGTGGAAGCCCATGAAGATCCTGTGACGGGATGAAATAGTAACATGAAGATCCTGCGACGGGATGATCCCGGGATCGGAAAGAGATCGTGACCGGGAAGCAGAATACGGCAAAGTGGAAAGGTGTCGCCAGTTCGGCGACCTTTTTCGTGATGGGATGACTTATGATAGTGTCAGCTGCTTTTCCATACTACACACCAGCGAAACGAACTGCACAAAAAAGGATGAAGAGGAATCTGTATGAAACCATCTCTTGAGGAACTGTTGAAGGATCTGGAACGATATATCGAGGAGAACTGGACCGGCGAAGAAGAGCCGGGG